>NZ_CP047048.1:906474-1208632 GCF_030408555.1 Corynebacterium aurimucosum | reverse complement strand
ACGCTGGGATGGCTACACCTGCGGCGTGACCAGCGCTGCGTGCGGCGCGGTCTGCATTCTCTACATCCTGCTGGCTTACGTTATCCGCGTCGACGTCCTGCAGGTGCTGTGCGTTATCCAGGAAGATGGCCAGGTCACCGATGCTGGCGTCGTTATTGGACATGTCCTTGAGGTCATCGGTGCTAATAGCGCCAGTGTTGAGCAGCTTTTCTGCCTGCTTCACAAGCCCGGTCGGATCCACGTCCAAGCCCGCATCCTTCGCGGCATCCGCTACGGCAGGAACGGCTACTGCACCCGCTGCTAGGGCCAGGATACCCGCAATCAGCACACCGGCGTCATCACCAAGGTCCACACCCGGAATGACCAAGTCATCCAAGATGCCACCGAAGTCAATGTAGTTGCCACCGGAGAAGGAGTGCAGCTGGGCTTCAGTACCGTTAAAGAGGTTCATGTCCACATCGGTCTCGATGCCGGCCACGCGGCCGCTTCCCGAACGCTGCCAGAAGGCCAGCTTGTCCCAGCCTCCAACCGGTTCGGGCGCGGTATCCTGGTAGGCCGCCAACCACAGCGGGTACTCGGAGAAGCGCGTGGTGTTACCCATCTGACCCATCCAGAAGTACTTGTAGGTGTACAACATCGGGGTGCGGCCTGTCAGGGACTTTACCTCCGTCATGAAGGTATCAATCCACTCCTCCAACTGCTTAGCGCTCAGGCCCTCATCAACCTCAATGTCAAGCACCGGCGGCAGGGTCTGCGTCGGCACCAGCGCGATTTGGGAGGCAAAGCTGGCTGCCTGCTGCTTGGCGTCACCCGCCGGGCGTGCGTAGTGGTAGGCGCCAACCTTGAGCCCAGCAGCTGCTGCGGCATTGGCATCGCGCACGAAGTGGTTGTTGACAAACCCAACGCCCTCGGTGGCCTTGACAAAGGCATAGGACTGGCCGTCGGACTTCACGGCATTCCAGTCGATCCCACGCAGGGACATGTGGTTATTGCCGGAGACATCCACACCAGAAGGTGCGTAGGACGGGATGGCAACGGCGGTGGATACGGACAGTGCCACGGCCGCTACTGCGGTAACGGCGGCGGTAACAAGGCGACGTGCATGGCTCATGCGCGCCACACTACCTCTTTAACAACATTAGTCACAGATGCAACACGCGAAACTTTAAACTCGTTTGTCACAGATTTAACGCAGCTCCGGACGACTGCTCCCAGCAACAACCACTGCTACACTGCGCGAAAACAGACTTACCGCTCACTCAGCCGATGGCAGCGCCACAGACTGATACCGAAGAAGGACAGCTCCATGGATCAGAACGCCGAGCCCACCGCGCCCAAGGCCTTCGAAGAATCCCAGGAATCGGGTCTGCCTCCGCGCCGTGGCTTGGCAAGAGTCTTCAACGAGAAACTCGCCCTGTGGGGCTCCGTCATCATTCTGTGCGGCTGGGTGCTTGGGTTCCTCTCACTATTCGTCGCCGATGCCGTCGAGGAACCCGCCTCGGCCCTATTCGGTTTCTCCGGAATCTTCACCTTCATTGGGCTGTGCTTCGCCACCCCGGTTCTCGCACCGCTCTTTGCCTTTCTGGCCTGCCAGTCTCTCTCATCCGATGAGCCACCGTCGCGCCGGAAGACCGCCGTCCTCGCACTCGTGCTGGCAATACTGGCTGTTGTGCCCATCGTTGCGTACTTCGGGCCGAAGTTCATGTTCTAGGTGCCAACCCCCTCGGTGTCCGGCTCTAGGTGCCAAGTCAAAAACTCTGACTGTTACGCAGTGTTTGGCGACGCCCCACCCAAGCCGGCGGACTCCGGTCATCCAGGAATCCAGGGCGGAATGCGCTGTCGCCACGAATACCGTGGCTCAGCTTTTTGCAACGCTATTCAGAACCCAGCCCATCCACGATTCGTACAGTCTCCATCGCCACGCGCACGACTTTGCCAATCAGGTCCACGATGTAACGCGGGTTGCCCACCTCGTCGGCCCAATCATTCGGGTCATTAACAATGCCGGAGGCCTTATCTTTCTTGACTTGGTAGCGGTCAATCAGCCAGGCGACAGCTGAGCGCGAGCCCAGCATGTACTCATCCGCCTCGGCCGGAATGTCAGAAATGGTCACGCGCTTGTTGTAGATCAGCTTGGTCACGTCATTGACGTTCTTGCCCGTCTCCGGGTCCTTGCGCTTGGCCCACTTCATCTTGAGCACGCGCCATGTCTCACGGTCGGCCTCATCGCCCTTGACCTGAATGTCCAACGGCCACGGCTCCACGGACTCGTAGTTAACGTGAAGATCCATCAGCTCCTGGCCCGCAGCAGCAAACTTGTCGAACTCCGCACGCGAGCTCGGCGTCTCAATATGCGGCAACATCTTCTTTAAGTCAGCCGCGTACTTCGTGCGGTAGCCGGGGTCATGCAGCTTGCCGTAGACAAAGTGGAAGATGTCATCACCCGTGATGTCTGAACCCAGCGCTTCACGGTAGAGAGCCTTAATCTCATCAGTGATGTTGTCCACGCGCACGTAGCCATCGACGACCTCACCAATCGAACCATAGATGCTGGCTTCGCCCTGCTTAGCGACGCTCCCCTCACCAAACAGCCCACCATCGTCCGCCGAAACGGCGGCCCAGGTGAAGCGAGGGAAGAATTGGCCAGTGTAGGTAAAGAAAGACAAATCCGGCATAAGGTCCGTCGCAAGTACTGCGAAATTCGCTGCATCACGCGGAGCCATAACAACGAAGCCAATGTTCCGGTGTTCCGGGGTTGGGAACATTGATGGGAGTTGATAGGTCATATCGTTAAGTGACTGTTCGAAGTAGACCCGCTGCTTCAAAAATGGGCGATAGAGCGAACGATATACCCGATTACGGCGTACCGGAATCTCCGTGTCCTTAGCTGCAAGGTTCTTCAGCGTCCTATTCCAGGAAACTTTAGTAGTGTCTGCGAAATGAGGATGGGCCTGTAGGAATGCAGTCACGTCCCTTTCCCGAGGCTTTGAGATTCCTTGTTCAGTGAGCCAATTTTGTAGCGCTGCAGTTGCTTCAGTATAAGTACCGGCAAGAACTCCGAGTTTCGATAGCAACCTGTCTTCTGTCTGCGCGTAAGCCCACGTGTCTCTTGCAGTGGAGAGACCTCGAGAATGCAGGTCGAAAAACTTAGTCGACCCACCCTTTTTCTCACCGATGACCGGCCAGGTAACGAAGTCTTCCGAACGCTGATTCAGCCAGTCGCCCTCCTTGTTAGGAACAACTGACTGCCAATTCAAATTACTGATGGTTGCATTAACTACTTCTTCAATCTTCTCCGCCTTAGACGCATAATCAGGTGAAGCTACATAATGCAATTCAAAAGACTTCTCGTTTGCGTCCTTGACACCGATAGCGATAGAAATTCCTACTCGAATATCGAAAACATTCCCGCCTTCCCGTTTTGCAAGATCGCCGGCAGTGCGAGAATTACCCCTGAGATTGAATATGTAGAGGTCAGTGAAATCCTCTGCCATGGACAAACGAATACCGTCACCGGTGTTTCCATCAATCCAACCATTATTCGTGACAAAGACAACTACACCTTGATCTCCAATCCTGTCAGTTGCCCAACGGAAGGCACGAAGGTACGAATCATAAAGTGAGTTCTTATTCGTTGCGGTGGACCTAGCAGCATAAGTCTCCGAGATTCGCGCATCTAGACTTGGATACTTTTGATTCGCATTGAGGTCATTGGCGGACTTCTGCCCTGCTGAGTACGGCGGGTTACCAATCACCACGTTGATGGGCGCCTTCTTTTGGCGCTCGATGGTCTCGTTGTTCTCGCGGAAGATGTTGAGGTCTGGGATGTCGCCTTCCTCGTGGATTTGGAAGGTATCGGCCAGAGCGATGTTGGTGAATGGGACGTACTCGGGTTCGGGTTCGCCGTTGCGCAGCGCCGCTTCCTCGCGTAGGGCGTTGTAGGTGGTCTCAATGTTTACCGCGGAGACGTAGTACGCAAGCAGCATGATCTCGGTGGCAAAGAGTTCGTTGGCGTATTTGCGAGCGAGATCCTCCGGCTTGATAAGGCCGGACTGCAGGAGGCGAACCGTGAAAGTGGAGGTGCCAGCAAACGGGTCAAGGATGCACACGCCCTCGTCGGTAAGCCCCTTACCGAAGTGCTTCTTGGATACTTCATCGGCGGCGCGCAGGATGAAGTCGACGATTTCGACCGGGGTGTAGACGATGCCGAGGGCTTCTGATTGCTTCTTGAAGGCCTTGCGGAAGAAGCGCTCGTACAGTTCCTTGATGACCTGCTGCTTGCCGGAAGCAGAGTTCACCTCAGAGGCGCGGACGCGGACGGACTCGTAGAACTTCTCCAGGGACTCGGTTTCGGTATCGAGGTTTGCTTTAGACAACGCCTGGACCATCTTCTCCATGACCTGCGCCACGGGGTTGTGGGTGATGAAGTCATGGTTCTCAAAGAGCGCGTTGAAGACCGGCGCAGTAATGAGGTGCTGCGAGAGCATCGAGATGGCGTCTTCTTCACTGATGCCATCGTTGAGGTTATTGCGCAGGCCTTCGACGAAGCTGTCGAATTCGGTGCGCAGGGTTCCATCGGCGCCGTCGAGAAGAGCTTTGATGCGGGTGATTTGATTCTCCGCAATGGTGGCGACATCGTCGGCCCAGTCTTCCCAGTAGGTTCGGGTACCGACTTTGTCCACCAGCTTGGTGTAGATGGCTTCTTGCCACTGCTCCAGAGAGAACAAGGCAATCTGCTGGGTCACGGTTGAGTTATCAGCCAGCGGTTCTGGGGATTTAGTTTCATCCGCTTCCCTAAGCTTCTCAGCGTCGCTTTTCTCGTCGTCCCCTGGGACATGAACAACGTCGATGGGCAGGTCTTCCTGTCCAGCCGTGCCGTTAAGGGCGATGGAATTAATCTTCGCGTTGAAGCGATCATCGTGGGCACGCAGCGCGTTGAGGATCTGCCAGACCACCTTGAAGCGCTGGTTGTCATTGAGAGCTTCTGCTGGGGAGACGTTGCTGGCTACGGCGACGGGCAGGATGATGTAGCCGTAGTCCTTGCCCTCAGACTTGCGCATGACGCGTCCAACGGACTGGACCACGTCCACCATGGAGTTGCGGGGGTTGAAGAAGATGACGGCATCCAGCGCTGGGACGTCAACGCCCTCAGAAAGGCAGCGCGCGTTGGTGAGCATGCGCGACTGCTGCCCCCCCTGAAGGAGCTTCGAGCCAGGACAGCCTCGTGCCACGCTCCATGGCGTTCATGCCGCCGTCGACGTGCTGGGCAGCGACGTTAAGGTCGACGTTGGTCAGGGAGACGTCGTTAAGCACTGCCTTTTCCTTGAGCAGTTCTTGGTGGGTGCCGATGAGCGAGGGGTAAGTCTCCGCAATAAGTTGGGAAGTCTTGATGTCCTTGGCAAAGGCCACCGCGCGCTGCATGGGCTGGGCGTCCTCGTCGAAACCGCCCTTCTTGCCCTGCAATTCGCCGGAGCGCTTGGCCAGGCCGTTCCAGGCGCCAATCATGGCAGACGCCAGAGAAAGGTTGACCTGGTTGTTCTCACTGTGAGCCATAGCTTGGGCAGCCACGGATTCATCCACGGTCATGACAAGCACCTTGTAGTCCGTGAGCAGACCCTTGTCCACGGCCTCACCGAAGCCAAGTCGGTAGAACTCCGGGCCGTAGATGGCTTCATCATCCATGGAGGCCAGCTCCGCAGAGTGTTCTTCGGCTTTCCCTTTGACGGCTTCGTCGTAGAGGCGCGGGGTTGCCGTCATGTAAAGGCGCTTGGAAGCCTTGATGTAGTCGGCATCGTGGACGCGGACGAAGTTGCTGGCGTCCTCACCGGCCAAGGTGATGCCGGTGGTGCGGTGGGCCTCATCGCAAATGACGAGATCGAAATCATCGAGGCCTACCTGCTGGGCCTCATGCACCGCCTGGATGGACTGGTAGGTGGAGAAGACGATGTTGAGGCCCTTGGCACGCTTGCCGGATTCAAAGCGTGTAGTGATGTCCTTACCCTCGGTAGAAACGGGAACCTCAAGGTCATAGACAGCGATGTCCTCGGCCTTCTTGGAGACCTTGCTATCGGAGCACACCGCGAAGGCGCGCATGTCGAGGCGGCCCTGAGCGGTCCACTCCTTGAGGGTTTGGGAGAGCAAGGAAATAGACGGCACGAGGAAGAGAATGCGAGCCTTGCCGCCGTTGTCCTCAGCGACGCGTTCCGCAAGGCGCAGGGCGGTAAAGGTTTTGCCGGTACCACACGCCATGATGAGCTTGCCGCGGTCATGGGTCTTAAACCCTTCAATGGCTTTGTCGATCGCCGCCTGCTGGTGCGGGCGGGGCTCAAAAGTTTCACGTTGGGAGAGATTGATCTGGATGGTCTTATCGCGTACCTCCGACCCAGGGAAGGCCACATCCCAGTTGATGGGTGACTCCGCAATCGCGGAGATGCCAATGCGGCTGGTCGGAATAATCTGATTGGCTAGGGCATCCTCCGCATGGGAGGACCAGTGATCCGTCGTCGAAATGATGAGGCGGCTCCCGAAGTGCTGGCGGCCTTCTTCGGTGTCAAAGGAATGCCCGGAAGCCTCGAAGAAGG
Organism: Corynebacterium aurimucosum; assembly: GCF_030408555.1. Classification (NCBI taxonomy): domain Bacteria; kingdom Bacillati; phylum Actinomycetota; class Actinomycetes; order Mycobacteriales; family Corynebacteriaceae; genus Corynebacterium; species Corynebacterium aurimucosum. The sequence goes on along the minus strand of NZ_CP047048.1, from coordinate 1,202,051 downwards.
AATCCAGATGCGACTTCTGGATGCGCGCCTTGGAGTCATAGAACTTGCACTGGATGGCGGTCCACGTGCCGTCATCCACGCGGCGAGCTACCAGGTCAATGCCGGTATCCGCCTTACCACCGTTGTAGCGCCAATCCGTCCAGCGGCAGACCTCATCGAATTGGTTCTTCAAGGTCGGGTCGGTCTTGAAATAGTTGACCATCAGCTTCTCAAAGGCAATGCCATATTTAGCCTTTGGTTGGTTTTCACGCAGCTGTTCTAGGACCTCAGAGAACTTCGACATGACAACATTGTGCCTGATGGGCTATCGGCTCCGTGGCATAACACCGAAGATTGCGAAACGCGTTTGCTCGCCTTTGTCTTTGGGCGTCGGTACTGGCTGGGAGCTGTTGTGTCTACACCGACCGGGCGCGGCGGATAATCTCCGGAAGTTCTGCCAGGACCACGTCGATGTCTTCTTCAGTGGTCATTCGTCCCAGGCTGAAGCGCAGGCTGCCGCGGCCGTGTTCTTCGTCAATGCCCATCGCTTCGAGCACGTGGGACATGCGGTTAACTCCCGCGTGGCAGGCGGAGCCGGCGGAGGCTTCGATGCCGGCGGCGTCAAGAAGCATGATGAGGCTGTCGCCGTCCGTACCAGGGAAGGACACGTGCAGATGAGAAGCCAAGGTGGGCTCGGCCGAGTTGATGATGACGTTGTCGATGCTGGATTCGATGCCGGCCTTGAGCTTGTCGCGAAGTGCAGTCAGGCGGATTTCCTCCTGCTCCATTTCCGCGACAGACTCACGCAGAGCTGCGGCAAGCGCGCTCGCACTAGCCACGTCGACGGTGCCGGGGCGGATGCCGCGCTCTTGACCGCCGCCGAAGGCGATGGGTTGAGGGGCGGGGGTACGGCGTGCAAGCAGCAGGCCGATGCCGCGCGGGCCGCCGAACTTGTGGGCGCTGGCCGCCAATGTGGTGGCACCCAGCTCGTGGAAGTTGATGGGCAGCTTGCCGGCAACCTGCACTGCATCGATGTGCACCGGGGTGTTCTGCGCGGCGGCGCGCTGGGTAATGTCCGCGACCGGCTGAATGGCGCCGGTCTCGTTGTTGGCCCACATGCAGGTGGCCACCGCGGCCGGGGTATCCAGGGCGCTTAAATCGCTGACGTGGCCGGTGGAATCAACCGGGAGAAGCTCAACGGTCGCGCCGTGCTCAGTCTGGAGCTTCTCCACGGTTTCGAGCACGGCAGGGTGCTCGATGGGGGTCGAAACGATGCGCTGCGCGGCTTCGGGGGAAGCAGACTGCGCAGCGCGGAACAGGCCTTGAATGGCGATGTTGTCCGCCTCCGTGCCGGAGGAGGTGAAGATGACCTCGATAGGTTCGCAGCCGAGCAGCTCGGCAACGGTCTCGCGGGCGTCATCCAGCACGGAGCGTGCCTTGCGCCCGGAGGCATAGGACGCGCCCGGGTTGAGGGAACTGGCTGCCTGTGTCCATGCGTCGATAGCGCACTGGCGCATGGGCTGGGTGGCTGCGTAATCGAGGTAGAGCGGCATTAGTTGCCAGCCTCCTTGCGCTTGGTCAGCTCCGCGGCAAGTGCCGGGGCGATCTCATGGAGGTCACCCACCACGCCGAGATCGGCGATCTGGAAGAAGGGCTCGTCCTGGTCTTGATTGACCACGACGATGGTCTCCGAGGTCTGCATGCCGGAGGTGTGCTGAATAGCACCGGAAATACCCAGGCCGATGTAGAGCTTCGGGGACACGGTCGCACCGGTCTGACCGATCTGGTGGGCCGGGTCGTAGAAGCCCTCATCTACGGCGTCGCGGGTAGCGCCGACGGCGGCCCCGAGGGAATCGGCAAGCGGCTCCACCACGTCGGCGAACTTATCGCCCACGCCGCGGCCACCGGCCACGACGACCTTGGCGGAGGTCAGCTCCGGACGGGCGGTCTTCTCAGCCGGGGTGAAGGAGGTGACGGTGACGTCCTTCGCTGTAGCGGCAGGCAGCTCGAAGGGCGCGGGTGCTGCGGTGACCGGCTGCGGCTCGGCAACCACGGAGCCTGGGCGCAGGGTATAGACCACAGAACCGGTGGCTGTGGAGGAAGTCTCGTAGGAACCACCGAAGATGGTGTGGTGGGCGGTACCGTCGGCATTAATGCCGTCGACGTTGACCAAGGCACCCGAGCCCAGGCGGGCGGCGAGGCGACCGGCGATCTCATTGTTGGTCGGGGTGGAGGCCAGCACGATGGGCGCCGGGTTATTGGCGGCCAAGGCGTGGAGGGCGTCGACCTCCGGGGTGACGATGCGCTGCTCATAGTCCGCGGCGGTGGCCTGGACCACCTGGGCGGCACCGAAGTTGCCCAGCTCGGCATCGAAAGAGGCGGCGGTGGCGGCATCCTTGGCCACGACGACGGCGGAGACGGTGCCGAGCGCGCGGGCGGCGGTGATGAGCTCGCCGGTAACGGGGCTGAGCTGGTCTGCTTCGTGCTCAACTAGGACATAAACGTGAGACATATCTTTTCTCCTTTAACCCTCGATGAGATTCTTGGCGGCCAGGAAGTCCGCGACCTTGGCGGCAGCCACGGCCGGATCCGGGTCGGTGATGACCTCACCGGCGGTGCGGGCCGGGCGCTGCGCGGAGGCGGTGACCGTGGTGGTGGAAGGCACACCGTCAATGCCGAGGTCCGCCACGGCGAGGGTGGTGACCTCAGCCTTCTTGGCGGCCATCAGGCCCTTGAAGTTGGGGAAACGCGGCTTATCGGCCTTGTCGGTAAAGGACAGGATCGCCGGTAGGTTGGCGCTAAGCTCCCAGTGGCCGTGGGCATCCTCGCGAGTGCCGGTAGCGGTGGCACCGGCCAGGGAGGCGGCCTTGAGCTCCGTGAGTGCGGGCAGCTGGCGATACTCAGCCAGCAGGCCAGCGATAAGCCCGGTGGAGGCATCCGAAGAGTTGTTGCCCAGGGTGATGACCTGGACCTCACCGAACTTTTCTCCCACCTTGTTGATGGCGGCGTTGAGAACCCAGGCGGTAGCCAGGGCGTCGGCGCCGGCGAGGGCGTCGTCCGTCACGTGCACGGCGTGGTCTGCGCCCATGGCCAGTGCCTTGCGCAGAGCCTCATCGGCAGCGGCCGGGCCCATCGTAAGCGCCACGACCTCATAGCCGGCGTCGGCGTTATCGTCGCGCAAGCGCAGTGCCTGCTCGACGGAGTACTCGTTGACCTCATCGATGACGTTATCCACCGAGGTACGGTCCAACGTGTGGTCCGCCTCGAGGGTCTTGGTTGACCACGTATCCGGTACGTGCTTGACCAGAGCCACAATGACTGGCATGTGGGCACTTCCCCTTCCGTAAATTTTGAAACTATTAGGGTGCGTAATTACCTTCGGTCGATACTACTCGCGGTCCGCACAACACCGCGACTCCCTTCGTTCCAATGCGCGTGACCACGAGTGTCTTGGCAGTGGAGCCTTTGAGCTTGAGCTTCTTACGCAGCTGGTCCGGGTTCACGTCTTGCCCGCGTACCAGGATTTCCAGCGAGCCGACGTCGTGGGCCGCCATGGCCGCTTTTAGCTTCTTCATGGGGACCATCTCGATGAATTCAAATCCGGACATGCCTTGCGGAAGGCGGTCGCCGGTGAGGTAGGCAATGCGCGGGTCCAGCTGATGCAAGCCTTCCCGCGCGGCGTAGTGGCGCACCAGCCCGGCGCGCACGATGGCGCCGTCGGGGTCGATGAGGAAGCGCCCCATGGGCCCAGCCTCAGGCAGCTCGTTTTCGTCGAGGTCATCCTCGATGACGTCAGTGTGTATTCCTTCGGGCGTGGTGTTGAGGACCACTGCCCTCTTCCCCATTCCCAGGCCCGGGGTATACAGGCAGGCTTCCTTCACCCCGCCATCGAGGCTCACCACGCAAGCCAGGCCTTCCCATTCGGAATGATCAATGCCGGGGGCGCACTTGATGGCCATCTCGCCGTGGGTGGCCAGCAGATCTGCTGGCGGTGGTAGGAGTTGGTCTAGGCGCGTGATGCGATTGCCACCCTGTCGCCGCGCAGGGTCGGCGATGCAGACCTGGGCGGTCGTCGTGGTGGTTAGAGCATCGGCGCGAAAAACTGGGTGCTCAATGTTGTGGTGCGCCATGGCCACGCGTGAGGCGTCTAGGTCACTGCCCACATAAGCGCCGGGGCGATAGGCCTGGCCTTCGGTGCCGATGGAGCAGGTGAGGTCGTGGACGAAGTCCACGTTGCGTTCCTGAAGGAACTGCGCGCGATAAGCCGCCACTGCGGGTGGGGTGGCCTGTTGGGCGGAGTCGTGATCCATAAGCCACTGCCCCGGTAGCTTGCCGGAACTGCGGGCTTGGATCAGCTCGGCTACGGCGCGGCCATAATTACCGAATTGGGCCTGCAGCTTGGCGACGTCCCGCAGGTGCGCCTTCTTGGTCCCTTCCAGGTCTGCTGCGGCGGCATCGATCGTAGCGGCGTTCTCGCGTAGGAAGGCAACTTCGTCCAGGGTGTAGCTCATGCAGGTTTCTTCTGTATCGGTTGATGCCGGGCGAGGCCGACTTAAATGCGGTCGACAGGGAAAGTGGTGAAGTATTCACGGTAGCGCTCATCATCGCGCGGGTCGCCGATAATCGGACGCAGGTCGGAGAAGGAGGCATCATCTAAGACCTCTTTGACCGTGGCGTAGGAGGTCAAACGCTTGAGCTGCGCCCACGTCGGGATAGCTAGGCGCACCAACCCGGCGCGCCAGCCATCGAGGACCAGTTGTGGGTCGAACCAGCCGGCGTCGTCGGCTTCGCCTGTATCTCCATCGGGTTCTTGGCCTTCGGGTAGTACACCGATGAAGAAGAAGGTGTCGAACCAGTGGTTGTTGTCTTCCCCAGCCCAGCGGGACCAAGGCAGTAGCATGTCGGCGTCGACACGCATGCCGTTGTGCTCAAGGAACTCGGTGAAGGAAATCTCGTGGGTTTCTAACAGCTCGCGCTCACGGTGGTAGCGAGAGGCGTCGGAAACCAAGCCGTCCTCGCGGATGGCCAGCAGCGTGCCGGCCTCCTCGAAAAGCTCCCGGGCGGCCGCGAAGACAAGGGCGTGTGCCTTGTACTTGGTTACGCCCATGCGCCGTGCCATGGAGACCACCGAGCTGCCCGCCCATAGTTCGCCGGAGTCCCAAGAACGCGGTGGGAAGTCACGCGGGTCTACACCGCCGCCGGGAAAGACAACGTGGCCGGGGTAATTACGCATGGTGTGCACGCGTTCTTGGATCCACACGCGCAAGCCCTCCGCGGTATCGCGTAACAAGAGGACAGTAGCGGCCAGGCGTGCCCCGTTAAAGCCCGTGGTTTCGCCAGGGTCGATGGCATCAAGGCTGTCGTGGATGGACTGGCTCATGCAACTTTCCGTGTCTGCAAGCTAGGAGCAGAATTCGAGAGGTATACGTCGAGAAGGCGTACTGAGGTTATGTACTAGGGGTTATGTGCTAGGGGTTAGCGGACTCGTCGGGCGAAGTACCTCTCCCCAATGCGGTCCACCTGGATGGGTTGGTGGAAAGCCTTGGAGAGGTTTTCCGACGTCAGGACAGAGTTAATGAGTCCTTTGGCCACGACCTTACCCTCATCTAGGAGCATCGCATGGGTAAATCCATAAGGGATTTCCTCGACGTGGTGGGTAATCATGACAATTGCCGGGGCATCCGCATCGAGTGCTAGGTCCCCCAAGTAGCCCACGAGGTCCTCACGGCCACCCAAGTCCATACCGGCGGAAGGCTCATCCAGGATGAGCAGCTCCGGGTTGGCCATCAGCGCGCGGGCGAGGATGACGCGCTTCTTCTCGCCTTCAGAAAGCGTGCCCCAGGTCCGCTCTGCCAGGTGCGCTGCACCCACTTGTTCCAAGATGTCATCGGCACGGGAGAAGTCCATGTCTTGGTAGTCCTCACGCCAGCGGCCGAGGACCGCATAACCGGCAGACACAACGAGATCATCCACGCGTTCTCTATCCGGGATGCGGTGTTGGACGGCGGCGGAGGAAATACCGATGGCGGCGCGCAGATCGCGCATATCCGTCTTGCCCAGGCGCTCACCCATGAGGAAAGCCACACCAGCGGACGGGAACTCTTCGGCGGCAGCCATTCGGACCAAGGAGGTCTTGCCCGCGCCGTTGGGGCCGATGATGACCCAGCGTTCATCGAGCTCCACCTGCCAGTCGATGGGCCCCACCAGTGTGCGCCCACCGCGTCGCAGCTCGACGCCGCGGAAGTCAATCAACCAATCTTCGTCGGTTTCCATCAGTTCAGGGTCTTGCTGGCTCAATTGCTCTGGAGTGTTCACAGCCACCATTGTGGCTGAAATCCTTCTTCCCCGGTGAAACTGACACAGCTGCATTATTCTATGGGCATGACTCAACGCCTTGGTATCGACGATGTCCGCCCCTCCCTCTCCGGTAATGCCGCCTCGAAGGCTGTGGTCGGAGAGGTTATCCCTGTCACTGCGCTGGTGTGGCGCGAGGGCCACGATGCCGTCGCCGCAACGCTCTCGGTATGGAACACCGAATCCCCATCTACCTCCGCCGTTACTATGACGGTGGACCCGGAGAATCCAGACCGAGTCCACGGCGTATTTAGCCCAGCCACCACTGGGCGTTGGTTCTTCCGCATCGATGCCTGGTCGGATCCGATGTCCACCTGGCGCAACGCGGTGGTCAAGAAGATGGAGGCAGGACAATCCGCACAAGAGCTCAGCAATGACCTTCTACACGGCGCCGAGCTCTTCGAGGAGGCGGCGATTCAGTGCCCGAGTGACAAGGCGGAGCTGCTCTTTCAGGCGGCGAAGGAGCTGAAGGATGAGTCGGTGGACGTCGATAAGCGCGTGCGCACCGCACTGTCCGAGGAGGTCATGGAGATCCTCCACCGCCACCCACTGCGTCACCTGCTGGTGGAAGGTGACATCCACGAGGTCCTGGTAGAGCGTCCTGAAGCTCTCTACAACTCGTGGTACGAGCTCTTCCCGCGCTCGACCGGCGGCTGGGATGACGAGGGAAACCCCGTGCACGGCACGTTTAAGACCACGGCGCAGGCACTGGAGCGCGTGGCCGCCATGGGTTTCGATACCGTCTATTTCCCGCCCATCCACCCCATTGGCAAGGTGCACCGCAAGGGCCGCAACAACTCCGTGGTGGCGGAGCCTGGTGACGTGGGCTCTCCCTGGGCCATTCAGGACCACTCCACCACGCACCCGGAATTGGGCACCATGGAGGACTTCAAGCAGCTGGTCAAGAAGGCCGCTGGCTTGGGCCTGGAGGTAGCACTGGACCTAGCCCTACAGGCCTCCCCGGATCACCCGTGGGCCAAGACCAACCCAGAGTTTTTCACGGTGTTGGCCGATGGCACCATTGCCTACGCCGAGAACCCGCCGAAGAAGTACCAGGACATCTACCCGCTCAATTTCGATAACGACCCGGATGCCATCTATGCGGAGATCTACCGCATCGTCATGATCTGGGTGGAGGCTGGTGTCACCACCTTCCGCGTGGACAACCCGCACACCAAGCCCGCCAATTTCTGGAATTGGCTGATTTCCAAGGTGCACGTGACCCACCCGGAGGTCATCTTCCTCTCCGAGGCCTTCACCCGCGCCCCGCGCCTGTTCGGTTTGGCCAAGGCTGGATTTACGCAGTCTTATACCTACTTCACGTGGCAGACCTCCAAGCACGAGCTCACCGAGTTCGCGCAGATGCACGTGGAGCAGGCCGATATCTGCCGCCCCAACCTCTTTGTCAATACCCCGGATATCCTCCACGAATCTCTGCAGACCGGCGGGCGCGCCATGTTCGCCATCCGCGCCACTTTGGCTGCCACGCTCTCCCCGCTGTGGGGCGTGTACTCCGGCTTCGAACTCTACGAGCATCAAGCAGTCAAGCCGGGCAGCGAGGAATACCTCGATTCGGAGAAATACGAGCTGCGCCCGCGCGACTTCCGGGCCGCCGTTAAGTCTGGTGACTCCCTGGAGTCCTATATCCGCCTGCTCAACGTCATCCGCCGCGAGAACCCGGCCCTCCAGCAGCTGCGCACGCTGCGCTTCCACAACACTGATAACGAGGCCATCATTGCCTACTCCAAGGCTGATCCCACCACCGGCAACGTGGTGCTCGTGGTGGTCAACCTGGATCCGCGCAATGCACAGGAGGCCACAGTCTTCCTGGATCTTGCCGCCGTGGGCCGCCACCCGGGCGATCACTTCACGGTGCAGGACACCATCAGTGGAGCTGCCTACGAGTGGTCCGACCGTAACTTCGTGCGTCTGGAGCCGCTGCGTGACGTCGCCCACATCTTCGTCCTCCCGCCGGCCCACCATGACCTGCAGGAACGCATAGCGTGGCGCCGTGTGAACGACTACCGCCCCTAGGCTTTTAAAACCCTCACCACCCCGCGCTGATTCCGTCCCCCTTTCCGGGTAGCGCGGGGTTTCTTTTCTGCCCCGCGGGCGGGCGTTGTTCGGTAATTTGGTCAGTATGAACATCCCGGCCTCAGACCTCGAACGCCTTAACCACTGCCGCCACCACGCGCCCCATGATTTCTATGGGTGGCACGACGGTACCGTCCGCACTCGCCGCCCCGGTGCCGAAGCCGTCGAGCTCGTCACCGCAACCGACACGATTGCTATGCGCGCGGTTGGGGATGATATCTGGGAGGCCCCGCTCGCCGAAGAAGCAGACTACCGCCTGCGCATCACCTACCCGGGCCAGCCCGCTACCGAAGTAGCGGACGGCTATCACTTCCTGCCCACCCTGGGCACCCTGGATCAACACCTCATCGGTGAGGGCCGCCACGAGCGCCTGTGGGAAGTGCTCGGTGCCAACCTCAAGAGCTACACCACCGACTTGGGCACGGTCGAGGGCACGGCGTTTGCCGTGTGGGCGCCTAACGCGGAGGGTGTGGCCGTGGTCGGTGACTTCTGCGGCTGGAACCCAACCCAATACCCCATGCGATGCCTCGGTTCCACGGGCATTTGGGAGGTCTTCATCCCCGGAGTGGGCGAAGGCGAGCGCTATAAGTTTGCCGTCCACGGCAAGAACTCCCCGCGCATTGACAAGGCCGATCCCCTGGCCAAGCGCACCATTGCCCCGCCGGAAACCGCCTCCGTGGTGGCTCGCTCCAGCTTCGAATGGAGCGATGAGGAGTGGATGAACAACCGCAACGGCGACCTCGACGTCCCTATGAGTGTCTATGAGCTCCACGTCGGCTCGTGGAAGGTAGGCGCCAACTACAACAGCCTGCGTGAGGAGCTCATCCCCTATTTGGTGGAGCACGGCTTTACTCACGTGGAATTTCTGCCCGTGGCCGAGCACCCCTTCGGCGGTTCCTGGGGCTACCAGGTCTCCGGCTACTACGCACCTACCGCGCGCTGGGGCACCCCGGACGAGCTGCGCGCGCTCATCAACGATTTGCACGAGGCCGGCATCGGCGTCTTCGTCGACTGGGTACCAGCTCACTTCCCCAAGGATGAGTGGGCGCTGGGCCGGTTTGATGGCCAGGCACTCTACGAGCACCCGGATCCGCGCCGCGGCGAGCAGGCTGACTGGGGAACTTATGTCTTCGACTTCGGCCGCAACGAGGTGCGCAACTTCCTAGTAGCCAATGCCCTCTACTGGGCGGAGGAGTTCCACATCGACGGCCTGCGCGTCGACGCCGTAGCCTCCATGCTCTACTTGGACTACTCCCGCGATGAATGGCTGCCCAATATCTACGGCGGGCGCGAAAATCTTGAGGCCGTCCAATTCCTTCAGGAGACCAACGCCACGCTGAACCGCACCCACCCGGGCGTGCTGACCATCGCCGAAGAATCCACCTCCTGGCCAGGCGTGACCGCTCCGACGCATGAAGGCGGTTTGGGCTTTAGCCTGAAGTGGAACATGGGCTGGATGAACGACACCCTGGAGTACTTCAAGCACGAGCCGATTCACCGCCGGTACCACCACGGTGAGCTCACCTTCTCCATGGTCTACGCCTACTCGGAGCGCTATGTGCTGCCGTTTAGCCACGACGAAGTTGTGCACGGCAAGGGCTCCCTGTGGGAGCGCATGCCGGGCGATGACTGGAATAAGGCCGCGGGCCTGCGCGCTCTGTATGGCTACATGTTCTCCCACCCGGGCAAGCAGCTGATGTTCATGGGCCAGGAGTTTGGCCAGACCACCGAATGGGCCGAAGGCCACTCCGTGGATTGGTCCAACTTGGAGGGCTGGGGCAACGAGTGGCACCACGGCATCAAGCGCCTAGTGCGCGACCTCAACGCGGTGTACATGCAGCACCCGGCACTCTGGACACAGGACTTTACCCAGGACGGCTTCCAGTGGGTCAAGGCTGATGACTCGAACAACAACATGCTCGGCTACGTGCGCTACGGAAAGGATGGCTCCGCAGTGTTGGCGGTGTGCAACCTCTCCGGCAGCTCGGTGCCAAACTATGACCTCTGGGTGCCGCGCGACGGCGAATGGGAGCTAGTCATCAACACCGACGACGCCGTCTACCAGGGTGCTGGCAACGACCTTGCCCACCGCGTGCGCTCCGAAGGCAACCACGTACAGCTGCACCTGCCGGCCAACTCGGTGCAGTGGTACGCCTTCCGTGGCTAAGCTGCGCGGCCTAGCGCCGAGCCTGGCTCGGCGCGTGCTCACGCTCGTCGCAAGCAAGGCCTGAGAGACACAACTGCCCCAGTTGCCAAAGTTCTGGCCAGATCTTGAATCTCGGCGGGGAACTTTGGCAACTCGGGCAGTTTTAGTTTTCAGTCCTGCGCGTGAACATCAAGGAAAGCTCGTACGCGAGCATCGATGTCATCGCGAAGCGCATCCATTCGCTCATCTCCCTCTAGGCCGCGTACGGACGGGTCCTCGATCTCCCAACGCTCAGCCACTCCGTCATAGTCGGCATCACCGACGATGATGACGTGGTCGACCGACGATGCGAGGTCGGAATCAATCAAGGTCGGCGTACCTGCCGTGTCGGCGCCGACCTTTGCCAGAGAGGCCTGCGCCTCAGCATTAACGCCCTGCGCACGATGCTGTTCAGTGGTCTTTACTCCTGCAGAATGAATCTCCCAATCGGGCGCATGCTTCTTAGCTAGGGCAGCCGCCATCTGAGACTTGCCGCGGTTGGTATTGCAAAGAAATAGTACGGAGGTCATGCCACCCTACTGTAATCGTGTTGCGGTGTGCCAGTAGGAGACCAGAGCGCTAGTTCTTCTTCACCGCGTAATACACCGGCAGGGACTTCCAGTTGAAGGTCACGTCCTGGACGTTCTCCGACCACCCGCCGACCACGTTCGGGTAGAACAGCGGGATCGAAGGAAGGTCACGCAGCAGAAGCTCTTGCGCCTGGTTGTAGAGCTTCGCGGCTTCCTCCTCATTTGCGGCGCCGTTGGCCTTCACGATCAGCTCATCGAATTCCGGGTTGGAGTACTTCGAGTCGTTGGAAGCTACACCCGTGGTGAAGTTTGGCCCGAGGAAGTTGCCCATGGAGGGATAGTCGGCGAACCACGCCGTGCGGTAGGCACCGTCCATACGCTCGCTGCGGTAGGCATCGCGGAAGGACTTGAAGTCCGGGTAGGGGTTCCCCACGGCTTGAATTCCCAGCGTGTTGCTGATGTTGTTGGCTACGGCATCGGCCCAATCTTTGTTGTCGCCGTCGGTGTTGTAGTTAATGGGGAACGAGCCTTCAAAAGCACCGTACTTCTTATCGGCCTCCGCCCAGAGCTTCTTCGCCTCCTCCGGGTTATAGTTCAGGTTCTCCGAACCGGGCAGGCTGTCGTTGTAGCCATTCAGGACCGGGGAGGTGAACTCGCGGGCCGGTGTGCGGGTGCCGTGGAGGATGGTCTCCGCGATTTCCTCGCGGTTGATAGCCATCGAGATTGCCTTGCGGCGCAGCGCGCCTTCTTCCCCACTAAAGTGCGGGGTCTCCATGTGGATGGACATCTCCAGGTAGGTGGCAGCAGGCTTGGTTTCTTGGCGGTCCCCCAAGTCCTGTTCATAGCTTCCGAAGGCAGAGGACGGGATGGCTTCGAGGACATCGAGGTTATTCGCCAACAGGTCCATGTAGGCCGCGCTGGAATCAGCGTAGAAGGTGAACTCGATGCCGTCGTTCTGCGCGGCACGGTCACCCTTGTACTCTGGGTTCGGCTCGATGATCAGGTTCTGGTTGTGATTCCATTCCTTGATCTTGTAGGGACCGTTCGACACTGGGGATTCGCCAAAGCCCTGCGGGTCCTCCAGTGCGGCTGCGGGGACTGGGAAGTAAGCGTTGTAGCCCAAGCGGCTCGGAAAGTCGCTCTCCGGCTGGGTGAGCTCGATAGTGAAGGTGCGCTCATCGATGACCTTAAGGCCCTCCATCTCCTTGACGCCTTCCCCGTAGCCCTTGATGGAGGAGAAAAAGCTCTCGTTGAGCTGTTCGTTGGCCACCGCGTAATTCCACGTATCGACGAAGGTATCCGCAGTTACGGCAGAACCGTCGGAAAATTTCAGGTCGGGCTTGAGCGTGACCTTGTAGGTCTTCTCCCCTTCCTTGTCGATGGACTCCGCCATCTCGTTGTGCACGTTACCCTCGGCGTCGTAGTACACCAACCCGGAATACAGCATGTCGACGATGCGTCCGCCGCCGTTCTCATTCGTCATTGCGGGGATCAGGCCCTGCTGCGGCTCGGTGCCCAGAACTCGGACATAGTTGGAACCACCGGCGCTATCGGAGCTATCGCTTCCGCAGGCGGTCAGGGTAAAAGCAAGAGAGGCGGCGCCGATGACGCCGAGAAGCTTGCGCATGAGAGTCCTCCTGAAAGAGTCGACCAATTATTGTGTTACATAACACTAGAAGGAATTTAACATGAGGTGCTTCACATAATTGCTTGAACACAAAAAGAACCTCAGGAGAGGACTCATCTGAGCCATCCTGAGGGTTCAGCCCGCGATCGTCCGGAAAGGCCGCTCTAGGGCCCAGCACAAGCTGGGCCCTATTACGACGCCCTCCTTAGTACAACGCGCTGGCCAGCTTCGTGCGTGCGGCGAGCACGCGCGAATCACCGGAATCAAAGAGCCCAAAAAGCTCCAAGAGTCGGGTCTTAAGCTGTTCTTTCTCATCCCCGGCGGTACGCTTCATGGCCTCGATGAGGCGCTCGAAGGCGCGGTCGGGAGCACCGGCAACCACCTCCGCGTCGGCGGCATCGAGCTGCTTGGACACGTCCTCCGGGGCAGCATCCGCCGCAGCGATAGGATCCTCGCTGCGGTTAGCCGGGTCCAGGCGCTTGAGTAATAGCGTGGTGTCGCGGGCCTGCTTAATCTCCACGTTGTCTGGCTCGGCAGCCAGGATCTCCTCGTAGGTAGCAATAGCGGAATCGAAATCGCCGCGGTTGAGTGCGTCCTCAGCCAGGCTCAGGCGCGGATCCGCTGCTTCTTCCTCGGGGGTCTCCCCCGCCACATCTTGGTCAGGCAAGCCCTTGAGCTGGGGGCCGAGCTTGTCGACGATCGCCGCAACCCACTGCTCCAAGTTCTCACGTGGCTGCCCGCCCTCGAAATTGGTGACCGGCTGGCCTGCAGCGATGGCGACAGTGGTCGGCAGATTCTGCACGCCGAAGACCTGCGCCACCTGGGGAACGACATCGGCATTGATGTAGCCCACGATGAACTTCAGGCCACCGGCGGCCGCCATCTCCTCGAAGTCCTTCTTGAGCTGCTCGGAGGCAGGCGAGCGCGGCGAGCCGATCAAGGCGATAACAGGTACCTCGGCAGAGCGGCGCACCAGGTCATTCTCAAAGTTCTGCTCGGTGACCTCGAAGAAGGGCTGCACACCTGCCGAGGCACCAGTAGTGCCCTGTTCCTGTGCTTTCGCCTTGGCCTCCGCCTGCTGCTTGATGGCGCCCAGGTCGAGGGCTCCTCCTACGTACGGTCCAGTCACTTGTTCTCCTCCAGGTAACGGTTAACGGAATCTACTTTTTGGGTTATCTGCCCGCTCACGCCTTCGCGGATATCGGCCTTAATCACCAAGCTCGTGCGCGGCGACACGGCGCGTACGGCATCGGTGGCCTCCTTGATGACCGCGAAGACCTCGTCCCACTCACCTTCAATGATGGTGAACATGGAGTTGGTCTCATTAGGCAGGCCGGAGGCCCGGACAACACGCACGGCTTCGGCCACGGCCTCGGACATTTCAGCGCTTTCATCACCCACAACAGTGGGGGCTACGGAAAAGGCAACAATCATGCCCGCTATCCTACCGCCGGTCCCAGCAGTGCCGGTGCCAGTGGCGGCGGTCCTCACCGCGCCCACCGGTATCCCGTGGCCACGCCACGATATGCGCCACCCCGGGAGGGATGTTCTGATTGCAACCCGGGCACACGTAGTACTTCTGAGCAGCCGCGCTGCCGACGTGCCGCATAACGAAAGGCTCTCCATTAGTCCACCGCGGCCCGGGTACAGTCTGCGATCCGAGGAAAGCACGTCCATCGCGGGGCAATGAACGCGGCTCTTCGCGGATTCTACGATTGCGGCGTGGCACTAGAACAACCGCAGCTCGTTGGATTCGATGCCGCGCAGCTCCTGGTAATCCAGGACGACGCAACGGATGCCGCGGTCCTCCGCCAAGGTCCGTGCTTGGGGCTTGATTTCCTGCGCGGCGAAGACGCCATGCACGGGTGCTAGCAGGTCATCGCGATTCAGCAACTCGAGGTAGCGCGAAAGCTGCTCGACTCCATCAATGCCCCCGCGGCGCTTGACCTCAACGGCGACAAACTCGTTCTTGGCATTCTTGGCCATGATGTCCACCGGCCCGATAGCCGTGGGGTACTCGCGACGCACTAGCGAGTACTTCTCTCCCAACGTTTCAATATGCTCGGCCAAGAGCTCCTGCAGGTGCGCTTCCACGCCATCCTTGACTAGGCCGGGATCTTCCCCCAGCTCCATAGTGATGTCCTGGTGGATCTCAGCAATGGTGATGCGTAGCTGCTCACCCTTCGGGTTCTCCACCAGCCACAGCTTTTCTCCTGTGTCTTCGCCATCGATATCCTCAATCGCCGACTCTTCAAAGGTGCATGGTGGTGTCATCCAGTTCAAAGGCTTGTAGGCGCGGTCATCCGCATGGATGGACACCGAACCATCGGCCTTGATAAGGATGAGCCGATCCGCCATCGGAAGGTGGGCGTCGAGGCGGCCGACGTAGTCTACGGAGCATTGGGCGATGACAAGACGCATGTCCTCTACCCTATCGTTGAGCGCTACTTCTTAGGTAAACGGGTAGCTCGCTGGCGCATCTGGTGATAGTCCAACTTTTCTTGGCACTTCGAAGGGGCTGATTCGACCCACGCATTCAGGGCCATGATGCCCTGCGCATCCGAGGCAATCTCATAGTCCCTACCATCGATGCGAAGCTGGATGATTTGGTGATCCGAGGGCATAAAAGAAGCCTCGTCACCATCCATCGGGCGAGTCTTGCCCAATTCGATGTCGAGGCGATTGAAGCGCTTGTTGGCGCGCGGCATGACGGAGCGGAGCTTGAAGTAGTCCATATACTCGCCGTCATAGCGCACGAGACCATGACGCCAAGAATGAGAGTCCTTCGACGGTAGTTGGCGCAAAAGGATGCTCGTGCCGCGGGAGCGCACGGTGAAAAAGCGCACCGCCGCTAGGATGAGGAAAACCAGAACGACCAGTGCACACAGACCTAAAAGAATTGTTAGCCCCTGAAGCACCTGAGAATTCATGGAATGATGTCCTTCACAGCGAGTACGAAACGATGGATTGATTGTACCGCCGTTGACGGAAGCAACGCTAGTCCTTACCCAAGAACACGAAAGAACCCCACCCCCTCTTATCGAGGTTGTGGGGTTCCTAAGTGAGAGTGGGAAGGGCGGTCATTGCTGCCCGTCGTTTCCCTCTCCGCTCATCCGTTAGCTGTTGAGGCGGCGGGCGGCGCGCAACGCGGCGTCGCCACGAGACCTCGTCAGCTCGCGCTCAGACTTCAGGTCTTCCTGTGCCTGTGCTTCATCGACCTCAGAGGCCCAGATGGACCAATCAGCGAGGACGGTGATCTTGTTCTCGGACACGGAGAGGAAGCCACCCTGGACGGCAGCGACGAGACGATCGCCGTCCACCGGGTGGATGGTCACAACACCATTGTCGATCAACTGACCAACCATGGGCTCATGTCCAGGAAGCACGCCGATCTCACCCTCGGTGGTCTCAGCCGTCACCATGGTGGCCTTTCCGGTCCACAGCAGGCGCTCAACCGAAACCAATTCGGCGGTGATGTCAGCCATGTGCCTCTCCCTACTTCTTCTCGGTCAGCTTCTTGTACGCAGCCTCGACGTCGTCCAAGCCACCCAGGCCGTTGAAAGCCTGCTCCGGGTAGTGGTCGAATTCGCCGTTGCAGATGCGCTCGAAAGCGTCGATGGTATCGGCCAGCGGCACGTAGGAACCCGGCAGGCCGGTGAACTTCTCTGCGACGAAGAAGTTCTGGCCCAGGAAGCGCTCGATACGACGAGCACGCTGAACGGTGATCTTGTCTTCCTCAGACAGCTCGTCCATACCAAGGATGGCGATGATGTCCTGGAGCTCCTTGTTCTTCTGCAGAATACCGATGACACGCTGTGCCACCTCGTAGTGGCGCTCGCCCACGATGGACGGCTCCAGAATACGAGAGGTAGAGGTCAGCGGGTTCACTGCCGGGTAAATACCCTTCGAAGCAATACCACGGTCCAACTCGGTAGTGGCATCGAGGTGGGCGAAGGTGGTCGCCGGAGCCGGGTCGGTGTAGTCATCGGCCGGCACGTACACGGCCTGCAGGGAGGTAATGGACTTACCCTTGGTAGAGGTAATACGCTCCTGCAGCACACCCATCTCATCAGCCAGAGTCGGCTGGTAACCCACGGCGGAAGGCATGCGGCCCAGCAGGGTCGAGACCTCAGAACCGGCCTGGGTGAAACGGAAGATGTTGTCGATGAACAGCAGCACGTCCTGGTTCTGCACATCGCGGAAGTACTCCGCCATGGTCAGACCGGACAGAGCCACGCGCATACGGACTCCTGGCGGCTCGTCCATCTGGCCGAAGACAAGCGCGGTGTCCTGGAGAACGCCCATCTCTTCCATCTCGAGGAAGAGGTCGGTGCCCTCACGGGTGCGCTCGCCGACGCCGGCGAAGACGGAGGTACCGGAGAACTCGCGTGCGATACGAGTAATCATCTCCTGGATAAGAACGGTCTTACCCACACCTGCACCACCGAACAGGCCGATCTTGCCGCCCTTGACGTACGGGGTCAGCAGGTCGATAACCTTAATGCCGGTCTCCAGGATCTCGGTCTTACCCTCCAACTGGTCGAATGCCGGCGGCTCGCGGTGGATACCCCACTGCTCGCCGTCGCGGCCCAGACCCGGCTGGTCAAGGCAGTCACCGAGGGCGTTGAAGACGTGGCCCTTGACCACATCGCCCACCGGGACGGAAATCGGCTTGCCGGTGTCGGTCACTGCGGCACCGCGGACAAGGCCGTCGGTCGGAGCCATGGACACGGCACGGACGAGGTTGTCACCGAGGTGCTGAGCGACCTCAAGGGTGACGGTCTTTGCAACAGCCTCGAGGGTCACCTCGACGGTCAGTGCGTTGTACAGTGCCGGCAGCCCGCCACGCGGAAACTCCACGTCGACGACCGGACCGATGACACGCACCACACGGCCGGCGGTAGCCGACGACTGTGTGTTCTGCTCTTGCAGAGCTGTAGTCATAATCTAGTCACTTTCTGCGCTTTCGGCGAGCGCCCCAGCGCCACCGACGATCTCTGTGATTTCTTGGGTAATCTGCGCCTGACGGGCCTGGTTGGCCACGCGCGAGAGGTCCTTGACCAGCTCGGTAGCGTTGTCGGTTGCAGACTTCATTGCGGTACGGCGTGCGGCGGACTCGGAGGCCGAGGACTCCAAGAACATCGCAAACAGGAGGCGAGAAACGTACTGCGGAAGCAGCGCTTCCATCAGGGTGTCCGCATCCGGCTCGAAGTCGTAATCAGGAGTGATCTGATTATTCGGCTCGGCGTCGGAAAGCGCGGACTCACCCAGGTTGTAGTCCTCTTCCTCGATAACCGGTACCACCGGCAGCAGCTGCTGCACACGCGCGGTCTGGGTCAGCATGGACTCGAACTCGGTGTACACAACGTGTACTTGGTCGAAACCGCGAACGGTCTCGCCCTCCAGGTGGATACCCTCACGGGTCTTGGCCTGGCCATTCGAACCGGCAACGAAGCCGTCGATAATGTGGCGGCGCACGTCGTGCGTCTTTTCCCAGGTCGGATCCTGCGAGAATCCAGTCCAGCTGCCAGCGACCTCGGCCTCACGGAACTTGTAGAAGCCAACGCCCTTATTACCGGTGACGTAGCGGACGGTCTCGAAACCCTCGCTCTTCAGCAGGGCTTCCAGCTCGGCCGCCTTCTTGAAGATGTTGTTGTTGTAGCCACCGCACATACCGCGGTCAGAAGAGACCACGAGAATGGCGGCTACCTTGGCATCTTCGCGTTCCCGGAGCATCGGGTGATCCAGGGACGTGTGCGCCGCCAGCTTGTTGAGCACGCTGGACAGTTCACGTGCATAAGGCTGTGCCGCTTCTACCCTGGCCTGAGCCTTGGTAATGCGCGAGGTAGCAATGAGCTCCTGTGCCTTGGTGATCTTCTTGGTGGAATTGACGGACCGGATACGGTCACGCAGTTCACGAAGATTAGCCATGGTGTTCGCTCCTCCCTTCTTTTTCTAGACGGTTAATTCTTAGAGCGTGCGAAACTCTATTTGGCCGTCTTGCGGGAGACGTTGAGCTCGGTCTTGTTCACGTCATCCGCGGCGAGCGGGTCAACCGGCGCCTCGGTGCCGAGGTTGTGGCCCTCGGTCGTGCGGAAGGACGGAGTGAAGTCCTTAGCTGCTGCAACAAGTGCATCCTTGGACTCGTCGGTCAGAGCGGTGCCGCCCTGGATCTGCTCGAACACCTGCGGGGTTGCAGAGTTGAGGTGATCGTGCAGCTCCTTCTCGAAGCGGCGTACGTCCTCGACGGGAACGACGTCGAAGATGCCCTGGTCTGCGAGGAAGATGGATACCATCTGGTACTCGACAGGCTGCGGGGAGGACTCGGCCTGCTTGAGCAGCTCGACGAGGCGCTCACCGCGCTCCAGCTGAGCCTTGGAGGCCGGATCCAGGTCGGATGCGAAGGCCGCGAAGGCCTGCAGGTCACGGTAGGCAGCCAGCTCAAGACGCAGGTTACCGGCAACCTTCTTCATACCCTTGGTCTGTGCAGCACCACCAACACGGGAGACGGACACACCGACGTTAATTGCCGGACGGACGCCCTGGTTGAACAGGTCGGACTCCAGGAAGACCTGGCCGTCGGTAATAGAAATAACGTTGGTCGGAATGAAGGCGGAGACGTCGTTCGCCTTGGTCTCAATGATCGGCAGTGCGGTCATGGAACCTGCACCCATATCGTCGGAGAGCTTTGCAGCACGCTCCAGCAGACGGGAGTGGAGGTAGAAGACGTCGCCCGGGTAAGCCTCGCGGCCCGGCGGACGGCGCAGCAGAAGGGAAATCGCACGGTAGGCCTCAGCCTGCTTGGTCAGATCATCGTAAATGATCAGGACGTGGTTGCCCTGGTACATCCAGTGCTGACCCAGAGCTGCACCGGAGAACGGTGCCAGCCACTTGAAGCCGGCGGCGTCGGATGCCGGAGCAGCCACGATGGTGGTGTACTCCAGAGCGCCGTGCTGCTCCAGGGTGTGGCGCACACCAGCGATGGTGGAGCCCTTCTGGCCGATGGCGACGTAGATGCAGCGAACCTGCTTGTTCTTGTCGCCAGATTCCCAGTTAGCCTTCTGGTTTAGGATGGTGTCGATACAGACAGCCGTCTTACCCGTCTTACGGTCACCAATGATCAACTGACGCTGACCGCGACCAATCGGGGTCATCGCGTCAATAGCCTTGATGCCGGTCTGCATCGGCTCTTCCACCGGCTGACGCTGCAGCACGGACGGTGCCTGCAGCTCGAGGACGCGGTCCTCTTCAGCGGTGATCGGGCCCATGCCGTCAATCGGCTGGCCCAGGGGGTTAATTACGCGGCCGAGGAATTCCTCGCCCACAGGGATGGAGAGAACCTCGCCGGTCCTCTTGACCTCGTCGCCTTCTTTCAGCGACTCGAAGTTGCCCAGGACCACGACACCGATGGAGTTGGTGTCAAGGTTCTGTGCGACGCCAATCACGCCGCCCGGGAACTCGAGCAGCTCATTCGCCATGACGGACGGCAGGCCCGAAACCTGCGCAATACCGTCAGCTGCCGAAATGACCACGCCGACCTCCTCACGGGAGGCCTCCGCGGAGTAGCTCGAGGTGTAGTTCGCAATCGCGCTACGGATCTCGTCGGAGGAGATCGTCAGCTCCGCCATGTTCTTCCTGCTCTCGGTAGTATCTTCCAGCAATTACTTAATCGTTTCTGTCGTTTCGGCTTATGCCATCTGCGCGCGAAGGCGGGCGATCTTGCCTGCCGTCGAGCCATCGATGACTTCATCGCCGACGCGGATGGTCATACCACCGAGGAGGCTGGTGTCAACCTCAGAGTGGATGGACATCGCACGACCATAAATTTTGCCCAGCTTTTCAGCGAGTGCTGCCCGCTGGCTATCGTTCAGCTCACCCGCAGTGGTCACGCGCGCGATGGTACGGCCCTGCAGCTTGGCTGCGGTGTCCGCCAAACCGGCGAGATCATCAATCGGGTTCTGCTCCGGGCGGCCAATGGCCTGCAGCGCGAGCGCCTCAGTAACCATCGTGACCTTGCCGTAGAGCACGCTTGCCAGCAGCCCGACCTTACGATCGGACGTAGCAGTACGGTCTGAAAGCAGCTGGGTCAGTTCGCCTTCTCGGTCAAGCACGCGCGACAGGGAGAAGAGCTCGTCTTCTACCTGGCCCAGCTTGCCCTCAAACTCAGCGCCACGCAGCAGTGCGCGGCGGCCGAGGATGATGAGGCCACGGGCGATATCACGCGGGCTCGACCACTGTGCGGCGGCGGCCTCCTGCAGCACCTGGAGTGCTACCGGGGTGACCTTCCCGCCGAAAAGGGTCTGTACCAGGGACTTGCGCTCCTCTGCGGTGGCGGCGTCGTCGGTCAGAGCGACGCGCAGTTCGCGGTCGCCGTCGAGGACGCGGACTACCTCGAAGAGGTCCTGGCCTGCCTGGGTAGCAGTCGCTACCGAGCGGTCGCTGGAGAGGAACTCATCCAGCTTGGACTCAGTGGTAGCGAGTGCTTCGCGGCTAGCTGCCTTCATCGTTGCCTACTTTCCGGCCGGTGCCACAGTGTCGAGCTCGGACAGGAAGTTATCAATCGTGGAGGACTGCTTGGTGGCGTCCGAAAGTTCGCCGCCGAGCAGCTTCTCTGCCAGATTGATGGAGTTCTGCCCGATGTCGGAACGCAGCTCAGACACGACCTGTGCACGGGAAGCTTCAAGCTGCTTCTCGCCGGCGGTCAGGATGCGACGAGACTCTTCCTCTGCAGCTTCCTTAGCCTCTGCCTCGATCAGCTTGCCGCGCTCACGCGCCTGCTCACGAATCTCCGCAGCCTCTGCTCGAGCGTCAGCGAGCTGAGCATTGTACTTTTCCAGGGCGGCCTTTGCTTCGGCCTGCTGAGCCTCCGCACGCTTAAGGCCACCTTCGATCCGGTCTTCACGCTCCTGCAGCATCTTGTTGTATGCCGGAAGAACGAGCTTCCAGAACACAAGCAGGATGATGGCGAACGGAATGAGGGACCAGACCAAGTCGTACATCTTGGGCAGAAGGATGGAGTTACCGCTCTCCAGCGGCAGGTGCTCACTTCCCTCTGCTGCAAGGTAGTAAATGACGTTGTTCATGGGGCTCCGTTCTTAAAGTTCGATTTACTTTGTGTAAAGCGCTCTTTAGAACAGGAAGCCTGCAACGAGGCCAATCAGGGCGAGGGCCTCAACGAAGGCGATACCCAGGAACATGGTGGTACGCAGCTGACCAGCCATCTCCGGCTGGCGAGCCATGCCCTCGACGGTCTTGCCGACGAGGATACCGATGCCCAGACCCGGGCCGATGGTTGCGATGCCGTAGCCGATAGCACCGAGACCCTTGAGGGTGGACTCGTCAGCGGCCTGAGCAAGAATGATTTCGTTCATGATGAAAGTCGTTCCCTTTCAATGTTTTCCCACGGATTTGTCCGCGGGGGATGTGGTGGTTTTGGGGTATTTAGTTAACCGCGAGGTTCGCGTTGTTGTTAGTGCGAATCTGCATGCAGCGATAGTTCGATGTATACCGCCGTCAGCAGGGCAAAGATATATGCCTGCAGGAAAATGACGATAATTTCGTAAATCGTGAACAGAACCGCTGCGACCAGCGTCAGGCCACTCATGGCAGTCCAGCCGTTGAACTGGAAGAAGAAGAAGTTCGTTGCCGAGTACAACAGGACCAAAATGAGGTGGCCAGCCAGGAAGTTCGCCATCAGACGAAGAGCCAGCGTGACTGGACGCATGACAAACGTAGAGAAAGCCTCAATCGGCACAACAAGCACGTGCAGCAACGGCGGCAGGTTAGGAATAACCACCGAAGACTTGATGAACTTGCCGAAGCCAAAGCGCTTAGCACCGGCGTAGATCATGGCGATGTACGCGACGGCTGCCAGCACGATTGGCATACCAATACGAGCGTTCGGAGAGATGTTTAGAGCTGGAACAATAGTTGCTACGTTCCAGAACAAAACACCGAAGAAGATCGTGGCCAAGATCGGAAGGAATCGACGTCCTTCCTTACGGCCCAAGATGTCTTCTGCGATGTGAATTCGTACGAAGTCAATCGCATGCTCCGCTACGTTTTGCAATCCTTTAGGAACCAGCTTCGGGTTCCTAAAGGCGACAACAAAAAGGAGCACCAGAATGGCCGCCATGAACAGGCGAACCAGCATGATGCGATCCAAAGCGAACCAACCGTTGGCGAAATCGGCGAACAAGAGATCGACGACTTCACCATCATCGGTTACGTGCCCCGGGAAAAATTCTGGATCCAGTTCGGGTGCGTGAAACTCACCCTTCATGGCCAATGTCGTAACGCTCAGCGTTCTCTCCCGTGTTCGGGCCACACAGCTTGTCGAAGGCTATGTGGTGCGATGGACGTCTCAAGCTCTTTGCCCTGTCCACGGACTCCGTCGCACATCAGCGTAAACAGGGCAAGGATAAACCGTACTTTTTCGGGATAGCATGACGCTAACCCGCGGTAACCCGAAGAGAATGCTATCAGTTCGCCCTCAAGTTTTCGCACGTGGGGGCACCGTTGCGGACCTAAAGCCACAGCCCAGCACCAGAAAGCCTCATAAAAGGCCCGCATTCTGCCAAAACCCTGCTGAGTGTATTTGGTCACATACCCACGTTTTCCCACCTTGACGGGGGTAATGAGCAGGTTGAAAGACGTGTCTTACTACACAAAAAGCCACCCTCCCGGGGTCACCGGAAGCAGTGGCCTGTGATGGAGATCGAGGCACGCTAGGACACGTAGGTCACGTTGGAAGTAATCACACCCCAGACCTCGGTTCCCAGCGTCACCGCCAGCGCTAGCAACACAGTCACAAACAGCGCCATCGTGTCATAGAAGTCCAAGTCCTTAATCAGCAACAGCACCATGATGAGGATGACCACCTTGAGCAACCAGCCGCCGAGCACCACAGCCATCGTGGTCGAGGGAGTAGTCCGCGCGGTAAGGAGCACCGAAGCTGCGGTAAAGAGCACGAAGCCGCCTCCGATACCAGCGCCGACGAGCACTCCCCAGATGCCGGGCAACCCACGAACGCCACCCCAGAGGGCCAGGGATGCGATGGTCACTACGACGAGGCCAATGGCTCCGAGGCGCAGGGCGCGCTTGAGGGGACGACGATGATCGTCATAGGGCGATAGCTCTTCGGAAGTCGTTGAATCAGTCACAGCCCCATACCCTACCTCAGGAGGGATCCGTTTCCAGCACCACGCTAGTCGAGCGCGGCCGGCGTCCAATCTTGCCCTGGCGCAGCGGAATCAAGGTCACGCCAAAGGCTACGAGGAGCGCAAAAACAGCGAGCACCACCGCGACAGGGGCTGGAACGATGGAGAAGGAAACCGCCCCGAAAGCCACCGCGGAGACCCACAAGTAGAGCACCAGAACGGTGCGGCGGTGCGTATGCCCCAGCGACAGCAGCCGGTGGTGGATATGCGCCTTATCGGCAGCGAAGGGCGAGCGCCCCTGCGAAACACGCCGAATGACCGCCCAGACAAGGTCTAGGACTGGAATAAAGACCGCAGCAACAACGACGATGACGGGTGACATCAGCGCCACGATGTCCACGGTGCCGTAGAGGGACATGTTGATCTTGCCGGAGGCTGAGGTCGACGCCGCGGCGAGCAACAAACCAATCAGCATCGCTCCGCTATCCCCCATGAAAATGCGGGAGGGCTCAAAATTATGCGGAAGGAATCCGGCACACACACCAACGAGTGCCGCCGCGATAATCGCCGGCGGATAGGCCGATACGGTACCGCCTTGGTCATGCAGAACAGTCAAGGAGAAGACCAGGATGGCCCCGCCGGCAATCATGCCCAGCCCAGCCGCCAAGCCGTCGAGGCCGTCGACGAAGTTGATGGCATTAATGAGCAGTACGGTAAAGAATGTGGTCAAGAGTGTTCCCTGGACCTGGTCCAGAATGACCGTGGTTCCATCACCAAAAGGCAGAAAGAGAAGCGTCCAGGTCAAGCCCAATCCGCTCATAATGGCTGCGGCAACGAGCTGCCCGATGAGTTTGACCAAAGCACTCAGTTCCAACAGGTCATCCACCACACCGACAACCACGATGGCGGCAGCGGACCAGAGCACAGCGTTCATCTCTGGCGTGACGGGCATAAACCCGCGAGTCAAGGCTGGAAGCTGGCCGGCGAGGTACACTGCGGCGGCAAACCCCGTAAACATCGCCACTCCGCCAAGCTGCGGGGTGGGCTGGGAGTGACTATCGCGCAGGCGGATCTCCGCCACCTGGCCACTGCGCACCAGAAAGGTGCGCACCAGTCCGGTGGTGAGGTAGGTAAACGCCGCGGCGACGAAGATCACCAACGCCAGCTCACGCAGCGGCACTCCGGTTCCAGCCACTGATGTCTCCTTAAGAGGATTGGGAGCCCGGGCGTGTACGCAGGGACTCTGCAGACACTCCGATGACCTCGCCGATCTGCTCGGCGCTCAAAGCACCTTCGCGCAGCAGATACGGGTGTGAGCCGGACAGATCAATGATGGTGGAGGGCTTGCCCACCTCAGCTTCTCCCCCGTCGAGGTAGACCGTGACGGCCTTACCCAGCTGCTGCTTGGCAGCAATCGCAGTGGTCGGCGGAGTCTGTCCAGAGATATTCGCTGAGGACACCGCCATCGGGCCGACCTCGCGGAGGAGCTCGATTGCAATGGGGTGCAGGGGCATGCGCAGCATCACCGTGCCGCGGGTATCGCCCAGGTTCCACGGAAGCGAAGGCGCTTGCGGGACCACGATGGACAAACCACCAGGCCAGAAGGCCTCGATAAGCGTTTGTGCGGTGTCATCCAAAGTGGCGACAAGGCCTTTTACGGTGTCCCAGGATCCCACGAGCACCGGCACCGGCATGTCGGGGCCGCGGTGTTTGGTGGCCAGCAGGCTCGCAACGGCGTCATTATCGAAGGCGTCGCAGCCCAACCCGTAGAGCGTATCGGTGGGCATGACCACGAGCCGCCCTGACTTGGCAGCCTTGACGGCAAGGGCCATTCCTTCTTCGCGTTCTGCCGCGTCCGCACAGTTATAAATCTGTCCCTGCATTGGTCTCTCCTTTAATTCCGTTCCTATCGGCTTGTCGACCAATCTTCGACCAATCTACTGTACTCCCCGTTCGGCCGTGACAAAGCGGGCGGTGCCAGTCAGATCCTTAAGTACCTCGATGTGCGTGAACCCGCCATTCGCACGCAGGGCTTCCTGCACCAGTTCAGACGTGTCATCATCGTGTTCAATACCCACCTTTCCGCCGGGGCGAAGCAGTGCGGCGATGGTCGGAATCATCGCTGTGATGGTCTCCATGCCGTCTGCTCCCCCAAACACCGCCTCGTGGGGGTCTTGGTAGACCTCTGGATCCAGGTCCGGGGTCTCGGGGACATAGGGCGGGTTGGTCAGCACGAGGTCGACGGTGCCGTGCAGCTCCGAAAGCACATATGGATCCGTCACGTCGCCCTGGACCAGCTGCACATCACGGTCATGACGTGCAACGTTGCGGCGGGTGTAGGCCAAGGCGGCGTCGGCAAGCTCCACTGCCCACACCTCGGCCTGCGGCACGTAGTGGGCGACGTACAACGCCAGTGCACCGGATCCGGCGCACAAATCCACGACGCGGGGAGGGTGCGCGTTAGTCTTCGTCTCCCATGAGTTAAGTTTCTTCGTCTCCCATGAGTTAAGTTTCTTCGTCTCCCATGAGTTAAGTTTCTTCGTCTCCCACGAGTTAAGTTTCTTCAGAAACTTAACTCCCCAGTCGGCGAGCGCCTCCGTCTCTGGGCGCGGGATGAACACACCGGGGCCGACCTCGAGTTCGAGGGGGCCAAACCACGCCGCTCCTAGGATGTGCTGGAGAGGCTCGCGCGCTTCACGACGCCCCACCAACGCCCCATATGCCACGTCAAAGCCGGGGATCGGAGCTTCGTTTAGCGGGATATCCATGTGGCCGCAGTGAATGAGGTGGGCAGCCAACAGGCGCGCATCCCACTCGGGTGAGGGTACCCCGGCAGCGCGAAGGCGCTCCGTGGCATCACGAAGCGCCTCCTTATAGGTGTGAAAAGTCACCGTATCTAACCGTGCCTTAGCCTTCTAGCCTTCGGCCTCAAGGCGCTCCGCGCGCTCCTGGGCTTGCAGAGCTTCGATGAGATCCTGCATATCGCCGTCGAGCACGGAGTCAAGATTATTGGCCTTGTAACCAATGCGGTGATCGGTGATGCGGTTCTCCGGCCAGTTATAGGTGCGGATGCGCTCGGAGCGGTCCATGGTGCGCACCTGGGAGGCGCGCTGCTCGCCGGCCTCGGCCTCGCGGGCCTCGCGCTCCATCTGGTCCAGGCGAGCCTGCAGCACCTGCAGGGCACGCGCCTTGTTCTGAATCTGCGAGCGCTCCTTCTGACAGGTCACCACCAGGCCAGTGGGCAGGTGGGTAATACGCACAGCGGAGTCAGTGGTGTTCACGCCCTGACCACCCTTACCGGAGGAACGGTAAACGTCGACACGGATGTCCTTGTCATCGATATTGACGGAGTCGATCTCCTCCGGCTCCGGGTAGACCAGCACACCAGCAGCAGAGGTCTGGATGCGGCCCTGGGACTCGGTCACCGGCACGCGTTGTACACGGTGGACGCCGCCTTCAAACTTGAACACGCTCCACGCGCCATCGCGCGAGGGGGTCTTGGACTTGAAGGAGATGGACATATCCTTCACTCCGCCAAGGTCAGACTCGTTGAGGCCCAGGACCTCCCACTGGAAGCCTGCCTTGTCGGCGAAGCGCTCGTACATGCGGGCCAAGTCACCGGCGAAGAGCGCTGCCTCTTCGCCACCAGCACCGGCCTTGATCTCCATGATGATGTCCTCGGAGTCATGCTCATCGCGCGGGGCTAGGAGGTCCGCGAGTTGCTCCTCCAGCTGCACGACGAGCGGCTCGAGGCGGTCAACCTCAGACTGGAACTCGTGATCCTCGTAGGCCATCTCCTTGGCGTCGGCCAAATCCTGGCGGGCCTGCACCAGCTCTTCGTTGACGGCGACGATGGGGCGCAGCTCAGCGTAGCGCTTGGACAGCTTGCGGAATTGCGACTGATCCCCGGCTACGTCTGGGTCAGCCATCTGCATTTCGATGCCTTGGTACTCGGAGATGATGTCATCAACGAGGGAAACCTGGTTAGACATTACTTGTAGTCCTCCTCGTCCGTGTCTGCCGCCATGGGCGCGGACGAAGCGACCTGCATGAGGAACTCGCCATTAGAGCGGGTCTTCTTGAGCTGCTTGATGAGCAGGTCAATGGCGGCGAAGGAGTCCAAGCCGGAGAGGATGCGGCGCAGCTTGGTCATGATGCGTGCCTCCTCCGGAACGAGCAGGAGCTCGTCCTTGCGGGTACCGGAGGGGTTGACGTCCACGGCCGGGAAGATGCGGCGCTCGGAGATAGCGCGGTCAAGCTTGAGCTCGGCGTTGCCGGTGCCCTTGAACTCCTCGAAGATGACAGTGTCACCGGTGGAGCCGGTCTCCACCATCGCGGTGGCGATGATGGTCAGCGAGCCGCCATTTTCGATGTTGCGGGCAGCGCCCAAGAAGCGCTTCGGCGGGTACAGGGCGTTGGAGTCCACACCACCGGACAGGATGCGGCCCGACGCCGGGGAGGAGTTGTTGTACGCACGGCCTAGACGGGTGATGGAGTCGAGCAGAACGACGACGTCCTTGCCCTGCTCCACCAAGCGCTTGGCGCGCTCGATAGCCAGCTCTGCCACCGAGGTGTGCTCTGACGGAGGGCGGTCGAAGGTGGAGGCAATGACCTCACCGTTGACGCTGCGCTGCATGTCCGTGACCTCTTCGGGGCGCTCGTCCACGAGGACCACCATGAGGTAACACTCCGGGTTATTCGTGGCGATGGCGTTGGCGATGTTCTGCAGGATCGTCGTCTTACCAGCCTTCGGCGGGGAGACGATGAGCGCGCGCTGGCCCTTACCAATCGGCATGATGAGGTCGATGACGCGAGTGGTGAGGATCTTCGGGTCCGTCTCCAGGCGCAGGCGCTGGTTCGGGTACAGCGGGGTGAGCTTGGCGAAGTCCGGGCGCTCCTTCGCGGTGGACGGATCCAAGCCGTTGACGGTGTCGACCTCCACCAGCTGGTTGTACTTGCGGCGGTTGCGGCCGTTGCCGTGGGTGTGGGTCGGGCCGGAAACTTTGACCTTGCCGGTCAGGGCGTCGCCTGAGCGCAGGCCAAGGCGGCGCACGAGGTTGTTGTTGACAAAGACATCGGAGCTCGCCGCGCGGTAGCCGGTGGTGCGCAGGAAGGCCACGTTGTTGTCCACGACCTCGAGGATGCCGCCGACTACCTGCACTTCATCGCCCTCGCGGATCTGCAGGTCATTGCCACCGTTGCCGCCGCCATCGCGGTCACGCCCGCGGCGGTTGCGACGGTTACGGCGGTTGCGGCGGCCTCCGCCGCCGTTGTTGTCATCATCGTTGCGGTGGTTATCGCGGCGGTTGTTATTCTGGCCACCGCCGTTATTGCCGCCGTTATGACCGTTGCCACCGTTGCCGTGGTCACCGTTGTCGGAGTTCTTTCCGCCACGGGACTGGTTGTCCTCGGACTTGCCGTTGTTGTCCTCGGCGCCATTGTCATTCCCGTTGCCCTTGGACTCTCCGCGGGCCTCGCGCTCCTGACGGCGCGCACGGTTGCGGCGAGCACGGCGGGCCTGGGAGCGGGACTCGTAGCGCTGCTCGTCGTGGCCGTCCTTGTGCTCGGACTCCTGAGCACCGTCCTCACCCTTCTGGGCGTTCTCGGATTCCTGCTGTGGCTGGTCCTGTTTCTTCTTGTCCTGCTCCGGCTGCTCGGAGGCCTGGTCAGCAGCACCGGCGGGGCGCGAGGCCTTGCGGGCCGCGCGACGCGGCTGTGCGTCCTTAGCCTCGCCCTCGGCAGCAGCCTTTGCGCCGCGTGCCGGAACCTGGCCGGTGGTCAGTGCAGTGATGAGGTCCCCCTTGCGCAGTCCAGAAACGCCGCGAAGTCCGCGCTCCGCAGCCAGCTTGCGCAATTCCGGCAGCTTCAGGGATGCGAGATCCTGTGCTGCGGTCTTGTCCGTATCGCTCACGGATATCCTTTCGTCGCTTCACCAACGCGCGCTGTCTTATCTGCCGCACCTGCACTGTGTGTGGTGCTGTTCCAAGCGGGCGTTGGAAGCCAGTGTGTAATTGAGATGGTCCACCGCCACCAGCGAGTTCACGCGACCGCGATCCCCGTGGGCGGTGGTTTTCTTTGGCTCTCCCCCCTCTCCGGCCCTGCGGTACGGAACATGAAGAACTCCTTGCAGAACTCCTGAAAAGTTCTCAAGGAAGCGGCCGCGGGTCAATCGCGGGGAGATATTTTAAGAAGGCGACTGCGAGCGTGTCTCTCCCCTCTCACCGTCGCGCACACCGTTGGACTGCCATGAGTTTTCACCACAGGTGTGTGCGCCGTAGAGGGAGCTCGGAGGTGCGGGGAAGGCCTTCCCCGCCAGTCGCCGACAACTATACCGCATCCTTCCACCGCGCTCACACTGACACGGCTAAAGTAGTGCGCATGCTCTCCACAATGCAGGATATCCCGCTGTCCCTCACTCGCATCCTGGAGTACGGTTCCACTGTCCACGGCCAAACCCAGGTGGTTACGTGGCACAGCGCCAATCCCGGCAATGAACGCGAAGAAACCACCTTCGCCGATATCGGCGCGCGCGCCGCTGCCTTCGCCCACGCCCTGCATGACACGCTCGGCATCACTGGCGATGAACGTGTGGGCTCCCTAATGTGGAACTGCGCCGAACACCTCGAAGTGCTTTTTGGCACCGCTTGCAAGGGGGCAGTATTTACCCCGCTCAACAAGCAGCTCATGAATGATCAGATCCGGCACATCATCAACCACGCTGAGGTCCGCGTCATCGTCGCGGATTGTCGCCTCGCCGAGCAACTGGCCCAGGTTCTAGAAGGCGTGGACTGTGTGCGTGCGGTGGTATTCACGGGTGTCGACAAGCCCAGCACCGCTCTGCCGGGCAGCGTCGAGATTTATAGCTATGAGCAACTGCTGGATGGGCGCTCCACCGTGTATGACTGGCCGGTTCTGGATGAGCACACCGCCGCCGCACTGTGCTACTCCACCGGCACCACCGGTGCACCCAAGGGCGTGCTCTACTCCCACCGCGCCCTGTACTTGGAAGGTATGCAGCTGCGCTCCTCCGATTCCTTGTGCGTGACCCACGGGGAGACATTTTTGTGCTGCATCCCCATCTATCACGTGCTGAGCTGGGGAGTTCCCTTCGCAGCGTGGATGACGGGCACGCCGCTGGTGCTTCCCGACGCCGACGTCTCCCCCGCCACCCTGGCCAAGGTCATCGCCGCCACCTCCCCGCGCGTGGCGCACGGTGTGCCCACCATTTGGATTCAGCTCTTCGTGCACTACCTCAAGAATCCACCGGAGCGCATGACCCTGACGGAGATCTTCGCTGGCGGCTCTCCTGTGCCGCCGCAGCTCATCAAGAGCTGGGAAGAGCGCTACGGCGTGGACGTGGTCCACGTGTGGGGCATGGCGGAAACCACCACGGTGGGCACCGTGGCTCGCCCGCCTTCAGGCGCCTCGGGTGAGGCCCGCTGGGCCTACCGTATTTCCCAAGGGCGCTTCCCTGCCGCCCTGGAATACCGCGTGGTTAACGACGGCCACGTAGTCAACACGACGGACCGCAACGCCGGTGAGATTCAGGTCCGCGGCAACCTGGTTACTGGCGCCTACTACCACTCGCCCGCCTCGGAGGATGGCGGCGCTGCTCACGAGTTCCGCGGGAAAGACGTCGAGGACGCGGCTTCCAAGTTCACGGCGGACGGATGGCTACGCACCGGCGACGTCGGCTTCGTCACCGAGGATGGCTTCCTTACCGTGGAAGACCGAGCACGCGATGTCATTCGCTCCGGTGGTGAGTGGATTTATTCCGTGCAGTTGGAGAACCTCATCATGGCCAACCCGGTGGTACTCGAATGCGCCGTCATTGGCTATCCCGACAAACAGTGGGTCGAGCGCCCGCTGGCTGTCACCGTGCTCGCCGCAGATATCAGCCCCACAATTGAAACCGCCGAGCGCCTGCGCAACGGTATGCGCTCTGAGCTGCCCTCCTGGATGCTGCCGGAGTACTGGACCTTCGTGAAATCCATCGATAAAACCTCGGTGGGCAAGTTCGATAAGAAGGACCTGCGCGCCCACCTTGCGGAGGGCGAATACAACATCATCCGTCTCAAGGGCCCGGGTGAGGCGCAGCGCCTCGATGCCGAAGAAGGCGACGGGGAAGCTTAGTCCCCTCCTATTCATTTGGCGCGCTTCGATCTAGACTTGCCAGCAATGTCCGCCCAGCCATCCCAGCCTTCGCCACGCACCTCCGTCCCGCTGACTCTGCCATTGCCGCGTGTACGGGGAGCGGGGACGCTGCCCACGGACCTGCCGGCACCAGGAACCGAGGGCCGCCGTACACTCGTGGATCGCTACGGCCGCCAGGCCCGCGACCTGCGCGTTTCTCTGACGGATCGCTGCAACCTGCGCTGCACCTACTGCATGCCCGCCGAAGGTTATGAGTGGCTGCCCACCGAACACACGCTCAGCGATGAAGAGACCATCCGGCTGATCCGCCTCGCAGTGGACAAGCTCGGCATCCAGCAGGTGCGCTTCACCGGTGGCGAGCCCCTTCTTCGCGGCTCCTTAGAGAAAATCATCGCCGCCACAAAAGCGCTCACTACCGATGAGGGCCGCCCTCCTACTGTTGCTCTCACCACCAACGGGCTGGGCTTGGATAAACGCCTGCCGGGGCTGCAGCGCGCCCGGCTGGACCGCGTCAATATCTCCCTGGACACGCTCGATCCGGAGCTCTATGCCCAGCTCACCCGACGCGACCGCCTGGCAGATGCGCTCACATCCATCGATGCCGCGCTGGCCGCCGACATGGATCCGGTCAAGGTCAATGCTGTCATCATGCCAGGCGTCAACGAATCCGCCATCCTGCCGTTGGCCCGTTTTTGTTTAGAGCGCGGCGCGCAGCTTCGTTTCATTGAGCAGATGCCGCTGGGCCCACGGGAGAAGTGGACGCGTTCCCAGATGGTCACCGCGGAGGACATCTTGGCACGCTTGGCCGAAGACTTCGAGCTCACCCCGGCTAAGAAACCCCGCGGCTCCGCGCCGGCTGCACTGTGGTCCGCGGTCTCGCGCGATGGCTCCCTCCCCACAGGACACATCGGGGTGATCGCCTCCGTGACGCGGCCCTTCTGCGGGGATTGCGACCGCACGCGCCTGACCGCAGACGGCGCGGTGCGCAATTGCCTCTTCGGCAACTCGGAAACCTCCTTGCGCGACCTCATGCGGGCCGGTGCCAGCGATGCGGAGCTCGCCACCGCGTGGGCGGGTGAAATGTGGAGGAAATTACCGGGCCATGGGGTCGATGATGAAGGTTTCCTCCAACCAGATCGCCCGATGTCCGCCATCGGCGGCTAGATTGGGTGCAATGACAAGCACTGGGACTGACTTAAGTATCGAGGAGTATTTCGACCGCCTCCACGCGCTGGTCCGCGCACTGCCTGCGGAGCATGTCCCACTCTCGCAGGGTCACGTATTGGCTGAGCCCCTCGTCGCCCGCCTGCCCCTGCCAGCGCAAGATAATTCCGCGATGGATGGTTTCCTCATTCCTCAGCCCTCCTCACCCGACAGCCTCACCGTTCCTTTCACTCTGCCCATCGTGGGTGATGTGCCTGCCGGCGCGTCTGCCCAGGCCCCGCAGCCCGGCACTGCGCTGCGCATCATGACCGGTGGTGCAGTACCCGCGGGCTTTGATGGTCTGGTCATCCCTGTGGAGGACACCGATATTCCGCCAGGCCCCGGGCCGCTGCCCGAGACCGTTACGGTGCACCGACTTCCCGAGCGCAACCACATCCGGCGGCGCGGCTCCCACATCGAGGCCGGGCACCAACTAGCCGGTGCCGCCACGCTGGTCGACGCCTCCCTCATCGCCGCCGCCATTTCTGCCGGGGTCAGCACCGCCGTGGTCCACCGCATCCCGCGAGTGAGCATTATCGCCACGGGCGAGGAGCTGCGCAACGGCCAGCTCCCGGATTCCAATGGGCCGATGCTCGAAGCACTCATGAGTGCCACCGGGCCCGTTGACATCACCCGCACGGTATGTGGCGATTCACCCGTTGAGCTGCGCCGCCGCTTCGACAAGGCTGCCGCAGAATCCGATCTCATCGTCACCACCGGCGGGGTATCCGCAGGCGCTTTTGACGTGGTTCGCGCGGTCATTGAGGATACTGTGGAGCGCGGCTCTTATTGGTTCGGGCATGTCAACCAACGCCCCGGCGCGCCGCAGGGCCACGCGCTGTGGAACGGCGTTCCCGTGGTGTGTTTGCCGGGCAACCCGGTGGCGGCGTTCGTCTCCGTGCATCTCTACCTCACCCCGCTTCTGCGTTCCTTGCGCGGCCTTCCCCGCCCCACCGGAGTTTTAGACCGGCCGCATCTGACGGCTGTCGCCCGGGCCGACTTCCCGCATCCGCACCGCCCGCTGATTCAGCCGTGCTCAATTGCTCTGGAGGGAAGCATTACCGCCTCTCCGCCGCCTGGTCCACGCATGCGCAGCCACCACGTTGCAGCACTGCCGGGCACGCAAGGTTTCGCGCTGCTGACGAGCTCCGTCACCGCAGGGGAGCAACTTACCGTCTACCCCTACTAGATTCAGGGTCTCCCCTTCTACAGCCCCCACCCCTCCGTTGCTGCCAAAGATCGCGCCTCAGAAACGCGGATCGGCCCACTCTTCGTCAGCTAGGCTAGGTCCACCGGAGGAAAGGACCCGCTGCAACAATGAAGTTCACTCATCTTAATGAGGCCGGCTCCGCCTACATGGTGGACGTGACCGATAAGAAGCCCACTGTGCGCACCGCCACCGCCCAAGGCGAAGTGGCATGCTCGCCGGAGGTCCTCACCGCACTGCGGGAGGGAGCCGTGCCGAAGGGCGACGTGCTTGCGGTTGCTCGAGTGGCCGGTATTGCGGCGGCGAAGAAGGTCCCGGATCTCCTGCCGCTGGCCCACACCATTGGTGTGCATGGCTGCGCAGTGGACATAGACCTGCGCGAAGACCACGTCTTCATCGAAGCCACCGTGCGCACCGCCGACCGCACCGGCGTAGAAATGGAGGCGCTGACCGCGGTGAACGTCGCCGCCCTAGCGCTCATCGACATGGTCAAAGGTGTGGATCGCTCCGCTTATATCCGGCGCTGCGGCATCACCGCGAAGTCCGGCGGTCGCTCGGGTGATTGGTCCCGTGAGCTGCCCGGCGCGGAAGGATAGAGAACAATGCCAGGTGTCATTGTTTTGGCGGGCGGACGCGGCACACGCATGGGTGGTGTGGACAAGGCAAGTATCACTCTCGCCGGTGAGCGCCTTATCGACCGCCTCCTGCGCCAGTTGCCCTATGACGCGCCGGTGGCGGTTGTCTCGCCCTACCACTTAGGCATGCCTCAAGTATGTGAAAAGCCCCTCTTTGGCGGGCCTGCCGCGGGAATCGCCGCGGGCCATGCCGCGTTGGTCGGCTCCTCAGAGTCCACCACCGCCATCTTTGCCGTCGATGCCCCGGATTCCCCACAGATGCTCCCCGCACTCGAGGTGGCTTTGGCAAGCTCCGGCGCTGATGTCGCGGTAGCCACACTTGATGGGCTGTCGCAGCCGCTGTGTGCACTGTGGCGCACCGAGTCCCTCGCCCGCGCTCTGAATGAGCTCGGCAATCCCCGCAATAAGTCAGTCATGCGCTTACTCGGACTCGCGAAGAACATCACCGAGATCGAAGGCACCGCCGCAGTGCACGATATAGATACCCTGGACGAGCTTCGCGAACGGCGCGAGCGGCGAGCTATTCAACGATGATCTGACCGTGCTGGCCCTTCTCTGCGTTCGTCATGAGGTGGTTCACAAAGGAGTAGGTCCCCGGCTCGTTGAAGGTCATCTCCACGAATCCGCCCTGGGCGGGCAAGAGGTCCAGCGCCTGGGATCCGGAATCCTTCGCGTCCTTAATCAGGTAGGCGCCTTCCTTGTACACGGTGTCGAATTGCTCGCCCACAACGTGGAAGCTCAGAGGCAAATCCGGGCCGAGGTTAACCAGCCAGATACGCACGGTATCGCCCACCTTGGCGCGCAGCGGTGCTAAGCCCTCGTCGTATTGATTGGGATAGTAGTTGAAGGCGGCGAGGTCATAGTCGCCATTGCTGACTCGCTGCGCATCCGCACCTTCAGCTTCCCTGCCCGCGGTGGCGAGGAAAACCTCGCTTGCCGTCATGACGTACTCCGCGTCAACGTCCCCCAGTGCATCCTCACCACGCGGATCGATAAT
This sequence comes from Corynebacterium aurimucosum, assembly GCF_030408555.1. Lineage (NCBI taxonomy): Bacteria > Bacillati > Actinomycetota > Actinomycetes > Mycobacteriales > Corynebacteriaceae > Corynebacterium > Corynebacterium aurimucosum. The sequence continues at coordinate 1,165,927 of NZ_CP047048.1, read as the reverse complement.
GACTGCTCCTGCCATGCCGTTGGCAATGTGTAGACTCATCGGCATCGTTGAGCAGTGATACATCCAGATGCCTGCCCGGTGCGCGACAAATTCGTATGTCAGCGACTCGCCCGGCTGAATCGTCTTCATGTTCTTATCTGGGTTGACTTCACCAGCGTGAAAATCCACCGAGTGCCCCATCGAGCCCTCGTTCTTGATGGTGATACGAAATCGGTCCCCGACCTTGCCGCGCAGGGTTGGTCCGGGTGCCTGCCCGTTGAAGAGCCACCGGGTTTGGCGCACTCCTGGGGCGACCTCAGCCTCCTCTTCTGTCATCACCCAGGTCTCCTCGTGAAGGTCGCCTTCCGCGGGAGCAAGGGAGGCATCGACGGCGTCGAAGCCCTCGCGTGCCGCCATGCGCTCGGCTGCTGAGGGCACCGTCGCCGGGGCACCAGCAGAGCCCGTGCTTGGCGACGCCCCCGCATGCTCATGGTCCCCAGATGCTGGCTCGTCGACGTTGACCATAAACGTCATCCCCTGCATTTTGTGCCCGGCGATCGTGCAATAGCCTTCCACGGATTCATCGATGATCCCAGCATCCAGCTGCACGGTCTCACCTGGTTCTACCCTTCCGGTTTCCTCACGTCCGATCTTCAAGTCATGGACCTGGTCGCCCGTGTTATGAAAATTCACCACCAGGTGGCTGCCCGCAGCCACGTTAATAGAGGACGGAACAAAGGCCATGCCGTCGACAGAGACATCCACAGTGACGGCATCGGCGGAAGCTACCAGCGCCGGATCTTGTTTCCCCATCCGCGAATTGGTCACTGCCAGTGCAATGACCGCCACCAAGGCAACAATGATGATGAGCCAGGATGCCCACTGCTTCTCAGATTGCTCCTTTTTAACGGGCACGCTTGACATGAACTTCTCCTTGAGATGACGAGACGGCCCACACTAGGGCCGCACAATTGGCGATGAGGCCTAGCCCCATCATGATAAGCCCGGCGAAGGACACGCTAGTAATGCCAGTGAGGCTCAGCACGCCGCCAAGGTTGATGAGCGCTACGCGCACGAACCCTGGAAGGTGGCCTCGCGCGGGATGAGCAGCCCCGGCCAGGATGGGCAGCATGTGGTGGAGTACCCCGGTCACGAGCTGCAGGAGGCCGGCGCCGACGAATGTGGGCATCAGGAGTAACGTCACCGCGCGCGGGTAGGCCCCGGCGAGAGTGGCCGCCGCGTCACCGGCACACAGTGCCAGCATCCATACCAGTCCCGCCATCGCGGACACGCTTGCCGTGGTCTTCACGCCACCAAGCGCACCGGCAAGTACTGGCTGAATGATGAACACAGCGGCAAGGACGGTGAGTAGCTGCGCCATGCCGGCGGCGCGGGTGAGCCCGGAGGCGTCGGCAAGCATGGCCACCCCCAGCCCCACGCAATGCACGGTCAATGCTCGACCACACCGGGCCCGGGCGGCTGATGAAATTGGCGTTCGGGTCAAGGTGGGAAGCAGCGTGACGACGGTGCCCACGATGGTCAGCAGTGCAAACCCCCACACCATGCCGCGTGAATGCGCCGCCACCAACAGCGAGTAATTACCCACCCCGTGCGCAGCCAGGATAACCAACAGCACAGAGACCACCATGAAGCACGCCGCGGCCAGATAAAAGGGCACGGTGACTGCAAAAGAGCCAGAAAGAGAGCCTCGAAGCTTAGACCACAACGCCCACAGGTGCCACGTGACTGCGACGATGACGAGTGAGGAGCCAATATCCGCGAGCATTCCCCAGTCGTAGCCTGCGCGGTCGACGAGCAACAGGACCAGACCTACCTGCACTAGGCCCACCCGTGTGCCCACCCCGCGGAACCCGACGGCTGGGGTGCGGGTCAGCGCCTCCGTGAAGTGGGTGCTGAATACGAGGATCGCGGTGGTCAGCGCTCCGAGGGTAAACGGATGGATGAGATCCCACCACACGACGGGTGCTCCCAGATAACTCGCCACGGTGATTCCCACGCCCACCGCGATCCACAAGGCCACGAGGCTAAAGGCAATGGTGTGCCAGCGCCGGCGAGCTGCCAAGGAGACGTCACGTAGAGGCACGTCTGACATTTTTATTTGCACGGATATAATCGTAGTAAATTGGTTGCACGGGCAGCAACGCCAGCTCTCCCTAGAAAATCGAAACGGAAAAGATCAATGAACTTGCCGCTTATCGACGCCTCCAAGGGCCACGACATCCCCACCCTCAACGCCTCCGAAATCCCTCACGCAGTGCGCCACGGCGCCATCCATGGGGCACTCGGCACCCTCAACGTGGGCGAAGCCATGATCCTCATTGCCCCGCACGACCCACTTCCGCTGCTCAAAGAGGTGGACCAGCGGGAGGAGGTTTTCGCTCGCGAGTATCTTAAGAAAGAACCACAAGACGTCCACATCAAATTCACGCGAACCGCCTAAAGCTTCCGTAAGCTGACTGACCATGCACCTCGCAAAGATTGCAATCCCCGTCATCGCCGCCGCGCTGACTGTTGCCGGTTGCGCCTCTGATTCCACAGAACCCTTGCAGGTGTTTGCTGCATCCTCGACAAGAGTGTTGAATGACGAGCTTGCTAGCGCCTCCGGGACTCCCCTGGCCTTCAACAACGGCGGCTCTTCTGCTTTGGTGCAGCAAGTCGATGAGGGAGCGCCCGCAGACCTTCTCCTCACTGCTTCTCGGGAGACCATGGAGAATGCACTCGCTCAGGGCAGCGTGGAGACGCCCGTGGCCTTAGCCAGCAACGTCATGGTTATGGTCGTGCCGAAAGGTAATCCTCAAGGTCTTCGCTCTGCAGCAGACCTGGAGCCCTCGGCACGCCTAGTTCTCTGTGACCCGAGCGTGCCTTGCGGAGCCATTTCCACGCGCATTATAGAGGCCAATGGCTGGCATCTGTACGCATCATCTTTGGAGAGCCAAGTCGCTGATGTCCTGGGAAAGGTTGCCTCCGGTGAAGCGGACGCCGGGTGGGTCTATTCCACCGACGCCGCCGCGAGCGAAGATGTCGAGGCCATCCCGCTCGCCCACGCGGAAGACTTCCGCAATGAGATCATGGGTGCTGTGGTGGCTTCTTCATCCCGGCATGAAGAAGCGCGCGCTGTCCTCTCGCTTCTTGAGTCGGATTTTGACAGCACTTGGGAACACTTCGGCTTCACTCCGGTGAACTAGGTGTCGCGCATGATTCTGCGCGAACAGCGCCCACGAGCCCCTTGGCCGGTCATCGCCGCCGGCGCATTGGCAGCTATCTACATTCTCGCCCCAGTCCTCGCCTTGGGAGTGCGGGTGCCCTGGAGGCAACTCTCGGACACGCTGAGCTCGCCGATGACCCAGGATCTTCTCCGCCTCAGCCTGTTCGCGGCGGCGTGGTCTACAGTGTTGTCCACGTTGCTGGGCACCTGCTTGGCGCTGTGGCTGCAGCAGCTACGCCACGCCTCCCACCTGGTGAGACTGGTGGTCTACCTCCCCTTGGCCATGCCTCCCGTCGTGGGCGGCTTGGCTCTTACTGCCCTGCTGGGGCGCCGCGGACTGCTTGGTCCTGTTCTGGAGCAGGCTGGATTGCACGTGTCTTTCGCCTTCCCGGGTGTCGTGGCAGCCCATGTCTTCGTCACGCTTCCCTTCGCGGTGGTGGCGGTGGACTCCGCGCTGCGGCAACTCGATCCTGAGGTCATCGCCAGCGCGCGCGGCATCGGCTTAGGAGCGGGAACCATCCTTCGGCGCATCATTCTCCCAGCCATCCGCCCCGCTGTGTTCACCGGTGGTGCGCTGGCTTTCGCCCGCTCACTGGGTGAATTCGGAACAACTATCACCTTCGCCGGTTCCCTGCCCGGCTCGACCCGAACCATGCCGAGCGGAATCTACCTAGAGCGCGAGGTCAGCGCGGACAATGCCTATGCCCTTTCCGCCGTGCTTATTGGAATAGCCATCCTTGCGCTCACCGCCGCCGGACTGCCCCTGTTGCTGCGGCGTCGCCGCGAGCCGAAGGTGCGCATGCTCAAGCCGATGGATCCTGCGGCACTTCGCACTGCCACCACCCCTGTGGACTCAGCCCACGATCTTTCCGTAACTATCGGCAACGCCACCACCACGTTCCGGGGCGGGCGCATGACCGCGGTGGTCGGGCCCAACGGTGCCGGAAAGACCACGCTTCTGCGTTTCATTAGCGGGCGACTCCAAGGGGCACACACCAACGCCGAACGCGTGATCATGCTTTCTCAAAACCCTGGGCTGCCGCCCACTGCCACCGTGGCTCAAGCGTTGACGATGGTGACCAAAGACCCGCAAAGGACCAAAGAGTTGATCAACGCCGCCGGACTGCAAGAGCTGGGCCATGTATCCGAGCTTTCCGGTGGTCAAGCCGCACAGGTTGCCCTCCTCCGCGCGCTGGCGGCGCGCCCGGCGGTATTGGTTGCGGATGAGCCCTTTGCCGCCATGGACGTAGAATCCGCCGCGCGTTGGCGCCACTTATTGCGCCTTTCAGCCGCTGACCGTACCACGGTCATCGTCACCCACAGCCGCGTGGACCTCGACACGCTGGCGGACGACATCCTGGTGATGGAAGCCGGCAACATCATCTCTCAAGGCTCCGCGGAGCGCCTACTGGAACGGCCCCCGTCCCGTTTTATGGCAGAGCTGGCGGGCGTCAATGTGCTTCGCGGCTACCACCAGAATGATGCATTTCAGCCAGCTCGCAACGGCGAGCACTGGGCGGCCTTTCCCCAGTCTGCGCTGCGCTTCGACCCCGCTGGCGCACTGAGCGCGACCATTGTGGCCGATCTGGGCAAAACCACCCTTATTGACATTGACGGCCAACGGCTCACAGTGGGCGAGCCAGCAGGCAACAATGCTCCCAGCGACGAGGTCTCCGTGGCCCTCGACGCCACCGCCCTCACGGTCTACACCCGTACTTAATCCATGGGATTTTACCCACGTCGTCACGCAGGTCGTGGTGCCTCTGAGCACCGCAGTGGAAGAAAATCAGGACCTCGGATGTAGAATCCTTCTAGAGTTTTTCAAGGAGTCACAGTTCATGTCCGCATTTGCTACGCCTAGCCCCCGCTCCTCCAGCGAGCTGTTTCCTGACACGATGAAGCTCTCCCCCAAGCAGCGCGACGTCCTCTCGGCCTTACAGAAATTCCCGCAAGGAGCACGGGCTGCAGAGATTGCGAAGAAGATGGGCATGCATGTCAACACCGCGCGCGGCCACCTAGATGAGCTCGTTCGCGCTGGCGCGGTGCGAGTAGTTACTGCTCCGGCGAAGGGGCGCGGACGCCCCTCACTGATCTTCCAAGTGCGGGTGCCGGACAACCGTTCAGTGGCGGAGGAATACGTCACGCTGATCAGCGTGCTCATCACAGCGCTGGCGGAAAAAGACCAGCTCAACGATTATTCCTCGGAGCAGGCGCGGGAGCTTGGCCGCGAATGGGCCAAAACTGCGGCCACCAGCCATGGTGCTGAGGCACTCGGCTCGCTTTATCTGATGATGCGCGATATGGGCTTTGACCCGGTAACCTCGTCCGATCACTTCGACGAGGAAGGCCGCGCCGATGTGGAGCTACACGCCTGCCCATTTGTCAGCGCCGGTGTGGAGCCCTCCCCCTTCGTCTGCGCCATCCACGATGGCTACTTGGAGCAGGCGGCTGCCGATTCCGGTGGGAGGTTAAGCCTGAAGCTGATCCCGAAGTCCGGAAACGGCGTGTGCCGAATCAACGTGGAAAAGGAGGCTAGCTAGCCTAACCGCACTCGACGGAAACCGGCCCGGCGACCTCCAGCTCCAGCACGCGCAGGTTCTGTCCGCGGGCATCCTCGAGGATCTCTTCCTCGATGGGCTCGGTGTGGAGGACCATGATGGTGGGGCCAGCACCGGACAGGTAGGCGGGATAGCCGCGGTTGCGCAGGCGGTTGACCCACTCCGCGGTCACCGGTAGGACATCAGCGCGATAAGGCTGGTGCAGGCGGTCGCGGGTGCCCTCCCACAGTAGGTCCGGGTAGGCGGTCAACGCCGCCACGTTCACCGCAGTGCGGGAGACGTTGAAGGCGGCATCGGCGTGCGTGACGTGGGAAGGCAGCACGCGGCGCACTGCCTGGGTCGACGCGTGGAAGTCCGGGACCAAGGCCGTGGCCTTGATAGTCGGGTGCACGTCTAAGGTGGCGGCGCGGTACTCCGGGAGCGATCGGCCGTCGACAGGCACGGTGGTCCACGAGACCACGGCGTTTCCTAGCACGGAGGCCGCGGCGTTATCCGGGTGGCCTTCGAAGGCTGAAGACAGCTGAACAACCTGCTCCTCGGAGAGCGGGAAGCCAGCCAGACCATTGCCCGCGGCCACGCCGGCCACTGCGGCTGAAGCCGAGGAGCCCAAGCCACGGGACTGCGGGATGTTATTCGTGCACACCACGCGCAGACCGGTAGCTTCCACGTCGGCAGCCTTCAGCGCAGAACGGATGGCCTTGACTACCAAGTGGGAACCGTCGCGAGGAAGCTCGTCGGCGCCCTCGCCGAAGATCTCTACCTCCAAGCCGGAGCGCGTGACTTCTACCTCTACGGTGTCGTAGAGGCTCAGCGCGATGCCAAGGGTGTCGTAGCCGGGGCCCAGGTTGGCCGAGGAGGCCGGGACCTGGACGGTGACCTTGGTGCCTACTTCGATATCGATACTCATTGTTTTTACCTAAGCCCCTTAGACGCCCAGGCGGATGACGGAGTGAACAGCCTTGACCTCATCGAGCTCGCCGAGGGCGGCGACGATATCCTCCAGCACCGCTTCCTTAGCCGCGTGGGTGACCACGATGAGGCGAGCGGTGGCATCGCCGTCTTCCTGGCGCACGGTGCGCAGGGAGACCCCGTGGCGGGCAAAGACACCGGAGATAGCGGAGAGCACGCCGGTGCGGTCTTCAACTTCCATGTCGACGTGATAACGAGTTTCCACTTCTCCGAACTCCGCAATAGGTAGGTTGGCATAGGTGTTCTCCCCCGGCGCACGGCCGCCGTGGACGATGTTGCGTGCCGCACCGATGACATCACCCAGCACAGCAGATGCCGTCGGGTTACCGCCGGCACCGTTGCCGTAGAACATCAGGGAACCAGCGGCCTCCGCCTCAACGAAGATGGCGTTATAGGACTGGCTGACCGAAGCCAACGGGTGCTCCTTCGGAACCAACGTCGGGTGCACGCGGGCGTTGACGGATTCCGCACCGGTCTCCTCATCCACGAGGCGCTCACAGATGGCCAGCAACTTGATGGAGTAGCCGGCCTGGTTGGCAGCCTTGATGTCATCGGCGGTGATCTTGGAAATACCCTCGCAGTAGACATCGTCGAAGGTCAGGCGGGTATAGAAGCCCAGGGATGCCAGGATGGCAGCCTTGGAGGCAGCGTCGTGGCCCTCCACGTCAGCGGTGGGATCGGCCTCGGCGTAGCCCAGGCGAGTGGCCTCAGCCAGCGCATCCTCATAGGAGGCACCGGTGGACTCCATGGCGTCCAGGATGAAGTTGGTGGTGCCGTTGACGATTCCGGAGATGCGCTGGATCTTGTCACCGGCCAGGGAGCGGCGCAGCATGCCGACGACCGGGATGGCGGCGGCTACAGCGGCCTCGAAGTAAAGGTCAACGTCGGCGCGGTCGGCAGCTTCAGCGAGCTCATCCGCGTGCGCGGCCACGAGAGCCTTGTTGGCGGTGACCACGGATTTACCGGCGTTGAGGGCGGCGAGGACAAGCTCGCGCGGGAAATCAATGCCGCCGATGACCTCGACGACAAGGTCGATATCATCGCGCAGGACAAGTGCCTTGGCGTCGTCGGTCAGCAGCTCCGCCGGAACGCCCGGGCGCAGCTTGTTCTTGTTGTGCACGGCAACGCCGCGGATCTCCACGGGGCCGCCGATGCGGTGTGCAAAAGCGTCAGCGTTCTCCTGCACGAGGCGGAAAACCTCAGCGCCCACAGTGCCAAATCCAAGCAGCGCGATCCCTACGGGTTCGCCTTCGGGCTTCTTGCTACGGTTCGTCGTCATGGTGTCCCCTTGTTGAAATTGCGAAAGATTCTTACGTGCTAGCCCATCACTATACAGAACGAGCTGTCTATTTCTATACGAAATGGCCGGCACAACGTGCGACCGGCCATGTCTTTGTGAATAAAATGCGGTGAGCTGTGCCAACGCCGCGCTAGTCGACGTCCAACGCCAGCAAGTCCTCCACCGTTTCCCGGCGCAGCATGAGCGAGGCTTTGCCGTCACGCACGGAAACTACTGCTGGGCGCAGAGCGCCGTTATAGCGCGAGGCCATCATGTACTGATAGGCGCCGGTGGTGGCGAAAGCGAGGAGATCCCCGGTAGTGATATCCGAGGGGAAACGGCGCTCGTTGACCAGAATGTCACCGGACTCACAGTGGAAGCCCACGATGCGCGAGTCCACCGGCTGGCCCTGGGTGCGGCGGTTGACCACGCGCACGTCATACTCAGAGCCATAGAGCGCCGGCCGGATGTTATCGGACATGCCACCGTCCACGGAGAGGTAGCGGCGCATCGGCAGATCCGCCTTGCCGGTCTCCACGTCCTTGACCGTGCCCACGCGGTAGACGGTGACCGCGGAGGCACCCACCAGCGAGCGGCCGGGCTCCACCAGCACGAAGGGCGGCTTGATGCCGAGTTCAGTGGCGGTTCGCTTCACGGCGTCGAGCAGGTCCTTGGCCAGCGTGGCGACGTCGAGTGCTTCCTCGTATTCCATGTAGGGAATGCCGAAGCCGCCGCCCAAGTCCAGCTCCTCAAGGGCAACGCCGAGCTCGGAGTGAATGCGCTTATATAGGCTCAGCACGCGCTCGGCAGCCAGCTTGAAGCCATCGGCATTAAACACCGAGGAGCCCACGTGGCAGTGCAAGCCCACGAGCTTTAGGTTCGCGGATTCCAGCACCGTGCGAGCGACATCGAAGGCGGCGCCGGTGGACAGGGAAATGCCGAACTTTTGATCCTCATGAGCCGTGGCGATGAATTCGTGTGTGTGGGCATCCACGCCAGGCTTGACGCGGATCATCACCGGCTGGACGCGGCCAGCGGCCGCAGCAATGCTGTTAAGCCGCGAGAGCTCCTCCGCGTTATCCAAGACCACATGGCCAATCCCCTCGTTTACGCACAGCTCAAGGTACTCATCTTCCTTGTTATTGCCGTGCGCGGTCATGCGCTCCGGCGGGAAGTCCGCGGCTAGCGCCAGCTTGGCCTCATTGAGGGAGGCCACGTCAAGGCACAGGCCCTCCTCATCCACCCAGCGCACGATGCGCTTGGTAATGAAAGCTTTAGAGGCATAGTGCACGTGGTCGGGGCCGCCGAAGGCCTGGGCCATGTCCCGGCAGCGTGAGCGGAAGTCTTGCTCATCGAAAACATAGAGCGGGGTGCCGTATTCTTCGGCCAGGTCGGTCAGGGAAACGCCGCCGATCGAGACCACACCATCGGAATCACGAGCAGCGTTGCGCGGCCACACGTGGGCCGGAAGAGAATTGAAATCAGTCATCGATACCTTGTCTTATATCTTCTCCGTCTTACATCTTCTCCGGTGCGCTGACCCCGACCATGGTCAAGGCATTGGCCATGACCTGGCGGGTGGCGCTGGCCAGGGCAAGGCGTGCGGAGTGAATCGACTCGGTCTCTTCACCAGCCTTCGGCAGCACCTGGCACTGGTCATAGAAGCGGTGGAACACGGCGGCAAGCTCCTCGGCATAGCGCGCGATGCGGTGCGGTTCGCGCAACGTGGCAGCGGTGGCCACAACTTCCGGGAACTCGCCCAGGGTGCGGATGAGGTCGCCCTCCTTATCGTGGGTGAGGAGGTCGAGAGGGGCGTCGGCAAGCTCGGCGGTGTCGAAGCCCAGCTCTGCTGCCTTGCGCAGGATGGAACAAATGCGGGCGTGGCCGTACTGCACGTAGTAGACCGGATTATCCGCAGACTGCGAAGCCCACAGGCCTAAGTCGATGTCCAGGCTGGAATCCACGGAGGAGCGCACCAGGGAGTAGCGCGCGCCGTCGACGCCGATGGCCTCGACGAGGTCATCAAGAGTGATGACGGTGCCGGCACGCTTGGACATCTTGACCGCCTGGCCATCGCGGACCAGGTTGACCATCTGGCCGATGAGGACCTCGACGGCCTCCGGGTCATAGCCCAAAGCCTGAGCGGAAGCGCGCAGGCGGGCAATGTAGCCGTGGTGGTCTGCGCCCAACATGTAGATGGCCAGGTCGTGGCCCCGGTCAAACTTATCAGCCACGTAGGCGATATCGCCGGCGATGTAGGCGGCGTTGCCATCGGACTTGATGACCACGCGGTCCTTATCATCGCCGTACTCGGTGGACTTCAGCCACCATGCGCCCTCAGACTCGTAGAGCTTGCCGTTGTCCTTGAGCTTTTGGATGGCCTTCTCCACGGCACCGGACTCGAAGAGGGAGTTCTCGTGGAAGTAGACATCGAAGTCCACGCCGAACTCGTGGAGGGACTCCTTAATCTGGGCGAACATCATCTCCACGCCCGCGGAGCGGAAGGCTTCCTGGACCTCGGCATCGCTGCCGTCAAGGGCGTCCGGGTTCTGCTCCAGCACACCCTGAGCGATCTCCTTGATGTAATCGCCGCCGTAACCGTCCTCCGGGGTCGGCTCGCCCTTGGCGGCAGCCACGAGGGAACGAGCGAAGCGGTCGATCTGGCCGCCGTGATCGTTGAAGTAGTACTCGCGGGTCACCTCCGCGCCGGAGGCTTCGAGCACGCGGCCCAGCGAATCACCCACGGCAGCCCAGCGGGTTCCGCCCAGGTGGATCGGGCCAGTCGGGTTCGCGGAGACGAACTCCAGGTTGATCTTCTTGCCCTGGTAGGTGGTGTTGCTGCCGAAGTCTGCACCGGCATTGAGCACCTGGGCCACGATGGCGCCCTGCGCTGCGGCAGCGAGGCGAATGTTAAGGAATCCCGGGCCCGCGATGGAGGCCTCATCGATGGCGTCGTTGCCGGCGAGGGCATCCGCCAACCACTGCGCCAGCTCGCGGGGCTGGGCACCAGCCTTCTTGGCTACCTGGAGTGCCAGGTTGGTGGCATAGTCACCGTGCTCCGGGTTGCGCGGGCGCTCCACGGTGACAGTCTCTGGCAGGACGGAGGCGTCCAGTTCATGCTCGGTGAGCACGGCAGCGGCAGTGTTCTTGATCAGGACGGAAAGATCTTCAGGATTCATAGGGCCAAAGTCTATCGTCTCCGCCGCTGGGAGGCGCTATCAGGTCGCAGAGGTTAGCAAGGTCACTCACCCCCATCAGGTGAACAATGCGGCACAGCGAAGCACCAAGTTCTACCCTAAAGGCGTTATCTGAATCGATCCAACCTTCCGCCTTCTCGCTTGGCCGACACATGCGGTGCCGCATCCTGGGGACCTCCACAAAGACGCCAGCGGGAGCCAACTGGAATTGAGTTTTATGTCAACCTTCAACATCACCACCGACGCCATCGCTGGCAACATCGGGCTCACCGCGCTGGTGTCCACGTTGCCGCTCATCGCGTTCTTCATCATGCTCCTAGGGCTCAAGGCCCGCGCTCACACCTCGGGTGCGGTAGCGCTTCTCGTCGCGGTTCTCATCGCCATTTTTGGCATGGGCATGCCAACCGGCATGGCTTTGTCCTCCGCGGTGCGCGGCGGGCTCTTCGGCCTCTTCCCCATCGTCTGGGTGATCATTACTGCCATCTGGTTCTACGAGGTCACCGTGGCCTCTGGCCGCTTCAATGACCTGCGCAAGACCTTTGACCTCTTGGGCGATGGCGATATTCGCATCCAGGCCATTCTCATCGCTTTCTGCTTCGGTGGCCTCTTGGAGGCGCTCGCCGGCTTCGGCGCTCCGGTAGCAATTACGGCCACCATGATCCTGGCGCTGGGCGTCAAACCCCTCAAGGCAGCCACCACCGTGCTCATCGCCAACACCGCACCCGTGGCCTTCGGCGCGGTAGGCATCCCGGTGACCACCGCAGGCTCCGTGGGCGGCCGTACCGCCGAACAGACCGCTGATATCGCCGGACTGATTTCGCTGCAGGTCCTGCTCATCGCCGCCGTCGTGCCTTTCTTTATCCTCTTCATCCTTGACGGCATGCGGGGTGTTAAAGAAGCAGGTCCCGCCGCCGCTGTCATCGGCATCTCCTTCGCCATTGCTCAGTGGGCCGCGGCCACCTTCTTTGCCTACCAGCTCACCAACGTCGTGGCTTGCATTGTCTCCCTCGGCGCTGGCTTCCTCTTCCTGCGTGTGTGGAAGCCCAAGGGTGTGGACAGCCTGCGTGAGCGCATGGAGTTGCCCGCCCAAGAGGAGGTCACGGACCTCAACGGCAGCCGCATCTGGATGGCACTGCTGCCCTATGCCGTGGTCACCGCTGTCTTCGCCATCGCCACCGCGTGGCCGTCCATCTTCGGCTTCCTGCAGCTCAACGTTGCCTGGCCGCTTCTCGAAGGCACCGTCTTCGACGCCGAAGGCCACGCCATGGATACCGCGTTTAAGTTCAACGTGTTGGGCAACCCGGGCACCCTGCTGTTGATTTCCGGCATCATCGTGGCTGTTATCTACATGTCCTTCAACGAGAACGGCCGCTACACGCTGGAGGCATCGGCACCGCTAGCTAAGTTTGGCGAGGTTATCTCCCGCATGAAGTTCTCTGCGCTGACCATCATCCTGGTCCTGGCGCTGGCCTACACTATGAACTACTCCGGCCAGACCATCTCCATCGGCCAGTTCGTGGCTTCTGTCGGAGGTATCTTCGCGCTCTTCTCCCCCGTCTTGGGTTGGATTGGTACCGCGGTTACCGGTTCGGATACCTCCGCTAACGCACTCTTTGCCAACCTCCAGGTCACCGCTGCTGAGCGCATCGGCGTTAACCCGGACCTCATGCTGGCTGCCAATACCTCGGGTGGCGTTGTGGGCAAGATGATCTCCCCGCAGTCGCTGGCCATTGCAGCCACTGCGGTTCAAATGGAGGGCGAGGAATCCCGCATCTTCAAGGCCGTTGTGGGCTACTCCGTGGCCTTCCTTGCCGTCGTGTGCATCATCGTTTTTCTCATGACCAACGTGCTGGGCTTCCTGGTTCCTTAAGTTCTCAGTCCTCAGCACCAACTACCCCCAGAATCGGGCACTTCACTCGCCACATCTGGGGGTTTTCGCTTGCCCGCTTTTTGTGACCGCTTCATCTCTGCACGTAAGGAATTTCACAACATTAATGTTGCGATAAAACGCCAGGTAGGAGGGCTAATTCCGCCTCGATAATGTGAGTTTTGGGCGGTAGGCTCATAGATACAAACTCGAAAAATGCCCACTGCGGCTGTCCTGGTAGCGCGCATCCGAGTACACCATCGCTGTGCCAAGCACAGGACAAGCTACAGAGAGGCAGACTAAGGAGCACACGCGAATGCGAATAGCATTGTTTTCCACCTGCATCGGTGATTCACTCTTCCCCGATGCTCATAAGGCCACGGCCCTCATTCTCTCTCGCTTGGGCTATGACGTCGTCTTCCCAGAGGAGCAGACCTGCTGCGGCCAGATGCACATCAACACCGGCTACCAGGAGCAGACCCTGGGCATGATCCGCACTTATGCGGACGCCTTTGCGGATCCCTCCATCGACTACGTGGTCTCCGCCTCCGGCTCCTGCGTGGGCGCCGTGCGTGAGCAGCACGAGATGATCGCTGATCGTTTCGGCACTTCCGCCGATGTGGACGGCGCCAAGAAGGCAGCCGGCAAGACCCTGGATCTGCCGGAGTTTCTGGTCGACGTCGCCGGAGTCACCAACGTCGGCGCTTTCTTCCCTCACCGCGTGACCTACCACCCCTCCTGCCACGGCCTGCGCTTCCTCAAGTTGGGTGACCGCCCCTACCAGCTGCTGAAGGAGGTCGAGGGAATCGACCTCGCCCCGCTGCCTAATGCAGAAGAATGCTGCGGTTTCGGCGGAACCTTCGCCCTCAAGAACGCTGAGGTCTCCGCAGCGATGGTCGGCGATAAGACCCGCCACATCCGCGAAACCGAGGCCGAATACGTCACCGGCGGTGACTCCTCCTGCCTGATGAATATCGGTGGTGCTCTGGCTCGCCAGCGCTCCGGTGTTCGCGCTATCCACTTGGCGGAAATCCTCGCCTCCACCAAGGAACACCCGTGGACTCCTACCTCTGCGGCCTACTCCAAGGAGAAGATGCTCTAATGACTTCCTTCCTCGACACCACTCCTCCGCGTGCTCCTGAAGGCTACGGCAACCTGCGCGGCTCGAAGGCCTTCGTGCCGCTGGCTCACGTGGGTCTTAACAACGCCACCCAGCGCCGCAACCTGCACCACGCCACCACCACGATTCGTGATAAGCGCCAGCACGCCGTTGAGGAGACCCCGGACTGGGAGCAGCTTCGCGACGCCGGCTCCGCACTCAAGGATGACGTCGCCGTACGCATGGGCGAACTGCTGGTCCAGTTCGAAGAGCAGGTGACCAAGCGCGGAGGCATCGTCCACTGGGCGCGCGACGCCAAGGAAGCCAACGAGATCATCGAGGGCCTTATCCGCGAAACCGGTGAGACCGACGTGGTCAAGATCAAGTCCATGGCCACCCAGGAAATCGCGCTCAACGAGCACCTGGAAGAAGCCGGGATCCACGCCCAAGAGACCGACCTGGCGGAGCTCATCGTCCAGCTGGGTGAGGACAAGCCTTCCCACATTCTGGTCCCAGCTATCCACCGCAACCGCGCGGAGATCCGTGACATCTTTGTCAACAAGATGCCGAATACCGATGACTCGCTCAAGGCCGAGCCGGCGGAACTGGCTGAAGCATCCCGTCAGTTCCTGCGCGAGCAGTTCATGAAGGCCAAGGTGGCCATCTCCGGCGCTAACTTCGGTGTGGCAGAAACCGGCACCATCAACATCGTGGAGTCTGAGGGCAATGGCCGCATGTGCCTGACCCTGCCGGAGACCCTCATTACCGTGATGGGTATTGAGAAGCTGGTCCCGACTTTCCAGGACCTCGAGGTCTTCCTCCAGCTGCTGCCGCGCTCCTCCACTGCGGAGCGCATGAACCCGTACACCTCCATGTGGTCTGGTGTGACCGAAGGTGACGGCCCGCAGAACTTCCACATCGTGCTGCTGGACAACGGCCGCACCGCTGCTCTGTCCTCCCCCAAGGGCCACGAGGCGCTCAAGTGCATCCGCTGCTCTGCCTGCCTGAACGTCTGCCCGGTCTACGAGCGCGCCGGCGGCCACGCCTATGGCTCCGTCTACCCGGGCCCGATTGGTATCTCCCTGACGCCACAGCTGACTGGCATGAAGGACCACAACGATCCGTCGGCAAGCTTGCCCTATGCCTGCTCCCTGTGCGGCCGTTGCGACGAGGTATGCCCGGTGCGCATCCCGCTCTCCCAGGTCATTCTGGAAAACCGCTACCAGAAGGTCACCCACGCCACCCCGCCGGTCGAAGAGAAGCTCTTCCAGGTAGTTGAGCTGGTGTGGAAGAACCCGAAGATCTGGAACCAGATCACCCACATGGTGGCGCTCGGCCGTGTCCTCGGTGGTTTCAACGGGGTCATCGACAAGCTACCGCTGTTTATGTCTGGTTGGTCCGAGGTACGCGATACCGCCGTTCCGCCGAAGAAGTCCTTCCGCCAATGGTTCGACACTGACGAAGCTCAAGAACTCCTCGCCCAAGCCAAGAAGGAGGGCATCAAGTGACCACCGCCAAAGAGGAAATCCTCAACCGCATTTCCGCCGCCCAGAAGCAGGCCGGCCTGCCGGACCACGTAGACATTCCGCGCGAGTACCAGAAGGAAGGCACGCTCAACGAGGATGAGCTGCGTGAGATGCTGGTGGACCGCCTCGAAGACTACAAGGCTGACGTGCACGTCACCGATGAGTCTGGGTTGAATTCCACCCTCGTGGGCATCCTGAAGGAGCGCGGCTGCTCGAACGTCGTCTACGCACCCGGCATGGACGCTGGGCTTCTGGACGGCTTCGAGGAAACCATCACTCCTGATGACAACGCCAAGGACCCGCGCGAGCTCGACGCTGTCGATGCCGTGGTGACCGAATCTCACGTCACCTCCGCGCAGACCGGCACCATCGTGCTCGAGTCCAATGAGACGTGCGGCCGCCGCGCGCTGACTTTGGTTCCGGACCGTCACGTGTGCATCGTTCGCAAGGAGCAGATCGTGTACGGCATCCCGGAGGTTGTCTCCCGTATGAACCCGGAGCGCCCAGCGACGTGGATCTCTGGCCCGTCTGCTACCTCGGATATTGAGCTCTCCCGCGTGGAGGGCGTCCACGGCCCGCGCGATCTCATTGTGGTGATTGTTAAGTAATGTGACGATCGGGTGCACCCACCCTTTTTGAGCACTCGGCTCACATCGCCCCCGGCGCATAGGATAAGGCCCGTACCAACTAACGATTTGAGGAGCCTTATTCTATGCGTCTTTCTCGTGTTTTAGGCTCGGTGCTGGGGCCCGTGGCTATCGCTGCTGGTCTGGTTGCCGCGCCCGCTGTCGCTCACGCAGACCAACCCACCATCAATTGGGGCCCGTGCCCGGAGGGGGTCACCGAAGAGCGCGCCGAGTGCGGTCACGTTACGGTTCCGACCTATCACGATGCGCCGGAAAAGGGCACCATCGATGTCGGCCTCATCCGCCTCAAGGCCACGGGCAACCGCCAGGGCGCCCTATTCACCAACCCTGGCGGTCCGGGCGGTGACGCATACAGCTGGGCTAACTTTGCGGCGTGGCCTGAGGAAATCAAGCAGGGCTACGACATCATTGGCGTCCAGCCCCGAGGTTTGCGCGAATCCGGAGAAGTGAACTGCACGTCCCGCGAAGTAGGCGGAAACCCGCTGGCGCAGCTGACACAGATCGGCGCGATTACCCGCGATGACTGTGAGAAGAACACCCCGGGCTACACCGACTCCCTAACCACGGAGAACACCGCTAAGGACTGGGAGGTTGTTCGCCAGGCGCTCGGTGAGGAGAGAATCAACATCGCCGGTCTTTCCTACGGCACTTTCCTAGGCTCCACCTACGCCACGCTTTACCCGCAGCACACCGACAAGGTCGTGCTGGACTCCGGCATGAATCCGAAGATGGCATGGAACCAGATCTTCGTCTCCCAGCAGGCAGGCTATGAGAATGCCCTCCATGACTTCTTTGCGTACGTGGCCAAGAACGACGCCACCTACCACGCCGGTACCACGCCGCTGAAGGCTTATGAGCGCTGGTCCCAGATCGTGGCCAAGGAAGCAGGCGTGCGCCCGACTGTGCTTCCCCCGAACGCCCAGATTGGTGACCTCCCGCCAGGACTGGAGTTCGCAGGCCAGCCGGGCGCCAACGTCATGACCGCCACGGGAGAGCTGCGTGTACAGGCAGAGCACCTTGCGGGCAAGGTACGCAACCCGCAGGCTGTTCAAGCTGCCTCGCCGACGCTGAGCGCGACCCGTGAGCTCCTTCCCCGCCCCGAGACGTGGGACGCACTGGCCAAGCACATCGGCGGTGTTGAGCCTATGAACTTTGAGGAGCAGGCGGCACAACAGCCTCAACAGGATCCAGAAAAAGCCCAGCAGCAGCTCGTCAATGCAATGAGCATGCAAAACATCATTATGTGCAATGAGAACACCGCGCCGACGGATCCGACTCTCATTCCGGCGTTCCTGTGGTCGAACTACGTGACGATTGACCCGTTCACTCTGTTTAATTCGATGTACGCCTCTGGCGCGGGTTGCGGCGGTCGCGCGCCGGTCAGCACCCCGATTGCCGTCTCCGGTGAGAAGCTGCAGACCAAGCCGCTGCAGCTGCAGGCTACCGGTGACCCGCAGACCCCGTACGCCTTCTACCGCGGCCTCTCCGATCCGATGCAGTCCCGCGTGGTGACTGTGCACGGCCCAGGCCACGGCCACTTCGCCATGGGCAACAAGGCCGTCGACCAGATTGTGGTTGATTACCTGCGCACCGGTGAGGTCCACACTGCGGATGCGCCGGGCTTCTTTGACCAGCCCGAGGCTCAGTAACAGCCCGCCTAGCCAGAAAGGCTGCGGGAACAATGAAGGCGCGGCTTACCTAGCCGCGCCTTTCCTCCCACCACACCCCCATCGGCGTGAGGCCAATTACTGCGCTTCAGTCTTTATAGGCTAGAATCGCATCGTTGGCATTTCGCCAGCGATGCCCTTGTAGCTCAGCGGATTAGAGCATCGGTTTCCGGTACCGAAGGTCGCAGGTTCGATCCCTGTCAGGGGCACTTTTTCATGCCCACATCTCTCTCATCAGGCCGCACCCCGGCCCTCATTTTCAACGATGCCACGAGTGCGGGAAAGCCTTTCGCTCTCTGCATTCCCCCAGACCTGAAACCCGCAACCTGCAGGTGGGCGTCGCCCAGCGCTGGGTGACACCCCACCTCCCACCAGGAGGTTGCGGAATCCAAGTCTGGGGATATAGAACTAGCGCAAGCGCGCCTCGATATCCGAGACCACTTCCTCCGGGTTCTTCGCCGAAGCGATAAGAGAGTCCGGGCCATGCTCTATATGAACCGTTGGCCCAGAAACGATATAAGCCGGTGCTCCGTCGACAACACGCGGGCCCGCACCTTCCTTGAGCCCAGTCTCGGGACCGATGCTTGCCCCGGTGATATCACTGAGTGGAATCCTCTTCGTGAATATACCCAGGATGGAAACAGCTACGTCGTCGTCACTCACGACGATCTTCACCCGCATCATGATGCAAGCCACGGTTGCAACGATCACCAAGGCACCGAAAAGGACTGCTGCCCACGTAGAGTCAATCATCGTGGGAACCACAGCTGCCACGACGGCAAGGCCAACGATGATTCCCAGCCACTGGAGCGGGCCGTTGAGATAGCGAACGTAGATGTGAGAGTCCATGGCGTTCACACTATCGGATGAATACACCCTTCGCGCTCACCGAAGTCGCGGACGGCGACTGATTGAGACCGACGGTGAGCGCGAAGGGCGAAGAATTGCTCAACCGAACACTAACTCTCAGGCTCAACACTGCCCTAGTTGCCAAAGTTCTGGCCAGATCTTGCGGCGAGCGCGATGGTTTTGGCAGCTAGGGCAGTTGCGCCGCCTGGGCATGGTTCTGCGCATGCATGAAACCCTCCCCAAACCACGGTGGCTTTCGGCTCAGGGGAACAAGGTTGAGGGGTGCGGCAGGTTGGAAGAACGAAGCCCCAGCAGACATTGCTGCTGGGGCTTTACGTCAAGCTGCTCTCCCCCGCCGGGCGGTGAAAAGAGAGCGAACCAGTTTACTGGGTGATGTACTGATTGACGATTGGCTGGGTGATGTCCAGGGTGCCGTGCTCGACGTAGTACATGCCGAACATCAAAGCACCAAGCAGCACCACGGAGAGAAGCATGGAGGGAATCCACTGAACGAAGACGGATACCCAGCCGTCAGCCTTGTCACGTGCAGCTGCTTCGCGCTGCTCCTGAGCCATATCGCGCTCGACGATCATGTTTAATCCTTTCACTTAGCTCCCCTAGCCAGACTGCATTCTCATGGAATGCCTTCTCTTCACTGCACGGGGGATGCTCGCCCTTTAACACAGAGTATCTTAGCAGTTTATGCAGAGCCGCCCGTAGTTAAACGCAGATCTTTCAGAACGCATCCGCCTTTAGTTTGACGCCGACTGTGGCCTAGACCCCAGGATCCTCATTGTTATTGAGCGCTTCGACGAAATCTTCACGGTCCTGGAGCATGCTCTCAATATCTTCTTCCGCGCCAATAATCCACAGCTGCGAGGCATCATCGAAGGTTAGTGCGCCCTCCGGATGCTGCTCAAGGGCTGCCTCAAGCGCGGTGGCTTGTTCCTCGGTGAGCTCTTCCAGATCCTCAACCGAACCCACCTGCACGCTGAGTTCCTTCAAGGGAGTGATGCCGTACGTAACGTATTGGCGCTGCGGATGCTCAAACAGTTCTTGTCCCATCATGGTGTGGGAAGGTCACCTCCTGGTGAATTAACGGACGGGCCCTACTCTACCCGCGCCAGGCACGGCTAGTCTGCGTGGAGGCCCAGGCGTTCGTCCGGAACGAAGCCGTCATAGCCCGGAAGATTATTCTCCGACAGGACGCCCTTGCAAAAGCGCAGAAGCGCCGGAACATCGGCAGGATCGAGGTGATCAAACACCATGCGACGCACCGACTCGACGTGCTCAGGAACTGCCGCCTCCAGGCGTTCCTGGCCGGCCTTAGTCATGACGACTTCAACGCCACGCGCATCGCCTGCGCACTTTTCCTTGCGCACCAAACCGCGCTTTTCCATGCGTGTGATCTGGTGGGAGGCGCGGGAGCGGTCCCACTCCAATTCCGAGCACAACTCGCGCAAACGCAGCATGTGATCGGGTGCCTCCGAAAGCGAGACGAGGACCGCAAACTCCGCCGCGGAGATATCGCTGCAGGCTAAGAGGGTTTCCTCCATGCCGCGATTAATCTTGCGAATGCTGGCGAGAATGTGCCGCCAGAGGTCCTGTTCGCTTTCCGTGAGCCATCGAGTGTCCGCAGTCATGGCTCACACCCTACACTCCATGACTTAAGCGCTTGTAAGTCTCTCCATATCTAGGTCCATGCGCCCCGGTACCCACGAGTAGCGCTGCGGCATACAGGTCAGCACGATGACCTGAGTGTTTTTCCCGGCCTTGCTGAACAACGCCGCCATAAGCTGAAGGCGCTGCGAGTCGGTAGACCCTAACGCGTCGTCGATGACGACGGGAACCGGTTCGCCGGACACTAGCTGAGCGATGGCAAAGCGTGTCAGGATGCTCAGCTGTTCTTTGGCACCGCCGGAGAGCGCGTCGAAGGACACGGTCTCACCGTTACGGCTGCGAGCTTGGACCTTGAGCTCTTCGGAGAGCTCGAAGTCCACGTCACCGCCAAAGACGGTGCGAGCCAAACCATTAAGAGCCGTGACAAAGGGCGCGGCATAGCGCTGGCGGGCGGCGTCGCGGTGGCGCAGCATGAGCGTGCGCAGGTAGCGCGCGGCATTCGCACGGCGCTCGACAGCGGCATGGCGCTCACGAGCCACTTCGAGCTCCGCGGCAGCTTTCTCTGCATCCTCAGCTGCACCAGAGTGCATAGTGATAAGCCCGTTAAACTCGCGCATATCGCCAACCGCCGCATTGACCGCTGTGTTCAGCGAATCAACGTGCGTGTGTGCTCCCCTAGCTAGCTGCTCTGCGGTGTCGACATCCACGGTGGACATCTCCTCCAAAGCCGCCTTCTCCTTCGCCAGCTCAGTCCGTGCTGTCTCAATCGCGGCGGTCACCTCGGCATCACTGAGCTGGGCGCGGGCGGCCTCTACGGCTGCGGCCTGAGCATCACGCTGCATCGTGGCCTCCTCCGCACGGACCATCGCCACCTCCAGTGCGGCGCCCGCCTTGTTCTCGCGGTAGGGTGCCAGGGCGCGGTCGAGCTCATCCAGCTTCCTGCGCAGCTCCTCTTCTTCCTGCTCCACGACGTCGAGCTCCCGCGGCTGTGCGGTGGAATCGGTAGAGCCGCCGGGCCCCTCGGTGTCCTCAGCATCGGCCGCGCCCGCCTCGAAGCGAGCATGCAACTCACCCAGGTCCTCCCCACCCAGCGCCGCAGTGAGTTCGCGGGCCGCGGTATCGGCAGCGGATACTAGCTCTACGTGTTTTTCGTGGGTGGCACGGGCGGCCTCCACGTCCTCGCACCCGGCGTCTTCCAGCAGGCGTGTGAGCTCCGCGCGGGCTTTCCCCACGCCTTCCTCACCGCTATCGCCCGCACCGGCTGCATAGCGGGCGGTGATGTCGCCGATTTTCAGCGTGGTGCCCTCGCGCAGTTCGACTGCCAGTTCTTGACCGCTCTCCAGCGCACGTTCTTCGCCATCGACGCTAAAGGAGCCCTCGCCAGAAAAGTAAAGCTTGGCCGCCGCAGCCGCGCGCAGGCGCTCCTGGACGGTGACCTCGCGTGCAGCGTCCTCCAAGGCCTGAAGGTTCGGAACGTCGGGAGTCGCGGCCAGTTCACGGCGGCGGGACGCCAAAGTCTCTTCCAGTTTGTTCAGTGCTTCGAGGCGGGTACCCAGGGCCTCGCGTTCAGCGCGTTGCTGGGCTCGGCGGGCGCGCTGGCGCTCCTCGCGCACGGCCTCATAGCGCTTATGAACCTCGGTGCGCTCTTCCTCTAGCGTCGTGCGGGCGGCGGCTTCTTCCTCGGCCCGCTCGCGGGCTTGAATAACCGCTGCGGCGGCACGCTCAGCAGCCGCGGCAGCTGCGGCATGCTCAGCAACCACAGCTTTACGGCGCTCCGCTTCCTTCTCCGCGCGCGTCACAGCCTCCGCCGCCCGAGTCACTGCAGCCTCCTGCGCGGTGACTTTCTCTTGGGCGGCCCGAGCGGCAAGCAGCTCACCGTCACGGCGCTCGCATTCTTCCGCGGCCGCCGGAAGAGCTGCTTCAGCCTCGGCTTTCTTCAGCTCGGCGGCTTCATAGCGCTCCACCACGCCGTCGAGTTCGCGCAGCGCGGCCTCGGCGGCAGCGTGCTTCTCCTCAGCATCCGCCAGCGCAGCAATGGCAGCCTTATAGTCTCCTGCTGGCTTGTCTGTCTTCGCGGTGAAGTACTCCTTGTATTCCGCTTCGATGCGCGTGAGCAGTTCAGAATCTTCCGCCGCGGCACTCGCCCCGGTTTTTTCTTCGAGTGCGGCAGTCAGGGAAGGAATGCCCACCGCGGCGATGCCTTGGTGGGGGTCGTCCTGGCGGACGAAGAGGGCGTCGAGAAGCGCGCGGTCCACGTGCTCACTAAGGATGCGCTCCAACTCCCCATCCGCCTCGGCACCGGTCCACTGGCCCGGGCGCGGGGAGAAAACATGCAGCTCCGAAGTGCGCTTCTTCACCCACCGCTTGCGAATGCGGAAGCGGTAAGGCCCCACGGTTGCCTCCAGTGTGACCTCAGGTCCCACATCACGGCCGGCAGGCTGCAGCGCCCTCACCGGTTTGGAATTTGCCGTGTGCTTTTCCGTGAGCACGAAATCGATGGCCTCCACCAGCGTGGACTTTCCAGCTTCGTTCGGCCCACCGATGACCACCACCCCGGTCTCCGGGAGGTCTTTGACCTCCAGGTGCTCCACGCCCCGGACGTTGTTCAGTTCAACAGAATGCAGCTGCATCATGGTTTAGGCTCCCTTCGCGCTGAGGCGGAACAGCAGGTTGGCGGCGTCGCGGGCAGTGGGATTATCTAGGTCCTCGAGCAGCTCCGCTAGCGCATCGGCGGCGTACCCGCTCAAACTCAGCTCGCCGAGTTCTTCTTCTGAGGGCGCCAGAGGCAGGTCCATGGTCCTCTTGCGCGGCTTGAGGGAGGCAAAGACCTCCTCCATCTCCGCCAGGCCCTGCTCCAGACGGGCCTGCGCGCTCAAGCCCACGGTGCCACGCAGGCTGTACTTCACCGCGGTACGAATCTTCTCCGGAACGGCATCGAGCTCCGCAAGAAAAGCCTCGACCTCCTCCAGTGAGTTAACGTCCGCATCAATCGCCCGGAAGTCCCAACGGCCAACGTGGTGCTTGGCCACGTCCACCCGCTCTCCCTCAACGGTCACCACCAAGGCGTTGCCCGAATCGCGCTCCCTATCGTCGAAGGCCGTGGTCTCCGGGCTGCCGGAGAACCATACCTTGCCGGTAGAACCGAGAGATTCGGTGGAGTGTGTATCCCCCAGCGCCAGGTAATCGATAACACCCTTATCCAGGCACTCTTCCACGAAGGCGAGGTCGATCGTATCGGCATCCGAGTCCTCGCCCTCGCCCGCGCGGGATTCCACCTGGCCGTGGCCCACCGCGATGCGAACCGCGCCCTCCTCGGCAGGCTCTAAAGGCTCCAGCGCACGGCGCACGAGGTCATAATTAGCCCGCTTAGACAGGTAAGGGGCACCAACGATCTCCAAGCCTGGGCGAACCTCAATCGGCTCCGAATCAGCGATCACGTGCACGTTATCCGCAAAGGAGTTGAAGAAGATGGAATCCGCCACGAGCGGATCATGGTTGCCGGGCAACAAGTAGACCGGAACCGGCAGGCGCTTGAACATATCCTTCGCGCGCAACAGCGTGGTTTTGCTCAAGGAGTTGTGCTCGAAGACGTCACCGGCCACAACGATGAACTCGGCACCCGTCTCGGTGGCCAACTCCCCCAGCCGCAAGACCGCTGCTTCGCGGTCATCATCAAAACGCGACTGCGCCGCGGGACTTAAAAACCAGCGGGTCATGCCCAGCTGGAAATCGGAGGTGTGGATGAACGTGACCGCGGCCATGCAAACTCCCTACAACGTTATCCAGGGCTGGTGCTCAAGCCGCTGCCCTGGGGTGGCAATGTCTAGTGCGTCAGATGATAGTAAAGGTCCTCGACATCGGAGACCGCCCGAAGCAAATCTATGTTCGTATGGCTGACAGAACGCATGGCCTTGCGCAGCAGTTCCGGGTCGGAATCATCCACGGCTGGAGCAGTTTTGGGCTCCGGCAAGGGCGGCAATTCTCGCCCCTCCCAGAACAAGGCATTGCGTTCCTCGGCAGAGATTTCAGAGGCCGCAGAAGCGGAAAAAGAGTCCTCCGAAGCCGCCTTGGCCTGTTCCATGACCGCTTGTTCCAGCCGCGCGAAGTCGAGGCCACGCAGGGCAAAAATCACGGAAGGATCGGCATCCATCCGGGCCGCGAGGCGGTCCGCCACCGCCACGACGTGTTTGCACACATATTCCGGGTCGGGGCAGGTGCAGGAAAAGCGAAGGTCGTCGGGGTACTCGGCGATGAGAATGTCGAGGGAGGCGTCGGCAAGCATGCCTTCCTTGGCCTTCGCCACGGAGTTGGGGGTACGTGCGAACATCTCCGACAGCCGCCCGATGTCCTCGTTATTGCGGTAGGGCACCTGGATGAGCACCGCGAAAGGCTCGTTCTGGGAGCCCGCAACCTTTCCGTGCACCGCGCCATTGCGCACATCGAGGCCCACGACATGGCCCTCGGTGGCGTACTGGCGCCCGCGGCGAATGCGACCGGAATCCGTTTGCTGGTTGACAAAGTTGAGCAGGCGCGTGGCCGCCGGCTGCATGGTGCGCACGCGGTCGACGCGGTTGACCTCCTCCGGCGTGCTCACGCGCTTGCGGGTGCCGAAGTTGGCGTAGATGACGTTGTTGTCCTCAGGACTCTTCGGTGCCATTTACTTCTCCTGTTCCCTATAGCTCATGAGATCCGCCAGCTGCTCGGGGCTCAGCTCCGTGAGCCAGCCCTCGCCTTCGCCCACAACGGCACCGGCCAGCTGCGTCTTGCCGTCGAGGATGTCCTGGATGGATTCCTCCAAGGTACCGGCGGTGATCATCTTGTACACCTGCACGTTGCGCTGCTGGCCAATGCGGAAGGCGCGGTCCGTGGCCTGGTTCTCCACCGCCGGATTCCACCAGCGATCCATGTGCACGACAATCGACGCCGCCGTGAGGTTCAAGCCGGTACCACCCGCCTTGAGCGAGAGCAGCATGACGGGCGCACCATCATCGGCCTGGAATTCCTCCACCATCTGGTCGCGCCGGTTCTTGCTCACCCCGCCGTGGAGGAAGGGAATCTCGCAGCCCAGCTGCTCAGACAGGTAGGGCTGGAGAACGTCACCGAAGGCCTTGTACTGGGTAAAGATCAGTACGCGCTCCGAGGATTCGATGGCCTGGTCGATGATCCGCATGAGTTCTTCCACCTTGCCGGAGCGATGCTTGCCTTTGATGGTGACGGCGCTGCCATCGGCCAGGAAGTGCGCCGGGTGGTTACAAATCTGCTTAATACGGGTCAGCGAAGCCAAGATGAGGCCGCGGCGCGAGATGCCCTCCTTCTTCTTTCCCAGAGCCTGCTCCACGTCATTGACCAGAGCCTTATAGAGGGCAGCCTGCTCATCAGCCATGCGCACGGTGATGATCTGCTCAGACTTCTCCGGCAGGTCATCGATGATATTCGGGTCCGTCTTGAGGCGGCGCAGGATGAACGGGCCGGTGAGCAGGCGCAGGCGCTCCGCCATGACATCGCTGCCCTCGCGCTCGATGGCCTTGGCAAAGTGGTTGCGGAAGAAGGAAGCTGAGCCCAGGATCCCGGGGTTGCAATAGTCCAGGATGGAGCGCATTTCCGACAGCCGGTTCTCAATCGGCGTACCGGTCAGCGCCACGCGGTGCCGCGAGGGGATGGCGCGCACGGCCTTGGAGGAGCGCGTGGAGGCGTTCTTGATCGCTTGGGCTTCATCGAGGACCACGCGGTCCCACTCCACCTTGCTCAAGGTCAGGAAGTCACGGCTGACCGTGCCATAGGAGGTGATGACGATATCGGCGTTCTGCGCCGCCGTGACCAGCTCCTCGCTCTTCAGGCGCCCGGTGCCATGTTGCACCATGACCTTAAAGTCCGGCACGAAGCGCTTGGCTTCCCTAGCCCAGTTGCCCACCACGGAGGTCGGGGCAACCACCAGGGTGGGCTTCCACGCCCCTGCTTCCCCCTCTGTCTCATGGGCGGCCTTTTCTACCGCCAGCAGGGACAACAGCTGCAGCGTCTTGCCCAAACCCATGTCATCTGCCAGCACCGCGCCGATATTGTTGCGGGACATCCAATACAGCCAGTCGACGCCCCGGCGCTGGTACTCGCGCAGCTCGGCATGGACCGTATCGGGGATCTCCACGCGGTCGGGCGCGGTACTATCCATCCCACCGAGCAAAGAGGTGTGCCACTCAGATCCGGTGAACGCTACTGGGTCCTCCGCCATGGATTTCAACGCCATCTCGCGTAGGTCCGCAAGCGTGACCGCTTCCTCTTGCTCGCCCTCGTTGAATTCCTTGCGGCGGCGCTCCACCTCCGCAACGAGCTCTTCCCAGCCAGGCTGTTCCAGCTGGCGGGCCATCTCCGCGGTCGCGGCGAGCTGCTCCAGTTCCTTTAGGGCGCGCTTACGGGCGGTATCGGCCAGTTCGCGCATGTACTGCGAGATCTTGTTGAGGGCCTGTGTATCCGCCATGACCCACTCGCCGCGCAGACGAATCAGGCCGGACTTGGAGGAGATGAGCTCGTGCATTTCGGCGTCGGTAAGCTGCGTATCCCCCACCGAAAGCTTCCAGTCATAGCTGAACAGCTTCTCCATGCCGATGTGCGCCTTGGTGGCGGCATCAGCAGGATCGCGCACCTCTGTGGTTTCCAGCTTGGCTTTGGTCTCCATGTGGGACCACGACTTGGGCAGCAGCACGGTAAAGCCGGCTTTGCGCAGGGCGGCGGCGTCGTGGGTGACAAAATCCACGAGCTGTTCCGTGGTCAGGTACACATCCCAGTCCCCCGCATTCCGGCTCGCCGGCGCGGAATTGTACTTTAGCCGCGGAGCCACATCGAAGGCGTGACGACGGGCTTCACGCAGCTTCTCGACGCTCCCCCGGTCCAACTGGTCTTGGCGCACCGGCAGGGGTGAATCGGTCCCGGAGCGAACCAGCAGACGGATGGGCCACGCTGCGTCCTCGACGGCGACATTATCATTTGGTGGCTCCTCCACGAGGAACACCAGCTGCAGATCGACGGAGGTAATGGAGTCCTTCCACTCGTTGAGCCCGCGCAACAGCTGGGCCCGCCCTTTCTTCACGGGCGCGGTTTTCAGCAGCGCTTGGGCGAAGTCGTGCCAGGGGGCAGCACGTGGGGCGTCGATCTGCGGGCGCAGCTGGGCATAGGCAATCCAGTGCGTGAGCTCATCGGCCAAATCATCAGACAGGGCCCGGTTATTAATGGACAGGATGCCGGGTGCAGACGCCAGCATTTCCGCCAACCAGCTGCGCTCGCCCAAACCGGAGGCCAGCTGCCACATCGGATACCACTCGCCGGCTTGATAGGACAGGCGGATGGTCACGCGGCCGGCGCGGACAAAACGGTAAAGCCCGCGGTAGGCGCGGATGAGCCACAGGAGATCCGGCGCGATGGTCGCACGCTGCTCCACGGAGACCGCTTGGCTTTCGGTGTCGAGGTATTCCAGCTTGGCCAGTGTTTCCACCGCTTCATCCGGGGCAAACATGGCCATGGGCACCATGAGGGAGACATCCTTGCCCTTCGGAGTGCGCAGGGAGACTCGCGCGCGGTTGCGGAAGGTCTTCTTGCTCAGGATGCTATCGACCACATCCGGGAAAGTTCCCTCTGGGACTGCTGAGGGCATGATGATCTTGTGCCCTTCGACCTGTTCGATCCATAGGCTCAGGCCGGAGACGGGCAGCCAGAGGCCATGCAGCAGGTAAGAAGCCATAGGGCCCAGTTTAGCAGCACGCCTTCTGGGGGTCAGGGTTGCAGAAAGTTCCCAAATCCAGCCCAAATAAGCAATCGTTACAGTCTCGTTACATAACGACGTAACACCAGTAAGACCGTACATTAAGCTGTGACCAAGGTAACCAAATACTGGTCAACCAGCCAATTTTCAGTTGGGTAGGAGCTTGTGCCTCGTTAGCGTGGTGAGGTCCTATTTTTTAATCTCAATCTCAAGGAGAGATCAGTGCAAGACTCCACTTGGTATGTCGTTGCGATGATCATCTACCTGCTTGCCATGGCCGCTATCGGCTTCTGGAGCTACAAGCAGACGGATGAGTATGACGACTACGTTCTCGCCGGCCGCGGCCTTCACCCGTTCGTAGCCGCCCTGTCCGCCGGCGCTTCCGATATGTCGGGTTGGCTGCTCATGGGCCTGCCGGGCGCTTTGTTCCTGACCGGTATGTCCGAGCTGTGGATGGCCATCGGCCTCCTCATCGGCGCTTGGGCCAACTGGAAGTGGGTCGCGCCGCGCCTGCGCTCCTACTCCGAAATTGCCGGCAACTCTATTACCGTCCCCTCCTTCTTTGAGAACCGCCTGCACGATAAGTCGCGCGTGCTGCGCATCATCGCGGCGGCGATCATTATCTTCTTCTTCACCTTCTACGTCTCTTCCGGCATGGTGGCTGGCGGCCGTTACTTCGAGTCCAGCTTCGGCGGTGACTACATGGTCGGCATGCTCGTCGTGGCTGCCGTGACGGTCTTCTACACTTTCGTCGGTGGCTTCCTTGCGGTGTCCTACACCGATACCGTCCAGGGCCTGCTCATGTTCGCCTCCCTCATCATCGTGCCGATCATGGTGCTCTTCTCCTTGGACAACCCGGGCGAGATCTTCAGCTTCGCTGCTGAGAACCCCTACGCCACCAATGGCGTTATTGAGAACCCCGATTACTTCTCCCTGTTCTCTGGCGTATCCGCCGCCGTCATCATCGGTAACTTGGCTTGGGGCTTGGGTTACTTTGGCCAGCCGCACATCATCGTGCGTTTCATGGCGCTGCGTAAGCCTTCCGATGCCCGCGCGGGCCGCTTCTACGGTGTCAGCTGGATGGGGATTTCCCTGATTGGCGCTATCTTCGTGGCGCTGTCGGGTACCGTGTTCTTCACCCAGACCGGCCACTCCATTACTGACCAGGAAAACTACGAGACCATCTTCCTGGACATGGCTCAGGTCATGTTCCACCCGCTGTTTGCTGGTCTGGTTCTGACCGCCGTTCTCGCAGCCATCATGTCCACGATGTCCTCCCAGATGCTGGTTGTCTCCACCTCCCTCATCGAGGACCTCTACCTCATCTTCGCTAAGAAGAAGCCGCGCCAGGAGGTTCTGATCAACCTCTCCCGTACCGCCGTCGTGGCCATCGCCATCATCGCTGCCGTGCTGGCCATCAACCCGTCGGATTCGATCCTGGGCCTAGTTGGCTTCGCCTGGGCTGGCTTCGGCTCCGCCTTCGGCCCAATCGTCCTGCTGGCGCTGTACTGGAAGCGCCTCAACTCCACCGGCGCTATCGCCGGCATGCTCACCGGTGCGATCGTGGCCATCGGCTGGGGCATGAGCCCGCTGGGCGATACCCTCTACGAGCTGGTTCCGGGCTTCATCTCCGCTCTACTCGTGGCTGTCGGCGTTTCCCTGGCCACCAAGGCCCCGGATGCGAAGGTCACCCAGGAGTTCGAGGAGGCTACCCGCTTGGCCAAGCTCGTTGAGAAGAACGATGACTTGGACTTCGAGGAGGCCGCAGAGAAGGTTCAGAAGTAACCCTCCTCTCTCCCCGATCCTTCTGCGCAAACCCCGCTTCAGCAGTCCAGTTACTGCTGTGGCGGGGTTTCGCTTGTGATTGACTCGGATGGCTCTACAAGGTCGCTACTCAAAAGCCTCTATTCAAAAGGCATTTCTCAAAAGGTGCCTTTGCCTCGAAAACGCCGTGTGCGAGCCTCTAAAAGGTGCCTTTGCCCCCAAAGAAACCTTCTGACTAATGCCTTTTGGGAAAAGCCGTATGGCTGCCCCACCTAACCCGTTTCTACAGTCACGTGCTTCCTGCTTATACGGGAACCGCTCATACACCCAAGCAGTCTAAAAGTGCATGAACCTGCGCGCGGCCTATATCGGTTTCCTCTCTATAGCCACGGTGGCCTACGGCGGCTACCACCTCCTCCCCGGCCCCGACCTGGGTGTGACTACCGTGCCTGCGCGCGTGGAGGCCCCTGGCTATGACCGCGATGACTTCGGCGGCTGGGCTCCCGGAACCCGCGATAATGTCAAAGCCGCGCAGACCACCAACGGCACACTCTATGACCCCTATTCCCGCGCTCCGGCGCCGGCGCGCGTGGAAGTCGACCACGTCTTTCCGCTCTCAGCGGCCTGGGACCTTGGCGCATCAACGTGGCCGCGTGATAAGAAAATGGCCTTCGCCAATGATCCGCTCAACCTCGTCGCTACCGCCCGCAATTTGAACCAAGCCAAGTCCGATTCCTTGCCGGCGGACTGGCTCCCACCGGCTGATCGTTGCGACTATTCGCAGCGGCTTGCCGCTGTGGCCCGCAAGTATCAACTCCCGCTTCCCTCCCGCGACTATGCGGTCATGCGCCACCAGTGCCGATTCGATTTCATCTCACAGCACCGTTAGACTTTCGCTGGGAAAAGCCCCGTACAGAAAGGTAAAGCGCACTCCCCATGACTAGCTTGCTCATTTTCCTCCACGCCTTCGCCGCTATCTTGTTGGTCGGTACCGTATGTATCTCCACCTCCGCCTTCCCAGCACAGCTGGCAAAGGCTGGCGCTGGTGATGCTTCGGCTGCTGGTGCCGCCGGCATCCTCAACAAGATCACCTCGACCTATGGCTATATTTCCGCCATTGTTCCGGTTATTGGCCTGGCCGTTTTCCTTACCGACCTGGATGCCTACAAGTCCCAGGTCCAGTTCCACATTGCCCTTCTGCTCTCCGTCATCGCTTGGGTTATTCTGCTCGTGGTGGTTATCCCGAAGCAGAACAAGGCCATGGCTGCGATTGCTAGCCCGGGCAGCGCCGATGTGGCCAAGCTGAAGAAGCAGCTGGCTATGTTCTCCGGCATCTTCAACCTGCTGTGGGTTGTCTGCGCCATCCTGATGTACGTCTAAACTTTCCGGTTTAGCCCTCAATAGCAAAACCTCCCAAGCCCTCAATGAGAGTTTGGGAGGTTTTCTCGTGCAGCATTAAGGCCGCTGCGTTGCCTGGCAGAGACTAGTCGCGCCAGCCGCCGCGGCGCCCACCACGATCACGACCGCGTCCACCGCGGTCACGGTCGCGGTATCCGCCGCGCTCACCGCGTCCACCACGGCCACGTCCACCGTAGCCGCCGCGGCCGCGATCATCGTCGAAGTTCCGGCGCGGTGGGCGGCCGGTGTCCTTCTGAATCTTGATGAGCTGTCCGGAAATACGGGTGTCCTTCAGACGATCCAGCACCGCCGGGTCCAGGTTCTTCGGCAGGTCCACCAAGGTGTGGCCCACCGCGATGGTGATGCGGCCGAAGTCCTTGGAGGACAGGCCACCTTCATTGGCCAGCGCGCCCACGATGGCTCCGGGGCGCACGTTCTGGCGCTTGCCGACGTCCAACCGGTACGTCTCAAAGTCCCCGTCCGGTCGGCGCGGGCCGCGGTCACGGTCGCGGCCAGCGCGCTCACGGCCACGGCCACGCCCGTCGCGTTCGAAGCGGTCGCGCTCGCGACGGTCCTTCTTGGATACCGGACGCTCCTTGAGCAGGAAGTCCGTCCCGCCCTGTAACTGCACGGCCAGAGCAGCAGCGATATCATCCATCGCCACGTTCTCAGCCGCGGAGTACTCGCGCACCATGTCACGGAAGAACTCGAACTGCTTGTCCTCCTGCGAAGCGCCGATGGAAGCGAAGAACTTCTCCTTGCGCTTAGCGTTGACCTCATCCGCGGTCGGAAGGTCCATCTCCTCCAAGCGGGCATTGGTCACGCGCTCGATGGAGCGCAGCATGCGGCGCTCACGCGGGGTGACAAACAGGATGGCCTCACCAGTGCGGCCAGCACGGCCGGTACGGCCGATGCGGTGCACGTAGGACTCGGTGTCATTCGGGATGTCGTAGTTGACCACGTGGGTAATGCGGTCCACGTCAAGACCGCGAGCAGCCACGTCGGTAGCCACCAGGATGTCCAGGCGGCCATCCTTGAGCTGATCGACGGTGCGTTCACGCTGCTGCTGGGCAATATCACCATTGATGGCAGCAGCGTTGTAGCCGGCCTCCTTGAGGCTGTCGGCCACGTCCTCGGTCGCGTGCTTGGTGCGGCAGAAGACGATGATGGCGTCGTAGTCAATGACCTCGAGGATGCGGGTGAAGGCATCCATCTTGTGGCGGTGCGGGGTCAGCAGGAAGCGCTGCGTGATGTTGTCATTCGTGCGGCGCTCCGACTTCACAGTGACCTCAGCGGGGTTGTTGAGGTACTGCTTGGACAGGCGGCGAATCGAGTTCGGCATGGTGGCCGAAAACAGTGCGACCTGCTTTTCTTCCGGGGTGTCCTCAAGAATGCGCTCGACGTCTTCCTGGAAGCCCATGTTGAGCATCTCGTCCGCCTCGTCGAGGACGAGGAAGCGCAGCTGTGAGATGTCCAGGGAGCCCTTCTCCAGGTGGTCAATGACGCGGCCTGGGGTGCCGACGATGATCTGGGCGCCACGGCGCAGCCCGGAGAGCTGAATGCCATAAGCCTGGCCACCGTAGATAGGCAGAACCTCGATGCGACCCAAGTGGTCAGCGAAGGACTGGAAGGAGTCCGCTACCTGGAGGGCCAGTTCACGAGTGGGTGCCAGGACCAAAGCCTGCGGGTAGCGGGCCTCGGTATCGATCTGGGAGAGAACCGGCAGCGCGAAGGCTGCGGTCTTACCCGTACCCGTCTGGGCGAGGCCGACGACGTCGCGGCCTTCCATGAGGATCGGGATGGTTTCTTCCTGAATTGGGGATGGCTTGGTAAAGCCCACCTTGGACACGGCTTCCTGAACGTCATCGGGAAGGCCGAGGTGTGCAAAACCCTGGGAGTTGTCGTTGGCTGATTCTTCTTCAGCGCCGGTGTCCTCAGGGTTATTCGCAGCCCCGGTGTCCTGATTCGACACCTGCGAAGCGTCCAATGCTTCGCCACCTTGCGAGTTTTCCTGAGATTCCGACTTATTGAATTCTTCCGGCTCGTTGACGCCGCCGGTGGCGTTATCGGTAATGCTCATTGCTCACACCAGAGTACGGTACCAACATCCAATTAGCTATTTCGCCGAAGATTTACCCGAGCTTTTCCACTAGGGGCTACTCCTTCGCAGCGTAACGCGTGGCTCGGTCACCGTGTTTGCCGCGCATGATGACGTGCCCAGACTCGATAAGCTTGCCCAGCGCGTAACGCACCTGGCCGCGGGTGAGCTGCGTACTGTTTACGATGTCCACGAGCGAGAGCTCGCCCTTCCGGCGCAACGCAGCAAGCACAAGTGCGGGGTTTCCGCCGAGCTTGGCGACGAGCCCGTCTTCCACCACACTGCCCTCACTGCCTATGCTCGCAGACTCCGGAGCAGACAGAGAGGAAGCGTTAGCGCCGTGCGGTGCCGCGTCATGTTCGTCATCGTCTCGCCCCGCCCTCCAGAGGATCACGGTGAAGCGCACACCAGTGTCGATGAGGACGGGCGGACGCAATCCAGCTTTCCGAAGCGATTCAAAAACCACCCGCATTCCTCCGCCCTGGCCCTCAATGACACGCTCGCCGTCCTCAAGCCGCAGCTTCGTGCTCAATGTGTATAGGCGCGGGTTCACAGCGACGGGTGACAGCATCTTTCCCCTAAGCTCTTCCACGGAGATGCCCCGCAATCCACCGGGGCTGGTCACAATCAGTGCTTGGCGGGTCAGCCGGACAGTGACAAATTTGCCGGCGCCTAAGCTTTCTGGGCCAAGGTCGCGGTGGACCACGGCATTAGCAATGACTTCACGAACAGCCTCCAGCGGTAGTTCTGGAACCTCGCGCAGGTGGCCATCTGTGTCATAGACCAAGTCAGTGTCGATATTCCTGTGCACCCACGCCACGGCTCCATCCACCAGATCCGGCACAGGGCCGTAGAATTCCTCCAGATTCCGGGTACGCGGTCCTTCTTCCCCCGCTGGGTATTGCACGGCCGCAGAAATATGCAGGTCGGGAAAGAATCCCTGCGGAAAGCGCCCCAGAGCGTATAAACCTGCCACACTCAGCTGCCCTTGTGAATCAACCACGCGGAATAGCTCCAGCAGCTCGGCATCGCTCGCACCCCGCAAACGAGGGGTGGCGCTGCGCAGCTCCGCCACCGCCTCCTTAAGCACCGAAGCATCACAGACTTCTAGGTTTGACCCGGGAACCGGTGCTGAGTCATAGGCAATGGCCTCGCGAGCGTGCAGCTTATCCACCTCGACCATGCGAAGATCATTGGCGCTCATGACGTAGTCACCATCCGCCATTCGCAGGTAAGGCCGACCCCGATAGAGTGCCGGCCGCTGGTGCGGCAGCACGCCTTCGACGTGTCCAAGCACGACAGCTCGCCCTTCGACGTACAGGGTCTGAGTCTCAATGAAGGGCGCGGGTTCCACTAGAGTGCGTGCCTGATCCGCCAGCGCGCTTTCGATGGCGCCGGGATCGTCCACGCCGTGCACCGCAAAGTCGGGTTCCGCCACTCCAATAATGACGGTGCCACCGCGCGGCATGTTGGCGAAGGCACACAGAGTAGCCCCGAGGGACTGCGGCATTCCCCCGCGTCCCGACTTCACTTCCACGGTCGTAGTATCCGACTGCAAAAGGCGACAGTGCTCGAGGTATTCCTCGAGCTCATCAACCGTCCACATCATGCCTGCAGAATACCGCAGACTACAAAGTTTTACACTCTAGAGTGCAAGACTTTACGTTCTAGACTTCACGGCCACCCACGAAGGTCTTCCAGGTCATCGGCATGCCCGGGCGATAAGCCAGGTGGATAGCGCTCGGGGCATCGAGGACATGCAGGTCGGCGGCAGCACCGACCACCAGCGAGCCCTTAGCCGGGCGGCCTTGCGCGTCCTTACCTGAGCCAACATCCTGGCGGCGCAGCGCGGTGGCACCGCCCAGCGTGCCGGCGGCGATGGCCTCATCAAGCGTGAGGTGCTGCTGGAGCACAGCCGTGGTCACGCAGAAGTTCAGCGAGGAGGTATACGAGGTACCCGGGTTGAGGTTCGAGGCGATGGCGACGGTCGCGCCGGCATCAATAAGCTTCCGGCCCGGCGCCAGCGGCTCGCGTGTGGACAGATCGCAGGCTGGCAGCAGCGTAGCCACCGTATCGGAGGAGGCCAGCGCCTCGACATCGGCATCGCTGAGGTAGTTGACGTGGTCCACGGAGGCAGCGCCCAACTCCACCGCGAGTGCTACGCCTGGGCCCTCGCCGAGCTGGTTGCCGTGCACTCGCACGCCTAAGCCCCGGGCCTTGCCCGCCTCGAGCACGCGGCGCGACTGCCCCTCGTCGAAGGCGCCGCGCTCGCAGAAGACATCGATCCACTGCACGTGCTCGGCCACACCGTCCAGCATCGGGCCGACAACCTCGTCGAGGTAAGTCTCGGCTTCCGCTCCCGGCGGCACGAGGTGTGCGCCGAGGAAGGTAACGTCATCGACGTGGCGAGCCGCCACGCGAGCGGCCTCCACCTCAGATTCAGTATTAAGACCGTAGCCGGTCTTCGTCTCCAAGGTCGTCGTACCCCCGCGGCGGGCGGCGGCAATGCGCTCCACCAACAGCTTTTCCAGGCGCTCCTCCCCCGCCGAGCGGGTAGCGTCCATGGTCACCGCGATGCCACCGGCCTGGTAGGACTCACCCGCCATGCGGGCTTCGAACTCGGCGGAGCGGTCGCCGTCGAAGATCATGTGCGTATGAGAATCCACCCATCCCGGCAGGACCGCGCGCCCGCCCAGGTCGACTTTCTCATCCGCGGCCGGCGCCTCGGACTCCGGTCCGATCCAGGCGATGGTGCCGTCGGTGTTGGCGATGAGGGAGGCGTCGGCAAGCGTGCCAGCCTCCGACACCGTGCGCAGCTCTGAGATTCCAGTAAACAGGGTGGACATGATCTTCTTTTCCTCTCTTATCTAGTCGCGGGCCTTGAATTCCATCGGGATACGCACGCCGCGCTCGTCGGCGACTTCCTTGGCGCGAGTGTAACCGGAATCCACGTGGCGGATAACACCCATGCCCGGGTCGTTGGTCAGCACGGCGCGCAGCTTGGCGGCGGCCAGCTCGGTGCCGTCGGCCACGGTGACCTGACCGGCGTGAATGGAGCGGCCCATGCCCACGCCGCCGCCGTGGTGGATGGATACCCAGGTGGCACCGGAGGAGACAGCGGTCATGGCGTTGAGCAGCGGCCAGTCAGCCACGGCATCGGTGCCGTCGAGCATGGCCTCGGTCTCGCGGTACGGGGAGGCCACGGAACCGGAGTCGAGGTGGTCGCGTCCAATAACGATCGGAGCCTTGATCTTGCCTTCCTTGACCAGGTCATTGAAGAGCAGGCCAGCCTTGTGGCGCTCGTTGTAGCCCAGCCAGCAAATACGTGCCGGCAGGCCCTCGAACTCCACGTACTCCTCGGCGGCATCAAGCCAGTTGTGCAGGTGCTCGTTGTCCGGGAAGAGCTCCTTGAGCGCTTGGTCGGTGACCTTGATGTCCTCAGGGTCGCCGGAAAGCGCTGCCCAGCGGAAGGGGCCAAGACCCTCGCAGAAGAGCGGGCGGATGTAGGCCGGGACAAAACCTGGGAACTCGAAGGCACGCTGGTAGCCGGCCTTGCGGGCCTCGTCGCGGATGGAGTTGCCGTAGTCGAAGACCTCAGCACCCTCGTCCTGGAATTCCACCATGGCCTGGACCTGGGCGGCCATGGCCTCGCGGGCCTTCTTGGTAAAGGTGGTCGGGTCCGCCTTGGCCTCGTTGTGCCAGTCCTCCACGGTGATTTCGGTGGGTAGGTAGCTCAGCGGGTCGTGCGCGGAGGTCTGGTCCGTGACGATGTCCACGGTGAATTCACCCGCGCGCTGTCGGCGCAGGACCTCCGGGAAGACCTCAGCGGCGTTGCCCACGAGACCCACGGACAGCGGCTTCTTGTTCTCCTTGGCGTCGAGCACCAGCTTGAGGGCCTCATCCAGGTCGGTAACAACCTCATCGAGGTAGCGCTTGTGCTGGCGGCGCTTCAGGCGGGTCTCATCCACATCGACGATGAGGCAGGCTCCGCCGTTCAAAGTAACAGACAGCGGCTGTGCGCCACCCATGCCGCCGCAGCCACCAGTGAGGGTAAAGGTGCCGGCGAGCGTGCCGTTGAAGCGCTTCTTTGCCACGGCCGCGAAGGTCTCGAAGGTACCCTGCAGGATGCCCTGGGTAGCGATGTAAATCCAGGAGCCGGCCGTCATCTGGCCATACATCATCAGGCCTTCGTCTTCGAGTTTGCGGAAGTGCTCCCAGTTGGCCCAGTCACCGACAAGGTTGGAGTTGGCGATGAGCACGCGCGGTGCCCACTCATTGGTCTTCCAGATGCCGACCGGCTTGCCGGACTGCACCAGCAACGTCTCGTCGGACTCGAGGTTCTTGAGGGACTCCACGATGGCATCAAAAGCCTCCCAGCTGCGGGCAGCACGCCCGGTGCCGCCGTAGACTACGAGGTCCTCGGGACGCTCGGCAACCTCGGGATCAAGGTTGTTCATGAGCATGCGCAGCGGGGCTTCGGTCTGCCAAGACTTGGCGGAGATTTCGGTTCCGCGCGGGGCGCGTACTTCGCGGGGTTCAGACATGACTTCCTTTCGCTCGTGCATTTCGACGCCCTCCCAAACCCCCAAGGCCGGTTCCCCGGGGCTGTCCCTAGTGGGGCTTGGTCAGCGTCACACAGGACAAGTTACTGTGACGCAGAACCATGAGCCAGGACACTTTTGGCCTAGCTGTCTCAGATACGAGACTGCCGCGCGACTGGCACTGCAGCGGTGCGCTGGCTGCCCCCGCCACAGCCAACGCCAAACCCAAAAGTGCAGACCTGGAAGTACATACGCGCAGGTGGGCGTCGTAAAGCGCCAAGACAGTGCTTGACGACGACCAGGGCGGAATCAAGCGGTGGATGCGCCACGCTTGAATAGTTCGTTAAGTATTTCACGTGGGGTTGCGCCGCCGAGGATTTGTCGGGGTGTTTCGTTGAGCTCATTTTGTACCCACGCGACATGTTCGGGTGTGACGGTGGCAAAGTCGGTGCCTTTTTTGTAGAACCGGCGCCTGATCTCGCCGTTGGTGTTCTCGTTGGTTGGTCTCTGCCACGGTGAGTGCGGGTCGCAGAAAAACACCTGGCAGCCGTCTTTGATCTGGACCTGTGCTGTGACAGCCATTTCTGCCCCTTGGTCCCATGTGATGGTTTTTAGCTGCTCGATGTTGAGGTCTTTGACCATGTCCTGCAAGGTTGCGACCACGGTTTGTGAACTGTGCTCATCGGGGAGGTGTCCAAGCAGGGTGTAGCGGCTGGTGCGCTCTACTAGGGTAATCAGTGCGCTTTTGCCGCCTTTACCAATGACAAGGTCGCCCTCCCAGTGCCCGGGGATAGCCCTGTCATCAGCTTCCGGGTTGCGGTGGGTGATCTCAGCACCTTTGATCCAAGGGCGACCGGTTAACACGCCAGCGTTTCGGGCACGACTCTTGCGTGTTGCGCCGCCGCGGATAAGTACGTCTTTAGTCTTCATGACTTCTTCAAGCTCGGCTCGCAGGCTGCCTTTACCTTGAATGTATAAGGCACTGTAGATCGCTTCGTGGGAAATACGCATGCTTTCATCATCGCTGAAAGCATGCTCAAGCCATGCACTAATGCGCCCAGGTGACCACCTGCGGGCAAGGCAATCGATCACTACACCCCGAAGCGTTGGGCTTTCATCGAGCTTGCGTAGTTTTGGCCGCACCATCCGACCAGCAGTAGAAACAGCAGCGTTGTGGGCGTTATACCGCAGCTGCTCTGTGCCGTCCTCATCGATAATCTTCCAACCATTACGGGTGATTTCACGGGCGACGACACTGTGGTGCCTATTTATTTTCTGTGCGATAGCACGTGCCGAATCACCGACACGACATCCCGCTTCAATAGCAACACGGTCTTCAACAGTAAGCCTGCGACCACGCCCTACTAAGGCGTGTTTGTCGAATACGCCGCTAGGAAATCCATCAATGGCTTGAGCTTTCATCGGTGCTGGCATAACAGTATCTTTACCCAGCTTCTTGCCGGTATCTGGCATAGACACCACCGCCTCATCAGGCGTTCGACGGTGTCGCTGCCGGCGTAATTCCGCATACCGTTGCTTCCTTATCCACTGATACACCGTGGAAGGATGCACACCGACCGCATCAGCCACCGTCTGACAGCTCTCACCAGCAAGCACTCGCTCCACGGCCTGGACACGTTCATCAGGTGACAAGCGGGCGCGTCTAGGCCGTACTTCGATTACACCAGCTTTCTTTAACCTACTGTGAAGCACGCCAGTCGATAATCCAACAGTCTGTGCTGCTTGATTGATCGACATACCTGCACACACCAACCCAACGGCCTCACGGACAAACGGATCACGCAGACGACTCGCACGCCTGCCAGGAGGTTCGACACCTCTTACCCTCAACCATCCGTAAACAGTTTCAGGGCCCACACCGACATCACGCGCGACCAGGCTAACTGCCTCGCCCGCAGCCACTCGCTCAACAGCAGCATCCTTAACATCCTTCGGAGTCCAACGCGTCACAACTACCTCCCGGTCGAAGTGGCGCATTCACCCCTTGACAGCACGCAGGGCGGGTCTGCACTTCCAGGTCTGCACATCTACAAACGCGGACCGCGCGCCAAGTGCTTCCCCACGGTCTCCTGGAAGTAGTCGGGGCGTGCGCTTAATTGTTCTGGGCTAAACCTCAAGACGATGTAGCCCTTGTTGAGGATGTGCTGCTGCCGCCGATGCTCCGCGCGTATTACCTCTTCGGCCTCGAAGCGGTACTTGACGTTCCCGTCAATCTCAATCACCAACCACCCATTAATAACCAGGTCCGCTCGATACCTTTCAACCACATGTTGCGCCTTGACCCAACGCAGATCTGGGTAGTCCGCCGCAAGGATCAAGGCACGGGCATAGGATTCCCACGGTGACTCCGCGCAGTTAATACTTTCAGCAACCGCCCGCCGCGCGGCGGCAACGCCCTTAACTCTCCCCATAGCGCCGAGTGTCTCATTGATCCAGAACTGGCCAACATTGCGCGCCCGCACATCATCGACGGCAACGAGACCCTCCTCAAATCCATAGAACCGCGCAATATCAATGGCCGTGCGTTCCAGCGAAGACACGCGAATCCCGTGAACAACCGTCTCTTTACCGCGCAAGTCCATGCGCCGGTAGCGGACATTGGAAGTCGCGCGTTGTGGTACCGAGTTCGAAGGCAACGTTACCTCCCACTCGGCAGGTGGCACAACCAGGGGAATCCCGTGAATGAGCGCGGCGGACTTTCCCACTAATGTTGCCTTGGGCAAGCTCAGCCCGAGCACGTATGCCTTCGCAGTCTCCTTTTGCCACGGCTTGAGCTCGTGCCAGTGCACCAACGGCAGCACGTAACACCACGCCAGTGTGGCCACCTTGCCAGCATGCACTTTCTTCCACCGGGGATCATCATTGGGTAGCTTGCGAAGGTCGATAAGGTGCTGGTCCACGAAGTTTAAAAGTGTTCATTGTTCATGCACTACTCATAACCCAGCTTTGTGTGCTTCGCCACAGATAGGCTTGTGTTCTTCACCACCGCCACGCTCCTACGTTTCGGCGCGAATGCAAAAGTGCAGACCTAGAAGTGCAGACCTGCTGGTCGTCGCAAAGCACTGCCCGGGTGCTGGACGACGCCCGCTGGGCGGAATCAAGCGGTGGATGCGCCACGCTTGAATAGTTCGTTAAGTATTTCACGTGGGGTTGCGCCGCCGAGGATTTGTCGGGGTGTTTCGTTGAGCTCATTTTGTACCCACGCGACATGTTCGGGTGTGACGGTGGCAAAGTCGGTGCCTTTTTTGTAGAACCGGCGCCTGATCTCGCCGTTGGTGTTCTCGTTGGTTGGTCTCTGCCACGGTGAGTGCGGGTCGCAGAAAAACACCTGGCAGCCGTCTTTGATCTGGACCTGTGCTGTGACAGCCATTTCTGCCCCTTGGTCCCATGTGATGGTTTTTAGCTGCTCGATGTTGAGGTCTTTGACCATGTCCTGCAAGGTTGCGACCACGGTTTGTGAACTGTGCTCATCGGGGAGGTGTCCAAGCAGGGTGTAGCGGCTGGTGCGCTCTACTAGGGTAATCAGTGCGCTTTTGCCGCCTTTACCAATGACAAGGTCGCCCTCCCAGTGCCCGGGGATAGCCCTGTCATCAGCTTCCGGGTTGCGGTGGGTGATCTCAGCACCTTTGATCCAAGGGCGACCGGTTAACACGCCAGCGTTTCGGGCACGACTCTTGCGTGTTGCGCCGCCGCGGATAAGTACGTCTTTAGTCTTCATGACTTCTTCAAGCTCGGCTCGCAGGCTGCCTTTACCTTGAATGTATAAGGCACTGTAGATCGCTTCGTGGGAAATACGCATGCTTTCATCATCGCTGAAAGCATGCTCAAGCCATGCACTAATGCGCCCAGGTGACCACCTGCGGGCAAGGCAATCGATCAC
This sequence comes from Corynebacterium aurimucosum, assembly GCF_030408555.1. Classification (NCBI taxonomy): domain Bacteria; kingdom Bacillati; phylum Actinomycetota; class Actinomycetes; order Mycobacteriales; family Corynebacteriaceae; genus Corynebacterium; species Corynebacterium aurimucosum. Next base: position 1,123,992 of record NZ_CP047048.1, on the reverse strand, counting down.
TACACCCCGAAGCGTTGGGCTTTCATCGAGCTTGCGTAGTTTTGGCCGCACCATCCGACCAGCAGTAGAAACAGCAGCGTTGTGGGCGTTATACCGCAGCTGCTCTGTGCCGTCCTCATCGATAATCTTCCAACCATTACGGGTGATTTCACGGGCGACGACACTGTGGTGCCTATTTATTTTCTGTGCGATAGCACGTGCCGAATCACCGACACGACATCCCGCTTCAATAGCAACACGGTCTTCAACAGTAAGCCTGCGACCACGCCCTACTAAGGCGTGTTTGTCGAATACGCCGCTAGGAAATCCATCAATGGCTTGAGCTTTCATCGGTGCTGGCATAACAGTATCTTTACCCAGCTTCTTGCCGGTATCTGGCATAGACACCACCGCCTCATCAGGCGTTCGACGGTGTCGCTGCCGGCGTAATTCCGCATACCGTTGCTTCCTTATCCACTGATACACCGTGGAAGGATGCACACCGACCGCATCAGCCACCGTCTGACAGCTCTCACCAGCAAGCACTCGCTCCACGGCCTGGACACGTTCATCAGGTGACAAGCGGGCGCGTCTAGGCCGTACTTCGATTACACCAGCTTTCTTTAACCTACTGTGAAGCACGCCAGTCGATAATCCAACAGTCTGTGCTGCTTGATTGATCGACATACCTGCACACACCAACCCAACGGCCTCACGGACAAACGGATCACGCAGACGACTCGCACGCCTGCCAGGAGGTTCGACACCTCTTACCCTCAACCATCCGTAAACAGTTTCAGGGCCCACACCGACATCACGCGCGACCAGGCTAACTGCCTCGCCCGCAGCCACTCGCTCAACAGCAGCATCCTTAACATCCTTCGGAGTCCAACGCGTCACAACTACCTCCCGGTCGAAGTGGCGCATTCACCCCTTGACAGCACGCTGCGCGTATGTACTTCCAGGTCTGCACTTTTGAAATCAAGGGCGCACGAAAAAGCCCCATGACATACGCCATGGGGCTGAAGTGATGCTTAACGCAGCTTGCCGACGGCCCCCTCTACCGCAGCCACCAGCGCACCTTCCTTGACCAGGCGCACGGTCTCTTCGATCTCCGGGGACAGATAGCGGTCGGTGCCCGGACCTTGGACGGTCTGGCGCAGAGCATCGATGACCGCCCCGGTGCCCTTGGCGGGCTGGCCCTCGCGCATATCGATGGCGCGGGCGGCGGTGAGGATTTCGATGGCGAGGACGCGCTGCAGGCCGTCCACGGCCTTGCGCAACTTGCGCGCACCCGACCAGCCCATGGACACGTGGTCTTCCTGCATGGCCGAAGATGGGATGGAATCCGCAGAAGACGGGTTGGCCAAGCGCTTGAGCTCAGAGACAATGCCTGCCTGCGCATACTGCGCAATCATATGGCCAGAGTCGACGCCTGGGTCATCGGCCAGGAAGGCGTTGAGGCCGCGGTTGCGGGCGACGTCGAGGAACCGGTCGGTGCGGCGCTCCGAAATAGAGGCCAGGTCAGCCACGACGATGGCCAGGAAGTCCAGCGCATAGGCCACCGGCGCGCCGTGGAAGTTTCCATTGGAGACCACGCGCCCGTCTTTGGCCACCACCGGGTTATCCACGGCGGCAGCGAGCTCGCGCTCCGCAACCGTTGCTGTGTGCGCCACAGTATCGCGGAAGCCGCCGGCTACCTGCGGCGCACAGCGTACGGAGTAGGCATCCTGCACCTGCTTCTTCTTGAATTCCTCGAGAGCCGACGCAAGAATCTCCGATCCTTCCGCCACCGTCAGGATATTGGCCGCGGCATCCGCCTGGCCCGGATGCGGGCGCAGCTGCTGCAGGTCATCAGCGAAGACCACCAAGGTCCCCAGCAAGCCCTCCACCGTCATTGCGGTGGCGATGTCGGCGGTCTTGGCAAGCTCGCGCAGGTCAGTGATAGCCAGGCAGAGCTGCCCCAGCATGCCGTCGGTGCCGTTAATGAGTGCTAAGCCTTCCTTCTCCCGCAGCTTGAGCGGTTCAATGCCCGCAGCCGACAGCGCCTCGGCGGCCGGGGTGACCTGGCCGCCATCGACGCGCACCTCACCCTCACCCAGCAGCGCCAGCGCACAGTGTGCCAGCGGCGCCAAGTCACCGGAGCAGCCCAGGGAGCCGTATTCGCGGACCACCGGATGGATATTGGCGTTGAGCACCGCGGCATAAGTTTCCGCCACCACCGGACGCACGCCGGTACGTCCAGTGCACAGGGTGGACAAGCGCAGCAACATCAGCGCACGGATGACCTCTTGCTCAACTTCCGGGCCCGTTCCCGCCGCATGCGAGCGCACGAGTGAGAGCTGCAGTTGCGCGCGCATCTCCTCCGGAATGTGGCGCCGCGCCAGCGCACCGAAGCCGGTGGAAATACCGTAGACCGGGGTCGGATCCTGGGCTAGTTCCTCGACGCGCTCGCGGGTCGAGGCGATTTCCTCAATCGCATCCTGGGAAATCTCCACCTTCGCGCCGTAGCGTGCCACGGCCACGACTTCTTCGATACTCAGCGCCCCGATACCCACGGTCACGGTGGAAGGATAAGAATTAGACATGTAAGGCTCCTTTAACGTCGCTGCGTTACCCACGTCCCACCACCCACGTGAAAGGGAAGAAGGCACGTGAAAACACGTACTCGTTTTCACAAGAATAGAAAAATAGTGATACGCGCGACAGCCTTACGCGTTGCGCTCATAGTACAACAGGCTGCCCGGCGCGCCAATACCTCGGGCACTACCTGTTAACGGCGCCCGTACATCCTCTCCGCCACCTGCTGCGCGGCCGCGCGCAGTTGCTGTGTGACGTCGGCGGCGTCGGCAGTCCCCACCGGGAAAGTCACCGCGAGTGCCGCTGCTGGCCTGCCCACGTGGTCAACCACCGCCACGCCTACCGACGCCTGCCCGCGCGCAACCACCTCAACCTCTTCGGCCCAGCCACGCTCACGCACGTGACGCAAGATCTCCTTGTATTCCCCAAAACCTAAGGACCCCGGGATATAGGCTGCGCGCCATTCCGCCTCCGGGAGCAGGGCCAGCATCGCCCGCCCGGAGGCCGTGCGCTGTGCTTGCAACCGCACCCCCTTCTCCGTGACCAGTGACAGCGCCCCCGGAGCGCGCACCTCGTTGAGGTAGAGAATCCCCGTTCCCGCTAAACGCGATAAATGTCCCGAGCCCCCGACGCTGCTGGCAATCCGCTCGAGGTGCCCCTGGGTCGCCCGCACCAAGGGCTGCTGCGTGGCATAGGCCGCGGCCATCGAGTAGGCAGCAAGCCCCAACCCGTAGGTTTGGTTCTCCGGCAGGTGTACCACGAATCCCGCGTCCACCATCTCCTTGAGCAGGTGGTAAGTAGTTGAGCGTGGCAGGTCCAGCTCACTGCGGATGCGCGCGGCGGAAATCGGCACGTCGATGGTCGACAGCAGCCGGAGGATCTCCAGTGCATTGCGCGCCGCCGGGACTCGGGAGGTACTCATGGGCCCACATTCTAATGAGCCCTCGTACAAGCCCCAGCTAAGTCACCAGGAAGGCAATCGGCGTCGCAATAATGATGGTCAGCACCACGCGCTCGAACCAGATGACCACGATCTGCCACAGCTTGATCGGAATCTTGGTGGCCAAGATGCACGGCACCAGCGCGGAGAAGAAGATAATGGCGGAGATAGCCACCACACCGATGACGAACTTGAGCACCATGCTTTCTGAGCCCGCCACAGCCGTCGCCGGCAGGAACATCTCCGCAATGCCCATGGCCGCGGCCTTACCCGCCAGTTCCGGTTCCGGTAATTGAACAATCCAGGCGAACGGGTAGAACAGGTACCCCAGCCAGTCGAAGAGAGGGGTGTAGTTTGCCAGCAGCAAACCAATCAGGCCCACGGACATGATGGAGGGCACAATCGCCGACGCCATGCGCACGCCATCGCGCAGGTTCTCCCAAATGGCAGCGCCTAAAGACGGCGCGCGGTCCAACGCTAGCAGCGCTTCCCGCCAGGCGGCCTTAAAGAAATTGCCCTTTACCGGCTTTTCCGGGTCCGGCTTTACACCATCTACGTAGTCATTAGGAATCCTACTCAGCGGCGGAATCCACACGGTAATCGCCGTGACCAGGAAGGTCACCACAAGGGATACTGCGAAGTACACGCCCCACATATCCATCAAGTCCAGCTGCTTGGCCACGATGACCATGAACGCTGCCGAGACCGTCGAGAAGCCCGTCGCGATGATGGAGGCCTCACGCGCGGTGTAGCCGCCGCGCTGGTACACACGGTCAGTAATGAGGATTCCCAAAGAGTAGGAGCCCACGAAGGAGGCTACCGCGTCGATGGCGGAGCGCCCCGGTGTGCGCCAGAGCGGGCGCATGATGGGCTGCATAAATACGCCCACGAATTCCAGAAAGCCGTAGCTGATGAGCAGAGCTAGGAATGCGCCGCCGATGGGTACGATGAGGCCGACGGGTGTCGCAACCGAATTCCACAGGAAGGGCACGATGTCCTCGTTGCCGAGTACCCCTGGAAGCTTTCCGATGACCATCAAGAAGGAGACCACCAGGCCCACCACGTTGAGCGCGGTAAAGACCGCTTGCAGCGGGCCTTCCTGCCAGTTTTTATTCACGATACTGCGCACCGTGCCATAGAGCGCTAGCGCCAGGATAAACCAGGGCACCAAGACTTCGGCATAGGTGCGGATGATGGTGACCATGTGGTCAAGCGGGATGGATTTCTTTCCGTCATAACTAATGGGAAAGAAGAATACGAAAGCGCCGATAGCGCTGTAGACGAAGAGGCGCCAGATGCCCTTCTTGGAGGGCACGTCATCCTCGTTCTCGTAGAAGGCGTCAACGATTGCGTCTTCAGAGTTCATGTTCTACCTCACGGTGGTGGAAACGACACGTCATTAGCACGGCCACGCACGCGCCCTTTAAAGGAACGCGCCAAGCACACACGCCGCTACACAGCGATTGCTTCTAGCCATGCCCACGCGACAGCCACACGCAGGTCTCCCACATACTAGCGGCACCCCACACAAATGTCACGCACGTCACCCCCACGCACGAAATGAGGCGCCCACCATAGCGCCGGATGAAGCTACCCACCACAAAATTGACCCCGCGTCTCAACTAGAGGAAAGTAGCTCCCAGACCCACTCGCACCAACCACTCCCCACATTCGCGGTGCTAGAACCAACTAGCGCCCGCACAGGGGGACAGAGGAGGACGCATCCCCGTGGCAGAAACCACCACCAAGCGCGCCGGCTTGAAACACCGGCACCTGCACTTCATCGCCTTAGGCTCAGCTATCGGCACCGGCCTGTTCTACGGTTCTGCCGGCGCCATCCAAGCCGCCGGCCCCTCGGTCCTCTTGGTCTATCTCCTCGGCGGCGCCGTGGTTTATTTCCTCCTGCGCGCACTCGGTGAGATGTCCGTGCACCACCCCGTTACCGGCTCCTTCGCCGAATACGCCCGCACTTTCTTAGGCCCCTGGGCCGGCTACATCACCGGCTGGATGTTCGCCTTCGAGATGGTCATCGTGGCCCTCGCCGACCTCACCGCTATTGGCGTCTACATGCAATTCTGGTTCCCCGGCTCACCCAAGTGGGTGTGGGTCGCCGCCACACTGCTTCTCGTCGGCGGCGCCAACCTCGCCACCGTCAAGGCTTTCGGCGAGCTGGAATTCGCCTTCACCATCGTCAAGGTCGGCGCGGTCATCGCGATGATCCTAGGTGGCGTGGCCGTCCTAGTCTTCGGCCTCTCCACCGCGGAGACCACCGGCCCGGCCAACCTCGTCAACGATGGCGGCTTCTTCCCCAACGGCGTCTCCGGCATGGTCGCCTCCTTCATCCTCGTTCTCTTCGCCTTCGGCGGCACGGAGATCGTCGGCGTCGCCAGTGCGGAGGCAGAAGATCCCGCCAAGTCCGTGCCCAAAGCCGTCAACACCATCCCGGTGCGCATCCTGCTTTTCTACGTCCTGGCCATCCTGGTCATCCTCATGATCAACCCCTGGCGCAGCATCACCGGTGAGGAAAGCCCCTTCGTCCAAATCTTCTCCACCCTCGGCGTCACCTGGGCTGCCGCCGCACTCAACGTCGTTGTCATCACCGCGGCGGTGTCCGCCATCAATGCGGATCTCTTCGGCGCCGGCAACGTTCTCACCGGCCTGGCACGCCAGAACCTCGCGCCAAAGGTCATGGCCAAAAAGACCCGAGGTGTGCCGGTCATGACCATGATCATCCTGCTTATCGTCATGATTATCGGCACCGGACTCAACGCGCTCATCCCGGATAACGTCTTCGAAGTCATCGCCTCCCTGGCCACGTTTGCCACCATCTACGTGTGGCTGATGATCCTCTTGGCCCACGTGGCTTCCCGCCGCCAGATGCCCACCGAGGAACGCGCCAGCCTGGAATACACCGTCCCCTTCTGGCCCTGGGGCCAATACTTCTCCATCGCCTTCATCATCTTCACTTTTGGCATCATGGTGTGGCAGGAGCAATACCGCCCGGCACTCGCCACGGGCGTTATCTTCATCCTCCTTATGACCGCCATCTTCTACCTCACCGGCCGCCGCAGCGCCGCCGCGAGCACCCCACAGGAAGCAGCCCTGCAAAATACAGCCGAACAAGAAACAGACGCGAAAGGATAGCCATGAACACCGTTGATGCCCCCGCCTACTCCCCTGCCCCCGAGTGGTCCGGCCGCTCCGATGGCCCAGGCCCCGAGCATGCGCGGTGGCACAGCGTAGTTCGTCCCCTCGACCTAGCGAACCCCCAGGAACAACCCGGCGTGGCACTCCTGGGCTTTGCCTCCGACGAGGGCGTTGAGCGCAACCATGGCCGCCCCGGCGCGGCTGCAGGCCCAGCTGCCCTGCGCGGCGCCCTGGGTTCCCTGGCGCTGCACCATCCGCATCCGCTGTACGACGCCGGCACGATCACCACCCAAGGCACCGACCTGGAGGCCGCCCACGAGCGCCTCTCCAATGCGGTGGAATCACTCTCACGCGCCGGGCACCTGCCCATCATCCTCGGCGGCGGCCACGAAACCGCCTTCGGCTCCCACCGCGGTGCTTTCCGCGCCCAGGGGCCTCTGCAGATCATCAACTTGGACGCGCACTTCGATCTCCGCACCACGGACGTGCCTACCTCCGGCACCCCGTTTAAACAAATTTCTGAGCTGGTAGGCCGGGAGGACTTCGACTATTCCGTCCTGGGAATCTCCCGCCCCAACAACACGCCCGTGCTTTTCCACGAAGCCTCCGCCCTCGGCGTCACCGTCGTCCTCGACGAGGATTTGCTCAGCATGGATCGCTCCCAGCTGCGCACAACCATCGACAGCATCTACTCCGGCACCAAGCCCATCCACCTCTCCATCGACTTGGATGTCCTCCCCGCCGACCAGGCACCGGGTGTCTCCGCCCCCGCTGGCCTCGGCGTGCCAGTAAACACCATCCGGGCACTGGCGCTGAGCATCGCCGCCACGGGACGCCTCGCGATTGTCGACGTCGTCGAGCTCAACCCCACCTTCGACACCGACAGCCACACCGCCAAGCTGGCCGCGCGGTTGATTGATGACATTGTGACAGCGCACTTTTCTGCTACCACAGGAGCGAATTCCTAGATAAGGTGCGGGCCAGCCGGCATACTAGTGCCCATGAGTTCACCGATTCGTGTTGTCGGAGCCGTCTTCGTAGACGGCAATCGATTCCTGGCCTGCCGCAAAGCTCCAGGAAAATCACTAGCCGGCATGTGGGAGTTTCCGGGCGGCAAGATTGAAGAAGGCGAGACGCCTAAGCAGGCTCTCGCACGTGAAATCAAAGAAGAGCTGTCCGTCAGCGCACATGTTGGTGACCAGGTCACCACGACCGTCTACGAGTATGATTTCGCCACCATCGAGCTCACGACGTTCCTGTGCACCAAGGAATCTGGGGAACTCGTTCTTAGTGATCACGATGCCACCCGTTGGGTCACCCGGACCTGACCCCTGTTAGGTAGACACCTGATATCCAGCCCTGTTGGGTTGGGAAGAAAGGTAATCTACCACCATGCCTAGGTACTCCGAACAGTTCAAACGTGATGCTGTGGCCCTCTACGAAAACAATGAGGACCTCTCACTTCACGCGGCTTCAGCAGAGCTAGGAATCAATCGTTCCTCACTTTATTCCTGGCTTAAGCAGTACGGCACCGGCAAGCGTGTCCGCACAAAAAGCATGCGCGACAAGGCACAGGCGACGACTGATTCTGAACGAATCCGTCAGCTAGAAAAAGAAGTCTCTAAGCTTCGTGAAGAACGCGACATCCTGCGTAAGGCCGCGAAATATTTTGCCGAAGAGACACGCTGGTAATCCGCTTCCAGTTTGTCTATGACCATCGAACCGAGTACTCGGTCAAGCGGATGTGCCACGTGTTAAAGCTCAATCGCTCCTCGTTCTACAAATGGGTCAACACCCGCGAAAAACGCAGGTTAAAGATGTGTTCGGATGCTCTTATTGGTGCACGAATCAAGAGCATCTTCGATGATGAGCACGGGCTTTATGGTGCTAAACGCATCGCTGCAAGCCTTAAAGCCGATACGGACTTTCCTCCGATCAATCACAAGAAGGTCGCACGCATTATGAAATCCATGGGGCTAAAAGGCTTTACTAAACAACGTCGATGTGTCACTACCAGGCGCAAGCCTGGTCATCGAGTCATGCCAGATTTAGTAGGCCGCAAATTCACCGCTGATAAGCCGAACCAGGTGTATGTAGGCGATATCACCTACCTGCCGTGTAAGGGAGGCAAGAACATGTACCTTGCCACAGTCATCGACGTCTACTCGCGCAAACTTGTCGGTCATGCGCTCGCCGATCACATGCGGGTATCGCTGGTTATCGAAGCTTTGTCCCATGCCAGCAAGGTTCGCGGAAGCCTTAAAGGGGTAATTTTCCATTCTGATCATGGCAGTGTGTACACCTCACAGGCTTTTCAAGACCACTGCACCCAACTTGGTGTTCGCCAATCCATGGGAGCAGTGGGAACGAGTGCCGATAATGCCCTGGCAGAATCGTTTAACGCCACTTTAAAGCGTGAAGTTCTGCGAGATAGGAAAGTTTTTGACAATCCCATCATCTGCCGCCAAGAAGTCTTCCGATGGTGCATGCGCTACAACACGCGCAGACGGCACTCCTGGTGCAACCTTCTAGCCCCCGATGACTTCGAAGCACTCACATCAGCTACACTGACCCAAGCAGCATAGCTAACCCCCGACGTGTCTACTTTCCGGGGGTCAGGCCCCCCTACTGAGGCCCGGGAACTCGACTGGGCCCCTGCAGATATCCCCGCCGTCAAACTGCTTTCTTCGCGCCTATGAGTTCCGAGTCGATTCTGCCGTTTGGCATCTACGAAACCCCAGTCACCGCCCGAGTCCAGGAGCGAATCGAGGAAACCAAGAGAGCTCGACCCACGGCAGCAACCGGCATCGCCCACGGTTCCAAGAAGGATGTCGACCCGCGGTTCGCCGCGGCAGTGTCCCAGCATTTTGCCAAGGCCCTTGAGCGCAAGCTCACAGAGTTATCAAAGCCCGAAGAGCGTGTGGCCCTCATCAATGGGCTCGCGCAACACCTCGGGGTGGATGAGTCCATCTCCGCCGAGGAACTGCTTTACGCCATCTATAGATTAGAGCTCGAAGAGGCCCCGAAACTCCCGGAAGTCTCGCTCAACTCCAGCGCCTTGTTCACCAACAGCGTGGACGACACAAATATGTCGGTCGAGATTGCCCGCGAGATCCGAACGGCCGACTCCGTCGATCTATTGTGCGCTTTCATCAAGACTTCGGGCATCGCGGTCATCAGCGATGAATTGGAATACCTCAGGGATCACCAGATCCCGCTGCGCGTCATCACTTCGACGTACTGCGGGGCGACCGAAGCCGCCGCCGTGCGCCGCCTCGTGGAAGACTACGGCGCTGACGTCCGGATCTGCTACGAAAGCAAGACCACACGGTTACATGCCAAAGCCTGGCTTTTCCGCCGTCAGTCCGGATTCGACACCGCCTTCATCGGTAGCTCAAACCTCTCGCGATCAGCGCTTGTTGACGGTTGGGAATGGAACGTCCGGGGCTCTCGTTCCTCCACGCCGGAGATAATCGAAAAGTTCATCAAGACCTTCGACAGCTATTGGTACGACACCCATTTCAAAGCATTTGACCCGGACCAAGACTTCGAGCGCCTCAAGGAGGCCCTCGGCAGCGCCAGATTTCTTGAAGCAAAGCCCGGTGAAAAGCTCGAACTCTCAGGCCTTCGCGTTGAGCCCTATCCCTACCAGGAGGAGATGCTCGAAGCTTTAGATTCCGAGCGCGAAGTTCACGATCGTCATCGCAATCTCCTCATTGCCGCTACTGGTACAGGCAAGACTGTTGTGGCAGCACTGGACTACCGCCGCCTATGCGAGAAGCTGGGGCGCAAGCCACGACTACTTTTCATTGCCCACCGGCGCGAGATTCTTACCCAGGCCCAGCGGACCTATCGCGAGGTGCTTAGCACCGTAGGTTTTGGCGAGCTCCTCGTCGGCGAAAGGAAGCCCGCCGAGTGGGACCATGTCTTTGCGAGCATCCAGTCTCTGCATAGCAAGCGCCTGTCAAACATTGCACCGGACCATTTTGAAGTCGTCGTCATTGACGAGTTTCACCACGCTGAGGCCCCGACCTACCGCGCAGTTCTTGACTACCTGCAACCGCGCGAGCTCTTGGGGCTAACCGCCACGCCGGAGCGCGGTGACGGCGAGAACGTACAAAAGTACTTCGACTACCGCGTGGCCCATGAACTCCGCCTCTGGGATGCATTGCGTCTCCAGCTTCTCGCCCCGTTGCACTACTACGGAGTCGACGATGATACTGACCTGACGAGCTTGACCTGGAACCGCGGGAAGAAGGATTACCAGGTTTCGGAGCTGAGCGAGTTTTACATCAAGGCCGGTGAAAAGCGCACTCGGTTCATCATCAACGAGCTCAACCGCCGCATCTTCGATCTCTCCGACATGAAGGCCCTCGGATTTTGCGTATCCATCGCCCATGCCGAATACATGGCCGAGCAATTCAACTTTTTCGGCATCCCTGCCCAAGCGGTCAGCAGCAAGCTCAGTGTTGATGAGCGTCGACGTGCCATTGAGCAGCTTCGCGAAGGCACCATCAGCATCATCTTTGCGGTCGATATTTTCAACGAGGGCGTGGACATCCCCGAGGTCAACACGCTGCTGCTTCTACGCCCGACACAGAGCCCAGTACTCTTTGTCCAACAATTGGGCCGCGGTTTACGCCTCCACGAGAAAAAGAATGCCTGCACTGTCTTTGATTTCTTGGGTGTACAGCACGAAGAATTCGATTTCGAAGAGCGATTCAAGGCTCTGACCCCCGCGCGAGGGAAGAACCTTGCCAAGGAGGTCGAGCAGGGCTTCCCCACTGCCCCACCGGGCTCCAACATCACGCTGGACCGTGTGACTACCAAGCGCGTTCTAAAAAACATCAAACGTTTGGCCCGTAACTCGATTAAGAAGATACGAGCACTCATCACTGATTACGGCACTACCGACCTCGCTAGCTTCATTAATAGCTCCGGTGTTCCGGTGGAAGACATCTACCGTCGCAAGGGCATTACGTGGACCACGCTGCTGCGCGACGAAGAACTGTTGCCCTCCGCCCCCGCAAATGAACACGAGGAGTTTCTTCTCAGCCGAATCCGCGTGCTACTGCACATCAATGACCCGAACCGCGTAGCGGCCTACAGTCTTCTTATTTCTCCGGACGGGCCCAACGAGAAAGACATGACTCCCGAGCAAACCCGATATGCCACCATGCTCGTGCTGGCTCTGTGGGCAAATTCAAATACAACGGTGCCGGAATCCCTTGATGAGGCCCTGCGTACCATCCGGGCCTGTCCTTCCTTCGTCGCTGAAGTTACTCAGGTCATGCAGCTCACGCTCGACCGGTCCCGCGTCATCCCGGAGAAATCAACAAATAGCGTCTTGGAGACTCACGGGGACTACAGCCTGGCTGAGCTCGTTGGAGCTTTGGACGATGGCCCTTTGCGTAAACTCGCAAATTTGCCGCGAGAGGGAGTACGCCGCTTCGACGCCACTAATACCGATCTCTTCCTGGTAACTTTCCAGAAGGATGAGAACGTGAGTGCCTCCACGAATTACCGCGATTACCCACTGGCGCCTGATCGGCTGCACTGGGAATCCCAATCCACTACGTCGCTCAAGTCCGCAATGGCCCGACGCTACATCCACCACCACGAACTCAACGGCAACATCATCATCGCCACGCGTTTTACCAAGCGGAACAAGGTGGACACGGCATCGGCATACACCTTCTTAGGAAATGTCGATTACGTCTCGCACAGGGGCGAGAAACCCATCCAGTTTGAATGGAGCCTTCGCCGCGATATGCCTAAGCAGCTCTACGCCGCCGGGCGCACTGTCGCTTAAACCTCAATTACGGTCAGGTTATGAAGTTGACGCCGTAAGCACCGTTAAATTAAGATTTCCTTAGCAGATTAAGCAAATATTATTCTCTGATGCCGTGGTGCAGAAGTGTGGAGGACGGTTATGGCAGCCGCGAGCGAGCGTAGCCGGAAGAGGTGGAGCCGCCCAGATAACGGTTCTGAAACTTCCATCTATGGCTTTACGCGCTTTCGGGAGCGCAGCTTCAAAACCGGCACCACCCCTCGCTGGGCTGCGTGCAGCAAGAAAGCGCGCCGCACCCACTAGAACTAAACGGCCCTGAAGACTCTGCCAGAAAGATACTGACGGAGCCTTCCAGTCTTTTGCCCATCAACGCCGCGGGCGGTAGCGGTGGCGCAGGCCCTGCAGGATTCCCTTTCTCTCCGCCAAGGTGTCGCGTCCGAAAATCCACGCCACAACGCCAGCTGCAGCAACTACCGCACAGAAGCCAAAGGCTGTCTCAAACCCGTACCTATCCGCCAGCAGTCCAATGACGATGGGGCCTAAGATTTGCCCAAAGTCACCTGCCATCTGGAATGTCGACAGCACCTGACCACCCGAGCGCTTCGAGCCGACGATATCCGCCACGGCTGCCTGCTGCGAGGGGGCGATTAGGCCAGAAGCGGCGCCGGACAGGGCGGAGAGGATGAGGAGGGAGACGATGTTCGTCGCCAAGCCCAGCGTGCCCACGAACAACGCGGAGCCCACAAGTCCCGCAACGGTGAGTGGCCGGCGCCCCACGCGGTCCGACCAGGAGCCGGAGAACTGCAAGACGATGGCATTGCCCGCGGCAAAGGCCGCTAGCGCAACGCCTGATGTAGATGCACCGTTGGCAAAAATGGCGGCCGCGAACAGTGGCAGAACCGCTACGCGCACACCCATATTGATCCAGCCCTGGGCGAAGTTCGACGTCAGCACTGCACGGTAAGCAGTATCCGCCCAGGCTTCCTCCAAGCGCATGGGCGTAAGGTGACGCCGACGTTCATCGGCCTCATTGACCGAGGGCATCAGGATCCACACAACGAGTGCGGCGATGGCGACGCCAACGCCATAGATAAAGAAAGGCCAGCGGAATCCTAAGAAAGAGAGGCTCGCGCCCACGAGCGGGCCAATCACGTTGCCAAGAAGGAAAGACGTGGCATAGGTTGCCGAACAGCGCCCGCGAATGCTGGGTGGTGCTAGGCGCACAATGAGCCCCATCGCCGCGACAGTGAACATCGTCGAGCCAATGCCGGCGATAGTGCGCAGCGCAACGATCTGCCAATACTCCTGCGCCACGCCCACTAAACCGGTGGTCACTGCCACGGTGAACAGGCCCGTCACGTAGACGCGGCGCGTGCCGACGCGGTCGATGAGGAACCCGGCGGCGGGTGCGAAGACAAGGCGGCTAGCAGAAAAGACGGAGACTACGAGACCAGCCGCAGCCATTGAGACGTCGAAGCTGACGATGAACTGCGGCAGCAGCGGTGCAATGAGCCCGTACCCCAAGGCGATGATGAACCCGGCGGTGACCATGACCCAAATTTCCCGCGGGATTTTTACCTGCGGTTCTGCAGTATTTTTCATATCGCCACTCACTTTAGCCCACGACGTCAAATCGTCGAACAATAGTTCGACACTTTGACGTGGAATGTCCGCACAGGCATCTAGTGTGTGCGCCATGAAGAATTACAGCAGCATTCCCCAGTCCGTTCAGTCCCCGTCCACGCTCAGCCCCGGTGAGCTGACCACGGAGATCCTCTACCACCACCATGAAACTCTTCGCTCCATGGAGAGCATCATCCGCCATCCTCGCTCACTCGCGCGGCCCACTCCGCAGTGGCGGCCACCATCGAAGGTTCTGCCACCAGTGGCCATAGAAGGCGGCGAATCGCTACCGCTGACTTTTACTGTGTCGCGCCACCGCGTGGGCGAGCGGGCCAAGGCCCGCGTGCTGGGTTATGGCGAAAAGCGCGTGCCTTCTTATCTCATTACCGTACGCATCACCGATCCGACTGGACGTCCCGTTACTCCCTCGCTAGCGGAAGCCTGGGTGCGGGCACTGGTCCCAGAAGAGCTTGTCTCCGCAGTTCATGAGATTTCCAGCAGCAGTGCGGCGACGTTTGTGTGGCTGGTAGATAGCACCTACACCCCGGTGCATTCACCGCTTTCCCTCTTCGAAGGCTTCAGCCAAGCCGCCTAATACTCTCTTGGCTCCTGTCCAATGCGGCTGTCGCCCGAGTGGCTGGAGCCACGCAGCTACGAGAGCTCTTAAAAGAAGCGCTGCATCCGGTCCAGGAGGTTGCGGGGTGGTTCCTCATCGAGGGAAAGCGTGAACCTGTCCTCCGTTAAGACGCGGTCTCGGGATGGGCGCGTCTCCGGGTAGTCATAAAGACAGAGGAGCGGTTTCGGTGCGAAGCGGATGGCTGCGCAAACCACCAGAGTCGTGAACGTTTTATCAATCACGTCGGAGCTCAGACTCTGCAAGAGAACTGCCAGGCGTCCGTCATGCAAAATTAGCTCCCACAGTGCCATGAGCTTGATGGGTCCGCTTTGTCCATACTCACCGGGCAAGAGCAAGGTACACATCGTGGTCAACAGCCCAGCAACTACTCCCACACCAGCGCCGGCGAGCATCATGACCAGCATCCGTTTAAAGGCGCCTCGACGCGCCAGCCAGCCAAACAGGTACGCTACCGTCACGGCTACCGGTAGATACACCAAGAGCAGTGGGTTATAAATACTGGCCAAGCAAGCAGTCAAAACGGCCGTACCCATACCTAGGACTGGGCCATAGACGATCGCGATGAATGCCGTGCCCATCATGTCCAGATACAGGGGGATGTTCACGTTGAAGATCAACGATGACATCAACAGGTTCACCGCCACTGCCAGCAATGGGTTGAACAGCGCATGGTGGCCTAAAGAACACCATTGCGTGGCAAAGAAGAAAAGTGCGCCGGCGAGGCTCAGGCACCACACGCTGGTGGAAAGGGCGGAAGCGAAAATAAATTCCCCATGCCCGTAATCCGAATTCAACGACAGAGCCCAAGCCAGAGCCGCACACACTAGGGCGGAGCCAACACACAGGCGTTGGCTCCGAGATGCCTTCTTGTCCGGCATGTGTTTTGGTTGCTCCTCATTAACGTAGGGAAAAGTACGCACCTACCCTACCCTGGGAGCTTTTAGTCCTCGGAGTCACCGTCGCTATCGGCGTCCTCTGCTCCGTCCTCGTCGTAATCATCGTCTTCGTCATCATCGTCTTCGAAGAGAACGTCATCGTCCTCATCATCGGCGCCGAAGATGTCATAAACCTCAGGCTCGTCGAAGTCATCGTCATCGATGCTCACCAGCTGTGCTTCCCAATCTAAGGCTTGATCGGAGACCAAGCTGAGCACATCGAAGAGGCGGTCGAAGTCGGTGTAGGTACCCAGTTCGAGTGCCTCAGCCGGGACCTCAATGATGGGGGCTAGCCCGCCGTCTTCGTCGTCTGCATCGCCGAAGATGGCAACGCGCTCTTCCTCACTCATGTCCTCCGGAGTATCGATTTCCCAGAGCTTGCTGATCGCCTCATCCTCCAGTTCGTCGAGCTCTTCCTCATCGAAGTCGAAGGAGAGGAAACGCACGATCGCGCTCGGGACACCGTCGATGGTTTCCACGAGCACGCGCAGCTCCGAGTCGTTGGCGACTTCCGCCACGACTAGGTTCGGGTTGAACTCATCCTGGAGAAACTCCAACTCGGCGATGCGCTCGTCAGTGCCCTCCAGCAGGTCACGCAGCACCGTCACCACCTGGTCCGTGGCAATGTGGCGGGATACGGCCTCAACCGCATCGTCCACAGAAAACGCCACGGACACCAAAACGGCCTCGAAGTCTTCATCATCTTCATCCACATCGGCCGCGGCAATGTAGACGTTGGCCGCCGGCAGGATGGGGTCAATTTCCACAAACTGGATTTCCAAATCGGAGGTGATGGGCACGAACATCACATCGTCGTTGACGCGGGACTCAATGCCCTCCCCGTCCAGCGCAGAGGCGATATCTTCAAAAAAGCTCATGTGATTAACATCCGTCCATGTGGGAGTCTCACCCGGGCTGCTGCCAAGGCCCCACACATCTTACCTGCGATCTCCGTCAATAGCTCTCCTCATCGAGCAGGAATCCCAGTTCCTTCAGAATCTCCGGGCGCCCAGTACCCCACTCCAACATGTCATAGGCCTCCCATGCTTGGCGACGCCCCTCCATCGGCGCCTCCTCCACGCGCGGCTCCACATCGAAAACCATGGTCGAGCGCTGCGGCGCGCGGTATTGCGGCCAGTTGTCTAGAGGCGCTCCGCCCCGAATGAACTCGCCCCACTGCGCCTGCATGGTCTCGGTCACGTCCTCCATTTCGGAAGGCTTAGCGATGCTGTTCAGGAAGGACACTCTCGACGCCCCTGGATCGCCAAAGATGTTGGATAGCTCCATCGAATGCATCGCACCCAGACCTAACCAGCGCAGCGCCGCCGGAGCGAAGTCGAAGCGATACATCCACGTGGGATAGCGCCGTGCGTGCTCGGAAGCTACGCGGACGGTCGGGGCCCAGAAGAGGGCGTCGGTCAGCAAATCCCCGAAATCGCGGCGTGAGACCGCACCGCCGTAGGCCGCGATGACATCCGGCGCGCTCTCCGGATCGAAGGAAGCCAGAAGTCGCAGGGCCGCGCGCTCCCGGGCGCTCTGGCGCTGGAAGAGGAACTTTCCAAAGCTAGCCTCACCGGAGTTGGTTCCCACCAGCAGCGGCACTGGGTGCTGGTTGCCGTCCTCAAAGGCCTCGATGGGATGTTGCGGGATGAGGTCGCCGTCGACAGTCGGCGCATAGCAGGAGTTCAGGTACAGCAACTCGCCCGCGCGCCACATCATGGACTGACCGGAGCGCACCAGGTCCGCGAAGTCCTCCCGGCGCAGATCATCGGCGGTGGTATCGCGTGGCAAGGCCATCTTGTGAACCAGCTCGCGGGCCCAAAACACCGACTGCGCCCGCGAATGAATCATGCCTATCGGCGGTGACTGCGCAATCGCGCGGTGGAAGAGCCCTTCTGCGCGCGGCACCGCCATGAGAGTCAGGACCGCTGCGCCGCCAGCGGATTCGCCCATGAGCGTGACGTTGTCCGGGTCCCCGCCGAAGGCCGCGATATTCTCGCGCACCCACTCCAGCGCTAAGACCTGATCTGCCACGGCCGGGTTGGCGCACGCCTCCCCGCCCAAGCTGCGAACATCAAGGTAACCCAAAGCCCCTAAACGAAAGTTGACCGAAACATAGACCACTCCCATCTGGGCCGCGAACTCGAAGCCGCGCAACATCAGCATGTGGGAGGAACCGACGATGAAACTGCCGCCATGCAGATACACCACGACGGGCAACTTCTCCCCTGCCTTAGAACCCGACGGTGTATCGGGTGAACCCGTGTGGTGCGGCCGGACGACATCAAGGGTCAGGCAATCTTCTGCACCCTCGATGCGGTCGGTCCAGGAGTACACCGGCTGCGGGGCCACGTGCCCGAACTCACGGCAATCCCGGATTCCTTCCCACGCCGGGGCAGGCCGCGGCTCCATGAAACGGTTGGCGCCCGAGGTATCTGCGCCAAAAGGGATACCGCGCCACGAGCGGACAGGAGCGCTGAGCGGGCGGTCCGTGCGTAACTCTTCCTCGATGCAACCTCGTACCCAGCCGCCGGTGGTGAGCACCGTGAGATCGTCGGCAAGCGCGGTGCGTGCCGCCTCCTGTGCGGCGAGGGCACGGGCGTGGAGGGAATCTGCAAGCAAGCGCGCCGCAGCCGCGCTGACCTCACGCGGAGGGAAAGGCTCAAACTCGCTCATGCCTCATACCCTAGTGCGCCACCCTGCTAGCGCGCTGGATAAAGCTTTTTCGATACGGTGGTAAACATACAGTTCAGATTCACAATCAGATTTAGTTAAAAAGTTAGGTGAGACAATGTTGGACAAGGTCTTTAACAAGGAGAAAAAGGGCAAGGACATTAGTCGCCGGGATGCATCGGTCGATCAGGCCGGCTCCGCAGAGGCTGTGGGAACCTTGGAGGTGGATGAGGCCAACCGCATCACCAAGGGATTCCTGGCGGCCATCGACAAAGTCGTCTCCGTCCAGTCCTCCGTCATCATCAACTATGTCGAGGGCCTAAAGAAGCGCAACCCCGACGCCAGCCCTGCGGAGCTGCAAGAGCTCATCGACAAGCATTTCATGAACATCATCACCGGTACCGGTGCTGCCGCGGGCGCCTCCGCGGCTATCCCTGGCATCGGCCTAGTCACCGGCGCAGCCACTATCGGCGCGGAATCCCTGGTCTTCCTTGAAGCCGCCGCCTGGTACATTCTCGCCTCCGCGCACCTGCGCGGTGACAACATCCGGGATAAGGAGCGCCGCCGCGCGCTGGTCTTGGTGGTGCTCACCGGCTCCCAAGGCAGCGCGTTGGTTGATACCTTTGTGGGTGATGCAACCTCGCTGTCGGGCGTCACCTCCGCTGCTACCCTCTCGCGTTTTTCCGGCCCTACCCTCAGCGGTCTCAACGGCCGCCTGACCAAGCTCTTCATGAAGCAGGCCACCAAGAAGCTCAAGTGGGCATGGGTATCCAAACTGCTGCCGATGGGTGTAGGCGCGGTGCTGGGAACAACCGCCAACCGTAAATTGGGCCGCCAAGTAATCAGCCATGCGGGCACCCAACTCTCCCCCCTGCAGGGGGAATAAAAGGGGCGAAACCCGCTCAGGTTAGTGAGCAAACTTACAAGGGCCGTATCATAAGGAGAGACACTTTTCGGGGTGCCTTTCGCACCCGTGGATTGGCCTACTAGAGTCGAATAAAGACAAACTTAGAAGCACAGAAAGAGGCGAGCATCTGCCGTGAGCAACTCGAGCATCTATGGCCCGAATGCGTGGCTGATTGACGAACAGTTTCAGCAGTACTCCAAGGACCCGAACTCCGTAGACAAGGAGTGGCGCGAGTACTTTGAGGCCAACGGAGCACCGAAGTCGGCCGCACAGTCCAAGGCTGCGAACGCTCAATCCAGCACCCCCACCAAGAAGAAGGACGCGGCACAGGCCGCGCCGAAGAAGACCCAGGCTGAGGAGAAGTCTTCCGCTGTTCCAGGCGTTAAGGCACCGAGCGATTCCAAGACTTCCGCCGCATCCAAGAAGAACGCGAAGAAGACGGAGAAGAAGTCCGAGTCCCCGCTGGACCGCATCAAGGAGGCACCGGAGCCGGGCTCCCGCGTACTCAAGGGCATGTTCAAGGCAATTGCCAAGAACATGGACGAGTCCCTGGAGATCCCCACCGCTACGACCGTGCGTGACATCCCGGTCAAGCTCATGTGGGAAAACCGCGCGATGATCAACGATCACCTCAAGCGCACCCGCGGCGGCAAGATCTCCTTCACCCACATCCTGGGCTACGCGCTGGTGAAGGCCGTTCAGATCCACCCGGATATGAACGTCCGCTACGAAATCCAGGACGGCAAGCCCACCGTGGTTCAGCCGGAGCACATCAACCTGGGCCTGGCTATTGACCTTCCACAGAAGGATGGCTCCCGCGCCCTCGTCGTCGCCGCCATCAAGGAGGCCGAGAACAAGACCTTCTCCGAGTTCATCGATGCCTACCAGGACATCGTTGACCGCTCCCGCAAGAACAAGCTGACGATGGATGATTTCTCCGGCGTCACCATCAACCTGACCAACCCGGGTGGCATCGGTACCCGCCACTCCATCGCCCGCCTGACCAAGGGCTCCGGCTCCATCATCGGTGTGGGATCCATGGATTACCCGGCAGAGTTTGCCGGCACCTCCGCCGACCGCTTGGCAGACCTCGGCGTCGGCCGCCTAGTTACCCTGACCTCCACCTATGACCACCGCGTTATTCAGGGCGCGGAGTCCGGTGAATTCCTGCGCACCGTGGGCCAGCTCATCCTGGATGATGCCTTCTGGGACGAGCTCTTCGAGTCCATGGGTGTTCCCTACCAGCCCTTCCGCTGGGCAGCCGACGTGCCGAACACGGGCGTCGACAAGAACACCCGCGTCATGCAGTACATCGAGGCCTACCGCTCCCGTGGCCACCTTCTCGCGGACATCAACCCGCTGGGTTGGAAGCAGCCGGGCCTGCCCTGGCCGGATCACCGCGACCTCGACCTGGCTACCCACGGCCTGACCATCTGGGATCTGGACCGCACCTTCAACGTTGGCGGTTTCGGCGGCAAGGAGACCATGACGCTGCGCGAGGTGGTTACCCGCCTGCGCTCCGCCTACACCCTCAAGGTTGGCTCCGAGTACGCCCACATCCTCGACCGCGATGAGCGCGGCTGGCTGCAGGAGCAGATTGAGGCCGGCATGCCGAAGCCGACTAACTCTGAGCAGAAGTACATCCTGCAGAAGGTCAACGCCGCTGAGGCTTTTGAGAACTTCCTGCAGACCAAGTACGTAGGCCAGAAGCGCTTCTCCTTGGAGGGCGCTGAGTCCCTCATTGCCCTGCTGGATTCCATCGTGGACACCGCAGCAGGCCAGGACCTCGACGAAGTTGTTATCGGCATGCCGCATCGTGGCCGCCTCAACGTCCTCTTCAACATCGTGGGCAAGCCACTGGCAGATATCTTCGGTGAGTTCGACGGCAACTACAAGGGCGGCCAGATGGGCGGCTCCGGTGACGTGAAGTACCACCTGGGCGCAGAGGGCGAGCACCTGCAGATGTTCGGTGACGGGGAAATCAAGGTCACCCTGGCTGCTAACCCGTCTCACCTCGAGGCCGTCGACCCGGTCATGGAAGGTATCGCACGCGCCAAGCAGGACATCCTGGACAAGGGTGCTGAGGGCCACACTGTTGTGCCGATCATGCTCCACGGCGATGCATCCTTCACCGGCCTGGGCGTGGTCCAGGAGACCATCAATCTTTCCCAGCTGCGCGGCTACACCACCGGCGGTACCGTCCACGTGGTGGTTAACAACCAGGTTGGTTTCACCACCACCCCGGATTCCGGTCGCTCCACGCACTACGCCACCGACCTGGCCAAGGGCTTCGATTGCCCGGTCTTCCACGTCAATGGCGACAACCCAGAGGCTGTTGTCTGGGTGGGCAAGCTGGCCACCGAGTACCGCCGCCGCTTTGGCAAGGACGTCTTCATTGACCTCGTTTGCTACCGCCTGCGCGGCCACAATGAGGCCGATGACCCGTCCATGACCCAGCCACGTCTCTACGACATCATCGATGACCACAAGTCCGTCCGTGAGCGCTACACCGAAGAGCTCATCGGCCGCGGTGACCTCTCCGATGAAGAGGCAGAGGCAGCTGCACGTGACTTCCACGACCAGATGGAGTCCGTCTTCGCTGACCACAAGAAGGCACAAGAGGCTGGCCCGAAGGAGCAGACTGGTATCACCTCCTCCCAGGAGCTGACCCGCGGTCTGGACACTTCCATTACCGCTGAGGAGATCGCCGAGATTGGTGATGCCTACGGCAACCCGACGGAGGGCTTCGAGTACCACAAGCGCGTGGCCAAGGTGGCCAAGGAGCGCCAGAAGTCCTCGCGCGAGGGCGGCATCGACTGGGGCTGGGGCGAGCTCATCGCCTTCGGTTCCCTGGCTAACTCCGGCAAGGTCGTGCGCCTGGCCGGTGAGGATTCTCGCCGCGGTACCTTCACCCAGCGCCACGCGGTGGCCTTCGACCCGCGCACGGGTGAGGAGCACAACCCGATTGCTCAGCTGGCTTCGTCCAAGGGCAATGGCGGTAAGTTCATGGTCTACAACTCGGCCCTGACCGAATACGCCGGCATGGGCTATGAGTACGGCTACACCGTGGGTAACCCGGATGCCGTGGTGGCCTGGGAGGCACAGTTCGGTGACTTCGCCAACGGTGCGCAGACCATCATCGATGAGTATGTCTCCTCCGGTGAGGCCAAGTGGGGCCAGCTCTCCAGCTTGATCCTGCTGCTGCCGCACGGCTACGAGGGCCAGGGCCCGGACCACTCCTCCGCACGCATCGAGCGCTTCCTGCAGCTGTGCGCTGAGGGCTCCATGACCGTGGCTCAGCCTTCCACCCCGGCTAACCACTTCCACCTGCTGCGCCGCCAGGCTCTTGGTGAGATGAAGCGCCCGCTGGTGGTCTTCACCCCGAAGTCCATGCTGCGCAACAAGGCCGCAACCTCCTCCGTGGAGGACTTTACTGAGGTCAAGAAGTTCCAGTCCGTTATCAACGACCCGAACTTCGTAGACATCAACGGCAAGAAGGTCGGCGATACTGACAAGGTCAAGACCATCATGCTGGTTTCCGGCAAGCTCTACTGGGAGCTGGCCAAGAAGAAGGAAGCCGATGGCCGCGATGACATCGCCATCGTGCGCGTGGAGATGCTCCACCCGATTCCGTTCAATCGCCTGCGTGAGGCTTTCGAGGCTTACCCGAACGCAACGCAGATTCGCTTCGTACAGGACGAGCCGGCCAACCAGGGCCCGTGGCCGTTCTACAACGAGCACCTGCGTGAGCTCATCCCGGATATGCCGGAGTTGGTCCGCGTCTCCCGCCGCTCGCAGTCCTCGACTGCCACCGGCAACGCGAAGGTCCACCAGATTGAGCAGAAGAACCTGCTGGAGGAAGCCTTCGACATCTAAAGGCGCTTAAGCCCCAGGCGCTGGCACAAAGCACAGCGCTACCTCAGGCCCCGGCCACCACGAACTCACAGCGAGTGTGGTGGCCGGGGTCTTTCTTGCTAGTGGAATCGGCGGGTCCGCGCCAAGTACAACAGCCTCACTGCGCGCCTATGCCTTCCCTCTCCCTCCCTTCGCGCTCACTCACCTGCCCTTCGCGCTCACCGGCGACCTCAATCAGCAGCCACGGGCGCTCCCGGTGAGCGCGAAGGGAGACGCGCATAAGAAGCCCTTCTCGAACACCCGACGAAAGACCGGGCAACATTGCACAAGGAGCTAAAGCTATAGAGAAACCCCTCAGCGGTCCACGCGTGCTCCATCGCGGTCGATCACGATGACTCGCTCGCTGACGACGAACGTGTCAGAGCTCGCGGCAGTACTAAGGAACTTGTTGGGCAAGACAACGAGCTCCCAATCTTGCTCACGCCGGATGGAATGGTGCTTTACGACGAAAACAGCCAGACCCAACTCGATATGACATCGAGTTTCGAAATCGCTTTTCGGCTGACGCAGTGCGAGTGAGCAAAAAGAAACGCCCGAGCTAATGCTCGGGCGTTTGCTCGTGGTCTATTCAACCACTGCCTTGGGGCCGGCGGGCCCTGAGGACACCTAGGACTTAGGAATCCTTGCGGCGGCTAGGACGCAGAATCAGAGCTGCACCAGCGATGAGTGCCAGTGCCACACCAATGAGGCCCAGGACGTTAGCACCGGTGTTGGCAAGCTTGCCAGACGAGGTGCTCTTGGAAGAGGCCGGAGTGCTCGATGTCGTTCCAGGCTGGCTAGCCTGGCTCGGCTGAGCGCTCGGGGTCTGCTCGGACGTCGGCTGAGCTTCCTCGATCGGTGCCTCTGGCGTCTTCGCCTCCTCAGGCTTCAGCGGCTCCACTGGCTTGGCCGGCTTCGTCGGCAGCTCCGGAAGGTGCGGAGTTTTAAAGAAGTGGGCCAATGCCGGCGGGATAATCACCAGCGGGATAAGCGGCCACAGGCTACTGAGGTTCGGGATGCTCGAGGTGCCGGGCTTATCCGGTTCCTCGGACGGTTCCTCGGACGGTTCTTCGGACGGTTCTTCGGACGGTTCTTCGGACGGTTCTTCGGACGGTTCCTCGGACGGTTCTTCAGACGGCTCTTCGGACGGTTCCTCCGATGGTTCCTCCGATGGTTCCTCGGACGGTTCCTCCGATGGTTCCTCGGACGGTTCTTCAGACGGCTCTTCGGACGGTTCCTCCGATGGTTCCTCGGATGGTTCCTCAGACGGTTCCTCGGACGGCACCTCACACTTGCACTTGGTACCCACGCGCAGCTTGCGCGGTTGCGGGTCCTTGATAACTTCCTCGGAAGTCTCCGGATCACCTTCCGGCACGCCGTCCTTGAGCTTCCAGGTCTTGGTTACTTCCTTCTCACCGAATTCACCAGCCTGTTCTTCGACGACCTTGCCAACCTCCATGTTCGGGTCGTACTCAATGATGGTGTCGTAAGGAGTGTTCTCCTTGTGCTTATCCGTCAGCTCAGTCTCGTGGTGCGTCGCAGGACCAACCTCGATGATGTGCGTGGTCGGATCGCTGATCTTCTCAGTGGATTCGTCCTTGGTCGCTTCACCATCCTCAGCATTGACAGTGACGGTGTGCTTAATTTCGCCCTGCTTGCCCTGCTGGACGACCTTGCTCTCACCTGGCTGCAGCGCAGGGTTAACGCGCACCTCAACCTCAAACGGGGTGTGCTCGGTCCATTCGACGACCGTGGAGGCAGGCTTGCCCTTCGTGCCGACCTTTACGATCTTCTTAACTGGATCGGTGACCCGCTCAATGTTGGTCTCCGAATCCGTGACCTTCGAATTCTCAATGGACTTGGTCGTGATGACCTTGTCCTTACCCAGCTTGCCCTCTTGGACAGTTTCCTGGGTACCGGCTTCCATCGTGTCATCGAAGATGAACTCGGTCTCGAACGGCACATCAACCTCGTACTCGGAGGTGTCAGAGCCCTCAGTCTTGGTGCCCACGCGAATGATCTGCTTGGTCGGCTCCTTAGTGCGCTCAGTCGTCACCGTCGGGTCACCCGAAGGCTTGCCGTCGACGATCTTCTGGGTAGAGGTTACGACCTCAGTACCAGTCTCGCCCTGCTGATCAACCTTCTGCTGACCTTTTTCAAGGGAGTCGTCGAAGATGATCTCGGTTTCGAACGGAACAGGCTTCTCCACCTTGGTCACCACAGTGGTGTCCTCGGCCGCCGGACCATACTCGATGATCTCCTTGACTGGATCCTTGGTCTGCCTCTCCTCCGGGGTAACCGTTGCTTGGGCGCCCTTAGCAGTAAAGTCAGCGGTGTAGGTCTTCTCGCCGGGCACGCCCTTCTGGACAACCTTGATCTCACCCGGCTTCAAATCCGGGTTCGGGCGAGTCTCAACCGCAAACGGAACCTCGGCAGTCCACGTGACCTTCTCGGACGCCTCTGACGGCTTGGTGCCGACCTTAATCACCTGGTCCACCGGCTCCTCGGTGACCTTCTCCTCGACCGTGGCTTCGCCATCCGGCTGGGAGTTGGTGACCTTCTGAGTCACAGTGATGGTCTTCCTACCCGGCTTACCCTCAGTGACAACCTCGGAGGTGCCAGCAGGCAGGTTCGGGTCAAACTCGACCTTTACGCCGAATGGAACCTCAGACTCAACCGACTTCTTGATTTCACCGGTGGTCTTGGTACCCACGCGAATCTTGGCGTTCTTCGGCGCCTTCGTCTGCTCAGTGGTCACGGTCGGATCGCCGTCCGGCTTGCCGTCCTTGATCTTCTGAGTCGAAGTTACAACTTCGGTACCAAGCTCACCCTGCTGATCGACGACCTGCTTTCCCTCCTCTAGGGTGTCGTCGAAGTCGATCTCAGTCTCGAATGGAACAGGCTTCTCAACCTTGGTCACCACAGAGGTGTCCTCAGCCGCCGGACCGTACTCGATGATCTCGTTGACCGGATCCTTGGTCTGCTTCTCTTCAGGGGTCACAGTTGCCTGGTCACCCTTGGCAGTAAAGTCCGCGCTGTAGGTCTTCTCGCCGGGCACGCCCTTCTGGACAACCTTGATCTCACCCGGCTTCAACTCCGAGTTCGGACGGGTCTCAACGTCGAACGGAACCTGAGCAGTCCAGGTGACCTTCTCGGACGCCTCAGACGGCTTCGTTCCGACGGTAATGACCTCATCAACAGGCTGCTTGGTAATCTCCTCGGTGATCTGCGGATCACCCGGCTTGGAGTTGACGATGTCGCGCTTGATCGTCACCGTCTTCTCACCCGGGACACCCGGCGTGGTCACCTTGGACTCACCAGCAGGCATGTTCGGGTCGTACTTAACAACGACCTTGTACGGAGCCTCGGCCTTGTAAGTCTCAGTGTTCTCACCGGTGGTCTTGGTTCCGACGCGGATAATCTGCTTGACCGGTTCCTTGGTGCGTTCAGTAGTCACGGTCGGGTCGCCGGAGGGTTTGCCGTCGACAAGCTTCTGCGTCGATGTGACAACATCAGTGCCAAGCTCACCCGACTGGTCAACAACCTGTTGCCCCTCTTCCAAGGTGTCATCGAAGACCACCTCGGTTACGAACGGGACCGGTTTCTCGGTCTTGGTTACCAGCTCGCTCGGAGCGAGTCCCGGACCGTATTCGATGATGCGCTTGACCGGTTCCTTGGTGGTCTTCTCCTCATCTACCTCAGCCTTGTCGCCCTTAGCGGTGAACTTAGCAGTGTAAGTCTTCTCACCGTTCTCGCCTTCCTGAACAACACGGGTCTCACCAGGCTTCAGTTCTGGGTTCTCGCGAACCTCAGTCGGGAAAGGAATCGGGACCGTCCAGGTCACGTCCTTAGCGCTCTCGGCAGGCTTGGTGCCGACAACGACAACTTCGTTGACGGGAGCCTTGGTGCGCTCCCAGCTACCGTCCTTGTTCTGCTTCTCCGAGCCAGGCACGCCCTCGGTTTCAACCGTGTAGGTACCCGCCGGGACGGTGTCGTCGTACTTGTACTCGACCTTGAACGGAACCTCACGGGTTGGAACGTCGACAACGTTTACGACAGCGTAAGCGGTATCGGTAGAGCCGTCCTCGTAGGTCACAGAAACCGGAATCTTGACCTGGTCACCTGGCTTCGCATCCGCGGGTGCGGTTGCGGTGACCTGGCCATTGTCGTCAATGCTGACCTTCCAGCCGGTAGGAACATCACCCAACTTGTATGGGTTTTCCTTCGCGACGTTGACGTGCTCCGGCTTGTCGAGAGCGACCGGCAGCGTAGCGGTATCGCCCGGGTACACCGTTTCTACCGGGTAGGACGGCTCAGCTTCCCAGTTGTTGGTCAGCTTTACCACGGTGGTAACAGGCACCTTCGGGGAAGCACCGTCCGGAGCCTCAACCGTCACATTGACGGTGTTCTGGTCACCCGGCTTCGCATCTGCCGGCGGCGTGGAGGTGACTTCGCCGGTTGTCGGATTGACCTTGTACTTCCAGTCGTCGACCTCCTGCTCGGTGATAGGCTCGCCGTTCTCGTCCTTACCGAAGGAGAACTTCGAGCCCTTCGGAGCGTCCTGAACCTGGTGGTTAACGGCCTGGTTTGGGCCGGTGACCTTGACGTCGTAAGTCGGCGCAATGTCGCTCTTCAGAACAACGACGGTGCCCTTGACCTCTTGCGGCTTGTCAGCGTTGTCGTAGTGGGCAAGAACCGGAACGTTCAGGATGTAGCCCTCGGGCGCGGTCCGTGGAATGGTCGTGGTGATTTCACCAGTGTTCTCGTCAATCTTGACGGTCCACGTGCCACTGTCATCCGTGTGGGTATATTCCGTCTTGCCGTCCGTGAAGGTGTAGCGCTTCGGTGCCTCGTCGGTCGTGTTGCCGCTCAGGCCGCGCTCCGGAATCTCAGGCTTGAGGGAGACCTTGGCAGTCGGCTTATTGGTGACCGTGTCGTAGTTCGGGATCTTGATGTCGACGATCGCCTGGAACTGGGTCTCGATCTCGTCCGTGGTCTGGTCCGGGTAGGTCGCCTTCACCTTCGGGGTGATGATGGTCCCCGGTGCAACAGAGTCGTCCGCCTTCGCGGTGACCTTGCCGGTGTCATCGACGGTGACGGTCCAGCCATCCGGGACAGTGGACTCGTCGATTTCGAACTTGGCCGGGTGGACCGGCTTGTGGCCCTTCATGATGGACTTGGTTCCCACCTGAGCGGTGATGTCCTCATTCAGCTTGCCCTTGGACAGACCAGGGCGCACCAGGTCGGTGACCTGGGTGTTGTTCGGGTCGACCACGACGAGCAACTCGAGCTCATCGGTGGAGCCGTTGGAGTACTCGACGGTGATCTTCGGGCGTGCGAAGGTGCCCGGACGTGGGTTCTCCGGAGCGGTGACGGTGACGTTGTAGTCCTCGTCCATCTCGACGGTCCAGCCCTCGTAGACGTACTTCTCGTCCAGGGTGACCTTGGCCTCGTAGCCGTTCTCCCCCTTCTCCTTCGCCAATTCCTTGATCAGGTCAGGGGTCTGGGTGAAGGTGACCTTCTGCGGCTCGGTCGCGATCGGGCCGGTAGCACTATCGACACCGGAGATGATCGACAAGTCCGTCTTGTCGTACTTCGGGGCGTGGTACTCGGTGTCATCCAGCGAGAACGCCTTAGAGTCGATGACGTTCGCCTTGCTGTAGCGGTCCAGCGAGTTGGAACTGTCGAAGGCCTTACCTGCGCCGTAGCTGTTGTGCTCAACAGCAGCCTGCAGTTCCTCAACGGTACGCGGCTTCGCCAGAACGGAGAAGTTGACGTTCTTGTCGGTCGCCAAGTCAGTACCGCGGTACTCCGGCCAGGTGAAGTAGATGTCGCCGGTCGTTTCGTCGATACGCAGGTTCTGCGTACCGCCCGACGCTGCCGGGTCTGTGGTGCCGATGAACTTGCCGTTGCCGTCGTAGGCCTCTACGACCATGCGGGACATAGAATCGTCCTCGCCTTCGTCCTCCACGGGAGGAACGTTGATCGTGCCGACCTTGGTTTCGTCACCGGGCACGATGACGTGCTTCTCCCAGTTCTCCCACGACACCGTGATCGGGTTACATTCGATGTTCTCGCTCGGCCACGGGTTTACAACAGCGTTGAATGTCGAGCTGGGACCTCGCGTGGCATAGAGATTGCCAGAATGGTCCTTCGTGTAGTTACCCTGTCAGGCGTAGCGCACGGGATTGTCGGCAGTGGCCGAAGCGAACTGCTTGACTTTGTCATCGGTCAGCTCTGCGTAGAGATTCAGGTTTCGTTGTGTGCGAGAAGCAGTAATCTCAATGCTTTCGTCGGCCTTGTGAGTGACGCTCTCGTCAAGGAAGGTCTGGCCGGCCTCCATGGAAGGCACCTCGCCGGTATCCAAGAGTGCGCCATGGTTCCCCGCATTGGAAAAGTACCAATCGGCGAATGTGCGGTCCTTCGAGTTATCAAAGGATACGCTCAGGCCCCACAAGGTCTTGTCACCGTCCGAACCCGGCTCCCGGGTGTTCCAGCTGAAACCAGCCTGGCTGTGATTATCGGTGTTGGCCTCTGAAACAACACACGAACCGGCCGGCAGGTCGGACGGCTTCTGGGCGTCGGTCTCCACCGCGCCGGACTTGTCGCGGATGCCGCCGCTCAGCGTCGCAGCGGTGGCCTCGGGCATCACCGTGTTAAAAGAGGTGATGCTCAACCCACTGAGCGCGAGTGTAATAGCAGAAAGAGCTGCCACTCCTTTACGGGAAGAGCGTCGCTGAGCGGCGCCGTTCCTTGATGCATTCATTCCTTAGGTCCTTTCAAATGCAGTACCCTGCTCCACCCCACAGTGCGGAAACCCAAAAGCCACGGAGACTTCTCAAGACAGTTCCTCACAGATTCCCTACAGAGTTGACAGGAAAAAGGCAGGTGAACCCTAAAAATAATACCCTCCCACACATAAAATCGCAATAAAAAAGGATTTTACCTGCAATTTTTAAAAATAAGCACTTAACTATATGGCAATTATAGATTCCCCAGAATTGCCAGCTCTGTGAGATACTCTCCGGTTTCTGCACGTAGAGGGCGGGCGGTGCTGTGAGGCGTCGCCAAGCTAGGCGCGTTCAGCGCCGTTTTATACAGTCCTAGGTTGTCCCCCTGGTGCCGAGGACTGCGCCCCCTAGTTTTTCTCTTCTAGGATTCCTGGTGGACCAAGTCGGAGCCGCCGGACGAGTTGGAGTCCCCCTCCTCGTTGAGGTTCTGCATGAGGTTGGCCTCCATCCAGGCACGCACGGCCGCCTCAAAGTCCTCGGAGTCTTCCACTTCCTGCACGACTTCATCAAGATCCTGCGTGGTGAGGAACTTGGTGAAGGAGGCTATCTCCAGCTTCTCATCGCGGTTGAATAGCCCATCCTGGTAGACCACGACGTAATTCTGTGGAAGCTCCGGCTTAGAGCTAGGGCAACCTTCAGCACCGGCTGGCTCCACCACGGAGACCTCTGGCGGCAGCGAGGCCATGAGGGCGACGTGGGTGCGCTCCAAAAAGTCCACCCCCTTGGTGCCCTCTTCCTTGGCAGCCACGTAGTCCTTGGAAACCGCGCGGGCTTCCTCCGGGTTGTAGACGCTTAAGAATTCACCCGTGCAGCCGACGAAGAAGTTGCCATTAGTGCTTACCCCGCTGACATGTTCCCCTCCCTGGCGCACCAGCATTGGCTTCTGAGAAACGGTAGCCGCGCGTCCCTCATCGCGCAGGGTCTGGCGATAGATCTCCGCCAGCACGCGCTGCTCATGGGAAGTCGGATCAATCATGATGGTGATCGGCGCCGAGTTCACTGGGTTCGGTTCCGGCTTGGGTTCATACCCAGAGCAGGCGCTTAACGACGCCCCCACAACCCCCACCAAGGCCACCCCAACAATGCGGGCGAAGGTGCGGGAATGTGCAATAAGGCGGGGCATCAGAATCAGGCGCATTCTTTCTATTCAACTGGACATGTCGAGCACACATGTCGCTGTTCTTCAGGGTCCAAAGTCCGCAGCGCTGGGCCGCAGCATCTGGCTGAATTTTACACGCCCCGCTGGCCAGACGGCGGGGTGGCTCTCCCCGATAGCACGTGACTAGACTAATGCCCGTTATGACTAGCGCTATTACTGAATCTTCCGTTCGCGACGCGCTCACCCGCGTCGATGACCCAGAAATCGGCCGCCCCATCACGGAGCTCGGCATGGTGAAGTCCGTGACTGTTAACGGTTCGGACGTGGATATCGAGCTTTATCTCACCATCGCCGGCTGCCCGATGAAGGGCACCATCGAGTCCAATACCCGCGCGGCCGTCGCAGAGCTCGACGGTGTCGGCGACATCAGCATCTCCATGACGCCGATGAGCGACGAGCAGCGTAAAGAACTCAAGCAGAAGCTGCGCGGCGGCCAAGCCGAGCCGGAGATCCCCTTTGCCAAGCCGGAGTCCACTACCCGAGTCTTTGCGGTGGCCTCCGGCAAGGGTGGCGTGGGCAAGTCTTCCGTCACGGTGAACCTTGCCGCGGCCTTGGTCAAGAAGGGCCTCAAGGTAGGAATCGTGGACGCCGATATTTACGGCCACTCCGTCCCCAGCCTGCTGGGTTCCACGGCGGGCCCCACAGTGCTTGACGACGAAATGCTGCTTCCCCCCATCTCCCACGGCATCAAGCACATTTCCATTGGCCAGTTCGTGGAGGGCAATGCGCCCGTGGTCTGGCGCGGGCCGATGCTCCACCGCGCACTTCAGCAGTTCCTCGCAGATGTCTTCTGGGGTGACTTGGACGTGCTCCTGCTGGACCTGCCACCGGGTACTGGTGACGTTGCCCTGTCCGTAGCCCAGCTCATCCCTAATGCGGAGCTCCTCATCGTGACCACGCCGCAGGCGGCCGCCGCCGAGGTGGCCGAGCGTGCCGGTTCCATCTCCCAGCAAACGCGCCAGCGCGTGGCCGGCGTGATTGAGAACATGGGTGCCATGGTCATGCCGGATGGTTCCACCATGGACATCTTCGGCTCCGGCGGCGGCAGCGTGGTGGCCGAGCGCCTCAGCGTGCTGCTGGGCCACGAGGTTCCCCTGCTGGCCAGCATTCCGCTCGATCCGAGCCTGCGCGCGGCTGGCGATGCCGGAATCCCCATCGTCATTTCCGCGCCCGACTCCCCCGCTACCCAAGCCATCACCAAGGTGACGGATTCCATTGCGGTGCGCTCCGATTCCCTCGTGGGCAAGAAGCTCGGCTTGGGTGTAACCCGCAAAGGCTAAATAGCCTTTAGGTGACATCCTCCCAGGAGGAGCTGCCCTCGCCGGTGGGCGCATTCCCACCGCGCGGGGGCTGTGTCGTTTTAGTCGCCTTCTCCCCCGTCGGCTGTTGTACTCCGGCGTTCAGGTCCGGGTAGACCTCCGAATAATCAAAAGTCGGCCGGCCAGGGGTCTGCTGCGGCGCTGGCTGCGCCGGACCCTGCTGCGTGTGCGCGGGTTGGTTGTTCATATCCGCATCGTGCTCATACGGGCTGGTGCTCTTCTTGATGTCCTCAGCCATCTTCTTCGGGTTGAAGTCATCCCAGGCGGAATCGTCGCCGTCGAAAAGCGCCTTGGTGATAACCCCGCGCGGGCCCATCCGCGTCCACTCCGCCGCCTGACTCAAAGGCACCCGGAGATCGTCGAACTCCGCCCCGAGACCGCTCATCTCGCCGTTGAGCTCCGCCTTGGCGTTGGCAATGGCCTTGCGCGCCGCGTAGATAGCCGCACGGACATCCATAATCACGCCGGGCAGGCGCTCGGGACCAATGATCACCAGCCCCAGCAGCACGATGACGAGGATCTCTACCCAACCAATTGAGGAAAACACGAAACTATCTTAACTACTTAGCTAGTGGTGACTGGGCGACGGGCGCGCGGGAGGCTTCGGTCTCTTGTTAGCCCCGCTGGTTATGCCGGATGGCGCGCACCACCATTTCCACCTTGTCCAGGAAATCCTGGCGTGGCTGGTGCGCGGGCGCTTCCGCATCCGGCCCGGGCCCTATGCCCTGATGGGCGATACCCGCGAGCTTCGCCATGAGGGAATCCGGGGCCTTAACATGGGATTCCACACTGCATTCACGAACCCACTCGGCGGCGTTGCGCTGGTGGTGAATCTCCGCCCGGCATTCCGGGCAGTGCACGAGGTGGATGCGTACGCGGTGGGCATATTTGGCCGGCATTTCGCCGTCGACAAAAGCGACGACCGCCTCGGGCCCCAAATGGCCGATAGTATCTGCCCGCTGGGCGCGGGACTTTGCTTTATCGCGGACTTTGGCTTGGGCCTCGGTGAAGAACCCGGACAGGCTCAGGGAATGCCCGTCGCTGCTATGTCCTTCTGCATTCACCTCAACGTCACCTCACCTCAGTGCATGCTCTTCTGCAGTGGCCTAGCGCTTAGCTGCGGGAGTCTAGCCCTCTATGATTCAAACGCTGCCCAGTCTAGCGGGTACGCAGCAGGCTGCGCGTGTCTGCGTTTGTCTGGGCTTCCTTTTCCAGCGCGGCACGCAGCTGGGAGCGGCCGCGGTGGATGCGCGAACGCACAGTACCCATTTTCACGCCGAGGGTTTCAGCGATTTCGTCGTAGCTCATACCCACGACATCACAGAGAACCACCGCCACACGGAAGTCCGGCGCCAGGTTATCCAGGGCTGATTGCAACGCCGGATCCAGGTTGGCCACCGAGTAGGCCTGCTCCGGGGTCATATCTGTACCTGGGACACGCTCATAATCCTCCGGCAGCGCCTCCATGCGGATCTTGGAGCGGTGGCGGACCATATCCAAAAAGAGATTGGTGGTAATCCGGTGCAGCCAGCCCCCAAAGGTTCCTGCTTGGTACTTATCCAAGGAGCGGAAGACGCGCATGAAGGTTTCCTGCGTGAGGTCTTCGGCATCATGCTGGTTACCAGACAGGCGATACGCCAAGCGATAGACATCATCGGCGTGCTCAGCCACGAGCTCACTCCACGAAGGCATCTCGGCCTGGCCGGCGTCGAATGCAGCGGTTCCGGTCAACTCCTCAGTTTCAGCGCTGACAGCATGGCTGTCAGTGGCAGAGGAATCGGTGGAACGGTGAGCATGCTCAAACTCGCGCTGCTGTGTGGTCATGGCGAATATCTTTCTATAGTGCGCGTCGAAACTCCAGCCACGGCCCTGTGAGCAGCCTGTGAATCCGTCACACCTCTTACATGCGCTTCTTGCGTCACAGCTGATGAGAGTTGCGGGCGATTCTCGGCACGCAGCTGAGGCGATTTCACTATGGTTTTCTTTGTGACTACTACGGCTTATGACGCAATGCGTACCTATATCGAATCCACCAGCGAGGTCTCCGAGGTGCTCGCCGGCGCCCGCGCCCATGCGGAGGAGTACGGCCTGCCGGCCCCGGATGAAGCCACCGGCCAGCTGCTCAGCACGCTCGCGGCGGCTTCATCCGGCACCACCTCCCGCCCGCAAGCGGTAGCGATTACTCCCGCAGCATCCGTCGTGGGCCTCTACTTGCTCGCCGGCATGCCGGAGAACGGAATCCTTACCTGCATTGACCCGGAAGCCGAGCACCAGGCCAGCGCCAAGAGAACTTTCCGCGAGGCCGGCTACTCCCCTAGCCGTGGGCGCTTCTTGCCCTCGCGGCCCCTCGACATCATGGGCCGCCTAGCCAATGACACCTACCAGGTGATTTACGCCGAGGTCCCAGCGCTCGATATGCCCGCGCTGCTCAAGGCCGCTTGGCCTCTACTGCATCAGCACGGCACCTTGGTGTTGGCCAATGCGCTTCTCGACGGCACCGTCGCCGACCCCTCCCGCACCGACCGCGACACCGCCGCCGCCCGCGAAGCCGACGAATACGCTCGCTCTCTCGAGGGTGCTGCCGTCACTCGCCTGCCGTATGGGGCGGGCCTAACACTCATCACCAAGCTGTAGTCGCCTTCTGAAACTGCCCGATCTGCCAAAACCATCGCCCGTTTTTCGATCGGCACGGAGATTTTCGTCATCTAGGGCACCGTTGGTTTAGCCACTGATACGTCTCCGAGCTAAACCCCGCCCTGTGTCGCCGGTGTCCTTTTGGCGCCGACTTTTTATTCCTTCTCCGTTCCCCCACCCTTCGCGCTCACCGTGGGGGCTTCTCTAGGCGGGCTGCGCGCTCTCGGTGAGCGCGAAGGGAGTGTACTGAAAGGTGCGGTGTTGCAGGGCGTTGTTACGCAGCTCCTGAAGCATTCCGGGACTCGTCGGCACCACCAAAACCACGAAAAGCGGACGTGGAGTGGACTTCAATCCACCCACACGCCCGCTTAAGGCGCTGCGCTGTCTCGCGGCTTAGACCTTTACGTTCTTGCCCACGACAACCACGCCGCCCTCAGACACCTTGAATCGCTCCTCATCGCGCTCGCGGTCAACACCAATGATGGCCCCGTCGCTGACCACCACGTTCTTGTCCAAGATGGCATGACGAACTACCGCGCCCCGGCCAATGCGCACGCCTGGCAGGATGACGGAGCCTTCCACCGTCGCGCCATCCGCCACGTGCACGTCTGAAGCCAACACGGAGTTGCGCACCGTACCACCGGAGACGATGCAGCCCGGAGCCACCATCGAAGACTGCGCAATACCGTTCTGCACGAACTTCGCCGGCGGGAAATTGGAATCATCCGTGGAGTGAATGGGCCACGAACGGTTGTACAGGTTGAAAATCGGGTGCACCGAAATCATGTCCATGTGTGCCTCATAGAAGGAGTCGATGGTGCCAACATCACGCCAATAGCCATGGTCACGCTCCGTGGCACCGGGCACCTCATTGGCCATGAAGTCATAAACATGCGCCTGCCCACGCTCCACAAAATAAGGAATGATGTTGCCGCCCATGTCATGTGCGGAGTCCTCATCCTTTTCGTCTTCCAGCAAAGCGTCGATAAGCGCCTGCGTGGTAAAGACATAGTTGCCCATGGAGGCGTAGGTCATGTTCGGGTCGTCCGGGGTCGCCGGAGGATTGGCAGGCTTCTCGACGAACTCCGTAATCGTACCCATCCCATCCGCCTGAATGCAGCCAAAGGCAGAAGCCTCAGAACGCGGGACGCGGATGCCCGCCACCGAGCAGTCCAGGCCAGTCGCGATGTGCTCCTCCACCATCTGCGCTGGGTCCATGCGGTAGACGTGGTCAGCACCGAAGACGATGACATAATCCGGCTTCTCGTCATAGATGAGGTTCAGCGACTGCAGGATCGCATCGGCCGAACCGTTGTACCAGCGCTTACCGCGGCGCTGCTGAGCGGGCACGGAAGCGATGTACTGCGGAGTCGGACCAGACAGGTTCCACGCTTGGGAGATGTGGCGGTCCAGAGAGTGGGACTTGTACTGGGTCAGCACAGCAATTTTGAGGAATCCGGCGTTGACAAGGTTCGACAGCACGAAGTCGATCAGGCGATAGGAACCACCGAAAGGAACGGCGGGCTTAGCGCGGTCTTCCGTCAGCGGAAAGAGGCGCTTTCCCTCGCCGCCGGCAAGGACAATAGCAAGGACATTAGGAAGGCTTCTCACACCACCCAATTTATAGACGTTTTCTGGATCGCGCAGAAGAAGTGCGTTTGTTTCTACCCCCCATTGTCCACCTCACACCTCGCCCGCTGCTTTCCGACGAACCACCGCACCGACCTGTCCATCAAGGTTTAGCGCGAGCTGTGGATAATCCGTATTCTGGCGAGTATGAGAGCCGGAATATTTTCTAAGGAGTATCCGCCAGAGATTTATGGCGGAGCGGGCGTCCACGTTGCAGAGCTCACGCGCTTCATGCGTGAGATTATTGATGTCTCTGTGCACTGCATGGGTTCTGAACGCGATGAGAAGGACGTCTTTGTACATGGCATTGATCCTGCGTTGAAGGAGGCCAATGCCGCCGTGCAGACGCTTTCCACGGGTCTGCGTATGGCCAATGCCGCTTCTGATATCGATGTGGCTCACTCCCATACCTGGTACACCGGTCTAGGTGGCCACCTTGCCGGCCGCCTATACGGCATCCCCCACGTGGTCACCGCGCACTCGCTCGAACCGCACCGCCCATGGAAGCGCGAGCAACTCGGTGGTGGCTATGAGATCTCCTCGTGGTCCGAGAAGAACGCTATGGAATATGCCGATGCCGTCATCGCCGTGTCGGCCGGGATGAAAGATTCCATCTTGGATGCCTACCCCCGCATCGACGCCGACAAGGTCCATGTAGTCCTTAACGGCATTGATACTCAGGTCTGGCAGCCGGGTGAATCCACGGTGCTGGATGAGCTGGGCGTCGACAAGCAGCGTCCCATCGTTGCCTTCGTGGGCCGGATTACTCGGCAGAAAGGCGTCAAGCACCTGCTCAAGGCTGCCCAGAGCTTTGATGCAGACATTCAGCTTGTGCTGTGTGCTGGCGCGCCGGACACACCGGAGATTGCGGCAGAGACCGAAGCCCTCGTGGAGGAACTGCGCGCGCAACGTGACGGCGTGTACTGGGTCAAGGACATGCTCTCGCGCGAGGAGATCAAGCAGGTCTACTCCGGTGCGGAGGTTTTCGTGTGCCCCTCTATTTATGAGCCGCTGGGGATTGTCAACCTTGAGGCAATGGCCTGTGGCACCGCGGTTGTGGCCTCCAATGTGGGTGGCATCCCTGAGGTCGTCGTGGACGGCGAAACCGGCGTTCTGGTCAACTATGACGCAAATGACGAAGCCACCTTTGAAGCTGATCTGGCTGCCGCTGTGAACCGTGTCGCCGCCGATAAAGAGCTGGCATTACGATTCGGTTCCGCCGGCCGCCAGCGCGCCATCGAGGACTTCTCGTGGGCTACCATCGCGCAGCAGACCGTGGACATTTACCGCTCGTTAATGTAGGAAGGACTGCCGTGACGCATAAAGAAACGCACCATCGCCCAGAACTTCACTTCGTTCCCGATAGCGGGATCCTCGACGCCCCCGCAGGAATCGTTCGGGACGGTCATACCTGGCACTTGTTCCACCAGTACCGTCCTGATGCCGGCCAGCCTGCGCGCTGGGGCCATTCCACCTCTGAGGAAACGGCCTTCGAGTGGCTGGAGTGCGACGACGTCCTCGCCACCGTCGGCGGCGAGCTATCGCTGCGTGCAGGATCCGTGGCGGAAGGAAAGGACGCTCTCAACCTGTATTTCACTTCGGTGACCTCGGTCGGCACTAGCGTGCGCTTGGCGCGCTACACCGACTACGCCGATGAATGCATCGTGTCAGATGACCCTTCGGCGCTCGACCCAGACGTTGTCCGCTTCGGGGAAGCCGTAGGCGCCCATACCAATTATGACCGCTTCCGCTCGCCCTCCGTGGTCCCGGACTGGGCCAAGGAAGACCGCGAAGAGGGACACGATGGCTGGCTTATGCTGGCGCTAACCGGGCATTCCGATGCACCAGTACCGGTGATCCTGGACAGCCCCAATGGCGAATCCTGGACGCTTCTCGGGCCCTTGAGCTTCGATGGTGATCCTGGCTTTAAGGAGGGCGAAGTTCCGGCCACCTCTCCCATCCCGCCGGTGGTTTCACCGCGTCTGGTACGCCTGCGCGACGAGGTGGATAGGGAAATTTACGACGTTCTCTTCGTGACCTTGGAACGCGAGGGCCGCGATGTCTCCGGATATATCGTGGGCCGCCTTGATGGCACTGTGTTCACCGTGGCGAAGGGCTTCCAGCGCGTGGACTTTGGCCATGACTTCTCCCGCCCGCGCAACACCAACACCACGACCGGAACAATTCCGCAGGATTGCCGCTACGACCGCGCAGTCATCCTCGGTCTGCTCAACGGCAACGGCCGCGGCGATGATGCCACCAAGCACCCCACGTGGGAGGCTGAGGGCTGGGCTAATAGCTTGTCCCTGCCGCGCGCGGTGACGCTGCAGGACGGCGTGCTGTTCCAAACCCCGGCGGAGGGGCTGCCGGATGCTGTAAAGCTTTCGGATTACGCACAGTCTTGGACGGGCGTCCTCGAAGTACCTACGGGTTCGAGCGTGACCGTGACGCTGAAGGACGGCTCTGGCGATACCGCTGCGGTCATTCGCCATACTGGTGAAGAAATCAGTCTGGACCGCTCCAT
Organism: Corynebacterium aurimucosum; assembly: GCF_030408555.1. Classification (NCBI taxonomy): domain Bacteria; kingdom Bacillati; phylum Actinomycetota; class Actinomycetes; order Mycobacteriales; family Corynebacteriaceae; genus Corynebacterium; species Corynebacterium aurimucosum. The sequence goes on along the minus strand of NZ_CP047048.1, from coordinate 1,084,830 downwards.
GTCCAAGGCCTTCGATAACTACTTCAAGGACTCCGCTCCTGCGGTAGCGCCGCTGGCTGAGGGGGATTCGGATACCCTCACCGTCATTCAGGATGGTGCCAGCGTTGAGGTCTTCGTCGACGGCGGTTTGGTGGCCATGAGCTCCCGTGTCTACTTCGATGGTGGTTGCTCCGCCATCGAGGTCAGCACCGATGGCGAAGCTGTCATTGAGCAATCGTGGAGCCGCAAGGGTACCAAGCGCTCCTAATCGCATCGACTGCGAGACGGCATATAGGAGGAGGACCGAGTTGTCTCGGTCCTCTTTTTAATGCGCCCCCTACCCTTCGCGCTCACCGGGGTTCTCAAACAACCACCGCGGGCGCTGCCGGTGAGCGCGAAAGGAGATTGAGGCGGAGGTCGATGCAGATGCCTTCGAGCGCCGACAAGACCACGCAACGTCAGAGCCACAACGAGCCAGGCCGGGCCTCACCCCGCCCTTCGCGCTCACCGCGGACATCAAACAACCACCGCGGGCGCTGCCGGTGAGCGCGAAGGGTGGTTTCGAAGAGACGCAGCGAAGGAAGGCCCTAAAAAGGAGCGTCAGCAATTAGGCCGAGCGCAGGCGATCCAGGCGAGCGCGAGCCGTCACGGTCAGCGACTGCGGCAAGGAGGCCATGCGCTCTGCCAGCTCTTCCGGACTGATGTGGCGCGCCGACGGGCTCATGCCGACCTGTGCGGCGATGGAGGCCTTATCCAAGACGATGGGGAAGGAAATATCGACCGGGTCGGCTGCCTGCTCCAAGAAACCTTCCGCCTGCGCGTAAAGGCGTTCCACCTTGCCTTCTTCCACACCGAGGATGCCCAGAGGCTCCCGCAGCTCGTCCAGATGGCCCGCCTGTGGAGTCAGCACGATGACCTCCCCGCCCGGTGCGAGAACGCGCTGGAACTCCGCCGGATTGCGCGGGGCGAAGACCACCGAGATGGCGTGAATCGAATCATCCTTTAGCGGAAGACGCTCCCATACATCCGCAACCACGGCACCAACTCGCTCATGCGACTTGGCCAAGTGCTTAGCCGCGTGCGTAGAGATATCCAGGCCAACGCCGCGTGCGCCCGCAATCGAATCAAGGGTGTGAGCGAGGTAGTAGCCAGTACCCGCGCCGACCTCAAGGAGCGCAGGGGCGGTGTCCGCATTCAGGCCAGCCGCATGTTCAGCCGCATCCTGGGTCTCCAGAGAATCCTGCACCGCACCGGTGACTGCCTCCACGAAGGGAGCAAAGTGTCCCATGGCCAGGTAGGTTTCGCGGGCGTTGACCATCGCAGCATCATCGCCTTGGTGCTTCAAACCGGCACCAGCTGCCAGCGTGACGTAGCCCTGCTTGGCCACATCATAGGAATGGCCGGTCTCCGACACGAGGCGGGAAAAATCATCCGCACCCTGCAGGGCGCTGCCATCGGCGGGATCGGCCAGAATATCGACGATATGTGAAAGCATGCTCCTAGACTAGCTAGAAACTGCTACGAGGAGTGAACCCAGCTCCGCTGCTTCTTCTTTGCTGAGCTCAATCACAATGCGCCCACCCCCGTCAGAAGGAATGCGCATGACAATCTTGCGGGACTCCTCTACCGCTTCCATCTCTCCACCAGTGGTACGGGGCTTCATCGCTGCCATATTGAGTCTCCTTCGACTGAGTTTTGTACGTCCCTCTAGTCTAGCCCTTTTTCAGCCGACGGCGGCAGGCTCGTTCCCACAGGCTTCCCCGCAAGCTCCCTCACGGCTTCGTCCAAGGACGAGTCAAAGGGCTACGCCGAAGGTTCGGAAGAAGCGTCAGACGATGTCGCCGGCGCGGCCTTTAAACGGCGCTCCACCGCAGCTAGGAGGGCATCCACCTGGTCCTGACGGTAGCCGCGCGCGACCACGTCGAAACGCAGGTCGTCGAAACGCCCCTCGTCAAGAGCCTGCAGATTCTCATTAACAGTGCTCACCGCTATGTCGGGTGCGTCCATGACAGTTCCGCGCCCCACAAGGGTTCCCCACAACCATGTACCAATGATCACGAGAGCGATGAGGACAACGAACAGCAGCATCCAGGACAACATGCGCTAAATCTTACCCAGCAGCGGCGGTCGTTGGGTAACAGGCCCGACCACGCCCGCGCGGGAGAGGATGGTGCGCGAAACTACATCGGCCATCGGGGATAGCTCATGGAGCGGGCGGTTGCGGTGGGCGCGAGTGCCCAGGTCCACTTCGGCGATGGCGTGGGGGCCGTGGCGCTTGGCGACGTCTATCAGTAACCCCGCTTCCACCCCATAGCCCGCGACGAAAGGCAACCCCACAGCCGCATCGCGGCGAATTGCATACTCCCCGCCCAAAGGCTGATCAATGTGCGCGAGCTCTGGGAAAAACATGCGCAGAAGCGGCTTGGCGCTCAGCTCCGTGACCCGCCCGCCACCTGTGGGCTGACCGTTCAGGCTGCGTGTATAGCGCGCCTTGACCAGCTGCACGTGGGGGTCCACAAAAGGCTCACTTAGCGCGGTCACCATGCCGGGGGCGGCGGATTCTAAATCCGCATCGATGAAGACGACGACCTCGCCCCGGGCCGCGGCCACCCCGCGCCACAAGGACTCGCCCTTGCCAGGCTGCGGCGGCTCCTCCACCACGTCGCGCCAATTGCACACCCGAGCCCCGGCCGCGGCTGCCTGTGCTGCGGTCCCATCGGTGGAGTCGGCGTCGACGACGATGACCTCTAACGGATCGTCCGCCAGGCAGGCGCGCACCACGTGGGCGACGGTGCGCTCCTCATTAAGCGCAGGGATGACTACAGAAACGCTGACAGACATGGCTTAGGCTAGCCCCCGGGTCGTCGCCAAGGGCGCCATCTGGCCCTGGATGGCGGCGGTCATCCGAATGACATCGAGCGTCGGGGCCACCTCATGGACCCGGAATGCCGCCACGCCCCGTGCCGCCGACCATGCCGTTGCCGCCAGTGTGCCCGCGACGCGCTGGTCCACGGCGCGGTCGAGGGTCTCACCCACAAAGTCCTTGTTCGACAAGGCCATGAGCACCGGCCAGCCCGTCGCCACGATCTCCTCTATGCGCCGCAACAACTCCAAACCGTGGAATGTGTTTTTGCCAAAGTCGTGTGTGGGGTCGATGAACGTCAACTCCTCCGGACAGCCGAGGTCGGCGGCGCGCTCAGCTAGCCGCGTGGTCTCGGTGATGACATCGGCGACCACATCGTCGAAGTGCACACGATGCGGGCGGGTGCGTGGGGTCACGCCACCGGTGTGCGAGCACACGTAGCCCACCTTGTGGTGGCCAGCCACCTCGATGAGCTCGGGGTCCCAGCCGGCCCACGTGTCGTTGACCAGACCAGCACCGGCGGCGATAGCCGCTTCTGCTACCTCAGCGCGCCACGTATCCACGGAAATCAGCGCCTCCGGGCGGCGGCAGTGCAGCTCCGCGATGGTGGGCACGACGCGCTCGATCTCCTCGGCCGCGTCGACGTGCTCACCCGGGCCGGCCTTGACTCCGCCGATGTCGATGATGGAGGCGCCGTCGTCAAGCGCCTGCTCAGCGCGCTGGATGGCGGGGGCGAGCTCGAAGGTGGCGCCCTTGTCGTAGAAGGAGTCGGGTGTGCGGTTCACAATCGCCATGACCCGCGCGAGGTTGTGCGCTTGGGTCACTTGTTTTCTTGCTCCCGCAAGCGCTTGTCCGACATCACCTTGTGCGCGGCCAAGATGTGGGCGACGGCTTCGTCGATATCGTCGGTGATCAAGAAGAGATCAAGGTCTTCAGGGTTGATGAACCCGCCCTCGGCCAAGGTTTTCTTCATCCACTCCACCAAGCCGGACCAATATTCGGTGCCCATGAGCACGATGGGATAGTTGGTCACCTTACCGGTTTGGACCATGCACATGACTTCGAAGAACTCATCCATGGTGCCCATGCCACCCGGTAGGCAGATGAAGGCCTGGGAGTACTTGAGGAACATGGTCTTGCGCGCGAAGAAGTAGCGGAAGTTCAGGCCAAGATCGACGTAGGGGTTCAGGCCCTGCTCGTGCGGCAGCTCGATGCCTAAGCCCACAGACAGTCCGCCGGCCTCATGCGCGCCGCGGTTGGCCGCCTCCATGATGCCGGGGCCGCCGCCGGTGATAACGGCGTACTTGGCCTCTACTAGGCGGCGGCCCAAGGCAACGCCCAGCTGGTAATTCGGATCATCCTCCGGGGTGCGCGCAGAGCCGAAGACGGTCACGGCCTTGGGCAGCTTGGCCAGCGCGTCAAAGCCGTCCACGAACTCGCCCTGAATGCGCAGGACGCGCCAGGGATCGGCGTGCTGCCACTCATGATCCGCACCGGACTGCAGCAGGCGCTGGTCAAAGGTGGAGGACTGCTCTCCAGCAGTGCGCACGAGAAGAGGTCCGCGCAGAGTGCGCAGTTGCTCAGGCGTCATAGTGGTCTTATCCCTTCAGGTAATTCAAGAGTGCGGTCGAGACTTCGGTGATCTGAACGACGGGCACTTGCTCGTCCTTCTTATGGGCAAAGCCCGGATCCCCAGCGCCGAAATTGACGGCTGGGGTCCCCATCTCGGAGAAACGGGCCACATCGGTCCAACCATACTTGGCGCGGACGTTGCCGCCGACGGCGTCGACAAGCGCGCGTGCCGCCGGCTGGCCCAAACCGGGCAAGGCTGCACCCGCGATGTCATCGACCTCCACGGTGATGTTCTCGTGCTCGCCGAGGACCTCCATCAGGTGCGCCAGCGCCTCCTCGGAGCTGCGGTCAGGGGCAAAGCGGAAGTTGACGAACATCCAGGCCTCATCCGGGATGGTATTGGTGGCCACGCCGGATTCGAGGTGGACGATGTTGAGGCCTTCCTTGTAGGTGCAGCCGTCTATCTCGACGTCGCGCGGCTGGTAGTTGGCCACGTTGAGCATCACCGGTGCCAAGGTATGCGCCGCATTGGAGCCGAGCCAGGCGCGTGCCGAGTGCGCGCGGGTACCGTGGGCGGTAACGCGCACGCGGATGGTGCCCTGGCAGCCGGCCTCGATCATGGCGCCGGAAGGCTCACCCAGCAGCGCCAGGTCCCCCTGCAACCACTCCGGGTGATCTTTTTGCAGGTGGCCCAGGCCGTTGAATTCGGTGGCGACCTCCTCGCCCTCATAGGCAATAACCGTGAGATCGTGCTTGAGCTCATCGGAGTTGTACAGCTGCGCAAAAGCGTTGAGGTAGACAGCCATGCCGGACTTCATGTCAACGGTGCCGCAGCCATACATGGTGGCGCCGTCCTCCGACATGGTGTGGGGCACGTTATCGGCCAGGGGCACGGTATCGATGTGGCCGGCGAGGACCACGCGGCTTTCGAAGCCCCGATTCGTCCGGGCACAGACGGTGTTACCGTAGCGTTCCACCTCTACTTTGCTCTGGTCCAGACCACGCAGAGCCTCTTCGACCGCAGCGGCGATCGCTTGCTCGTGGTGTGAAGGGCTGGGGATATCCACCAAGGCCTTGGTCAGCTCAATGGGATCGGAGAAGAGATTTAAAGTCACAACCCGCCATGCTAGCGCCCCCGGTTGCTTAGTGCATTGCGTAAAGTACTTCCCGTTGCAAACAATCAACAGCGTTGAAGGTGATTTCCCTATGGCTGCGGCCACTCAACTCAAAACCCGCCACCTCACCATGATGGGGCTCGGCTCCGCGGTGGGCGCGGGCCTCTTCCTGGGCGTCGGCCTGGGCATCCAGGTCTCCGGCACTTCCGTCCTTATTTCCTATGCGGTGGCTGGTGTGCTCATCGCCTTGGTGATGTGGATGCTCGGTGAGATGGCTGCCGCCCGCCCTTCGTTGGGTGCTTTCTCCACTTATGCGGGCCAGGCTTTCGGGCCGTGGGCGCGGTTCACGCTGGGCTGGATTTACTGGTTCATGCTGGTCATGGTGATGGGCGCAGAGATTACTGGTGCCGCGGCAATCGTCTCCAACTGGTTCGGGGTAGACCCCTGGATTCCAGCATTGGTGGCCGTAATTCTCTTCGCCATCGTCAACTTTGCCGCCGTGGGCGGCTTCGGCGAATTCGAGTTCTGGTTCGCCATCATCAAGGTTGCCACCATCGTGGCCTTCCTCGGCATCGGCGTGCTCATGGCACTGGGCATCCTGCCGGGTATGGTTCTCTCGGTGGCGGGCCACAACTTTACGGAGAACTTCCTCCCCAATGGCGGCCCCGGCTTTGCTGCCGGCCTGCTCGCCGTGGCTTTCGCATTCGGTGGCATCGAACTGGTCACCATTGCCGCAGCTGAGTCCGAAGACCCCGCACACAACGTGGCCACTGCCGTGCGCGCCATCATCGTGCGCATCATGGTCTTCTACATCGGCTCCATTCTGGTCATCACCATGGCCTTGCCTTTCAGCTCTATCCAGGACGCCGATGTGGCCGCGGACTCGCCCTTCACGTTGGTCCTTGCGGCCGCGAAAATCCCCTTCGCCGCGGGATTCATGGAGGCGATCATTGCCCTGGCGCTGCTCTCCGCCTTCAACGCGCAGATCTACGCCACCTCCCGCTTGGTCTATGACATGGCTAAGGACCACAGCGCGCACCACGTCTTTTTGAAGACCAACGCCTCCGGCTCCCCCATTTATGCGGTGGTGCTCTCCATCGTCTTCGCCTTTGCATCGGTAGCTCTGCAGTACTGGAACCCGCCGGGACTTCTGGCCTTCCTCTTCAACGCGGTGGGCGGTTGCTTGCTGATCATCTGGTGCTTCATCGTGGCTTCCTACATCAAGCTGCACCCTCAGATGAAAGCCAATGGAGAGCTCACCACGCTGCGTGTTCCGGGCTTCCCGTGGCTGCCATGGATCACCGCCCTGGCGCTGGTGGGTCTTACAATTCTCATGCTTTTCGATCCCTCCGCCCGCAACCAAGTCCTCGCCGTCCTCATCCTGACCGTGGCCCTGGTTGTGATATTCCACCTACTTCCGGGTAACTCAAGGCGCGCGGCGGACGCGTAACTGCTAGGGTGTGAGCCTATGACTTCAGCATCCGCACGCGGCCTGGCAACCATTACCCACGACGGCACCGTCCTGGACGTCTGGTTCCCCGCAGTTCACACCGATATCTCTGTAGAAGCCAGCGGCACCGAGCGCTTGGAGGAGGTTCCGCAGCAATTCGCTGATCTGGTGGGCCCTGACGAAGAGCGCGGCGTCGCCCGCATCGCGGTGGAGACCTCCATCAAGGATCTGGACGAGGCTCCCGCCGACACCTACGACGCCTACCTGCGCCTGCACCTGCTCTCCCACCGCGCAGTCAAGCCTCACGGCCTGAACGTAGACGGGATCTTCGGCAAGCTGGCCAACGTCGTGTGGACCAACTACGGCCCCTGCGCGGTTGCCGATTTCCAGATGGTCCGCGGCCGCCTCGCTTCCCGCGGCCCGGTCGTCGTCTACTCCGTCGATAAGTTCCCGCGCATGGTGGACTACGTTGTCCCCTCCGGCGTGCGCATTGGTGACGCGGACCGCGTTCGCCTAGGTGCCCACCTCGCTGAGGGCACGACCGTGATGCACGAGGGCTTCGTCAACTTCAACGCCGGCACCCTGGGCGCCTCCATGGTCGAGGGCCGTATTTCCGCAGGCGTCGTCGTGGGCGATGGCTCCGATATCGGCGGCGGCACCTCCATCATGGGCACCCTGTCCGGTGGCGGCAAGGAGGTCATCTCCATCGGTGAGCGCTGCCTGCTCGGCGCGAACTCCGGCGTGGGCATTTCGCTTGGCGACGACGCCGTCGTCGAAGCCGGTCTCTACGTCACCGCCGGCACCAAGATTGCCGTCTTTGGCAAGATCGCGGCGGCCCTAGGCCTGTCTGAGGGCGAGACCATCAAGGGCTCCAAGCTCTCTGGTGTTTCCGGCGTGCTGCTGCGCCGCAACTCCGTGACCGGCGCCGTCGAGGCCGTCGATTGGAAGTCTGAGGCTGTGGCTCTCAACGAGGACCTGCACAAGAACTAAGCGCTGCTGCTTGAGGCCCCCGTTTCTGCGGGGGCCTTTCGTGATCCCAGATTCATTCCCTCGCCCACGTCCCTGCGCCACGGGCACCCCTCGATGCCCTACCGCCGACAGCCGCGGCCTAGAATGCTAAAGGTGACTGCTCAAAACGATTCCTCCTCTCGCTCACTCGGCAGCGGCTTGAAGGTCCGCCACCTGACCATGATGGGGCTGGGCTCCACCATTGGCGCTGGCCTTTTCTTAGGCACCGGTGTAGGCATTTCTGCCGCTGGCCCCGCGGTCCTTTTGGCCTACCTCATCGCTGGTTTCCTTGCCATCCTAGTCATGCAGATGCTCGGTGAGATGGGCACGGTCATCCCCGCATCCGGCTCCTTTTCCGAATACGCGGAGCACGGCATCGGCCGCTGGGCAGGCTTTACGCAGGGCTGGATTTACTGGCTCGCCACCGTCGCTGTCCTTGGCGCGGAAATCACCGGCGCCGCCGGATTCATCGGCGCGTGGTTTAACTGCCCGCCCTGGATCCCCGCTGCCATCTGCGTGGCACTCTTCGGAACCATCAACCTTTTGCGCGTGCGCTTGTTCGGCGAGTTCGAGTACTGGTTCGCCTTCATTAAGGTTGCCGTCATCATTGCTTTCCTCATTATCGGCGCACTATTGATTTTCGGACTGCTTCCCGGCCATACCTTCATCGGCACATCTGTCTTTCTTGCCGACGGCTTCATGCCCAACGGCCTCGGTGGTGTGGCCGCCGGCCTGCTCGCCGTAGCTTTCGCCTTCGGTGGCATCGAGGTCGTCGCCATCGCTGCGGCGGAATCCGAGGATCCCGAGAAATCCCTCGTCAACGCCGTGCGCACTACAATTACCCGCATTTCGGTGTTCTACCTGGGCTCTGTCCTCGTCATCACCTTTCTCCTGCCCTATTCCTCGCTCGGCTCCGCGCAGTCGGCCGCCGAGTCGCCGTTCACCATGGTCTTGGACCGCGCGGGAATCCCAGGCGCGGCAGCCATCATGGAAGTAGTCATCGTTCTCGCACTGCTTTCCGCTTTCAACGCGCAGATTTACGCTTCTTCGCGCATGATGCACTCGCTGGCCTCCCGCGGTGAGGCGCCCAAGCTCTTCGCCGCCACCGACCGCCGCGGCGTCCCGACTGCGGCCATCGCGCTGTCTGTCATTCTTTCCGCGGTGATGGTCGTCCTGAACTATGCGGATACCGGGTGGCTGCTGTCCTTCATGCTCAATGCCGCTGGAGCCTCGCTGCTTATCGTGTGGGTGTTCATCGCGGTGAGCCAGTTGCGCCTGCGCCCCCAGCTCGAGGCCATCCACCCACTGCCGGTGCGAATGTGGGCCTACCCCTACCTCACGTGGTTCGCGTTAGCCCTCTTCGCAGCCATCGCGGTGCTCATGCTTAGTGACGCCTCAGCCCGCATCCAACTCTTCTCCGCCGCCACTATGTTCGCGGTACTCGCAGTTGCAGGTGTCATCAACGCCAAGGCCCGCGGTATCGCCCCGACGTCTCGCCTGCCCCTACCTACGGCCGAGGAGCTCGAGGCCCGCTAGCCGGCCCACACCCTTCGCGCCGCCCCTCTCCCCCTCGCGCTGCGCCTCACTACCGGGCCCCTCCTTCCCTTCGCGCTCACCGGCGCACGACGTCGCGCTGCTTCCCCGCTCCCCCGTGGCCGCGAAGGGCATAGCGCGTGAATAATCCCCTAAGCACGCGCCTTCACACCGCAGCTCCACCCCTTCGCGCTCACCAACGATGGCTAGCACAACGGCCGAGGCCTCCTCGTGAGTGCGAAGGGTACGCGGCCCCGAAGCCGTCATATCCAATGCCCCTCCCGATCCTTCGCGCTCACCGACATCGATCGGGCAGCTTTTTCAAGGCTGCCTGTGAGCGCGAAGAGGTTTTAAGGGAAGTAAGACTACCTAAATTGCGGACACGACAACCTTTACCGCCGAAATCAGCGTCTCGGGGCTGAGTTATCCACAGGCGGGAAATTGACCCTCGACGCGTCGTTAAGCACTGCATACCTTGAGCGTCATGAAGGCATGGACGACCGCGGAGCTTCGCGCGCAAGGCTTGAGCAAGGAGGCAATCAGGCGGAAGCTTCGCGCGGGGACGCTCTTTCGCGTGCACCGTGGGATTTATAGCGACGAGTGGTCGCCGCTAGCTGTGGCGCGGGCTCTGGCGCACGGGCTCAGTCGAATACATTTCACGGGCAAGACCGCGCAGGAGATTCACTTGGGGAGGAAGCTGACCTTTCCACTGGAAGCCGAAGGTCCGCGCACGCTCAAGGGCAAGAATTTTCGGGTGACACATTCACGCCTGGCGGCTACTGCAAAGGTAAATGGCCTGCCTGTTGTTCAGGTGCTGTGGGCAGCTCGTCGTATGGCCGCTAACTGCAGACAACTGCTGGAAGAAAATTATCGCGGCAAGACTGGCCCTGAGCGTTTGGACAATGACCGGTGGAGAATGCGTCGGGTCCCTCGGCGTTTGAAAGAGACGATACGCCGCACGCCCATCGGTACGGACAGCGTGCCGGAGCGCCAGCTCAGTCGAGGCCTTAGCGCAGACGGAATCTTTCCTGAGCACAACGCGCTCATTGCGGGCTACCGCTTTGACCTGAAGATTGGCAAACTCATCGTGGAGGTCGACGGCTGGGAGCACCACAAACATAGTCGTGCGTTTCAGGCAGATCGCTCGAAACAGAACGCAGCAGTAGCTCATGGGTATACGGTTTTGCGCTTTACTGCTGACGATATCCGCTACCACCTCGACGACGCCGTTCTACTCATCAAAACCATGCTTGAGCAGCTCAAAGGACGGAATCCGACGTTGCCGGCTGTGGTGACGCAACCCTATTGGACATGGCACTTGTGTATGTAACTCTTGAATTTATGACAAGCATTCTTTACACTTGGTCACGCAAGCACGACATACTGTAAAGGAAGCCACATGGCCGAGCATCACAATATGGTCCGCAAATGGCGGCGCTGGCTCGAGATGTCCCAAGCCGAACTCGCCGAACGAGCCGGCGTATCCCGCCAAACTATCGCCAATATCGAACGCGGCAACTACTCGCCCTCTGTCTACCTAGCGCTAGACATCTGCCGCGAACTAGGAAAAACCGTCGAAGAAGTCTTTGGAGATGAACAACATGATTAACGCCATTGCCAACTACACGCTCCGCGAGATCGACCGCGCTTCCCGCGACGAATTCGAGCGCGAGACTTTCTACAAGGCCTACGCCATCTCTGCGCCGCCTGCACAGTTCCTCGAGTTCGTTGTCGCCGCCATCCTTGCCTGGGTCCTCCCCGGTCAGATGAGCATGCTGAGCTTCCTCGTCATCGTGCCTTCTGTCTTAGGAAATACCATCGGAACTACGTGGCTGCGCAAACGCGTTGCCGCTCCGCTTGTCGGCCGTAATTGGTCCGCGATGGCGATTTACTTCATACCGATAATCGCGATGATCGCGGGTACCGCATTCAACGCCTATGCACCAGCTGACGGCCACATTCCCTCCGCTTATCTAGCCGGCGCCGCAGTTGGCGCTATCACCGTCCTCATCCTCGCACCCTTCATCCGCCGCTATCAACACCGTCGAGACCAAGCCCGCCTCGACGCCGAGCTCGACGATTAGACCGCACTGCGCGGCCTATCCCCTTCCCGCCCTTCGCGCTCACCGCGGACGGCGGGTTCTCGTTTTTACAGGCGCTGGTGAGCGCAAAGGGAGAATCAGGCGATTACCGCACTAACCCGCAGCTATGATCCTCCCACCTGCCGAAACATTAGTACCTGCTGCGCCGCTGGCACCGGTTCCGCTGCCATCTCCCTTCACGCTCACCGTGTGCGGGAACTAGCGATTCTTTTAGACGCCGGTGAGCGCGAAGGGCGGGCCTCCAGCTTCCATCCCTAAGCGCTCACCAGCGCGATGGCACGCCTCCACGCCAGGTTCCCGGTGAGCGCGAAGGGAGCATTGCTTGCCGACGCCCCCCTTCCCGCTCACCGCAGCATGTAAAAGTCCCCGGCGGCCAACGCTGGTGAGCGCGAAGGGCAGGCGCGGGGCAGGTGCACTGCGGAAGGGCAAGCGGGTTGGCGGAAGGGCAGGCAGGGCGGAAGGGCGGGGCGAAGGGCCGATATTAAGCCGGCTCGGTCTCGTGGACCACGACCGGTGCCTTGGGCTTCGAGCGGAAGGTCCACAGCTTATTGAAGATGAAGTTAATCGGCATCGCCACCACGATGGAAATGGCATTGGCCCAGTAGTACATCGTGCGGAAGCCCGTCGAGTCATCGAAAATATGCGGCGGCAACTGCAGCGGCGAGGTCGGATTCATCAGCAGGTACTGCACCGCGAGCGTGACCAGGTAGGCGCCGATACCCGTGATGAGGAACGGGAAAAAGCCACGTAGCCAGGACACCTTGTTGACGGACTTGAACGTCCACATGCGGTTGAGCTGGTAATTCCAGGTATTCGCCACGAGGAAGGCAATCGTGGAAAAGAGCATGAACCAACGCACGTGGAACTGTGTGCCGAAGAGATTGAACATCGCGTCATGCGGCGTAGCGCCAAACCAGGCCAAACCGCATTTCGCAGCCACGATAGAGGTCGCGATGTTGACCAACGCGCCCGAGCCGCCGACCAGACCAAACTTGATGAACTGGCCAAGATTCGAGGCAAAGCGAGCAAAGCTCAGATCCGCCATGGACACGCCCTTCGTACAAAATGCTCAATTATGATGAATAAAACTTCGTACAAGTTTAGTCCGTCGCTCAGCGCAAACTAAAATGCGCGCCGCAATAGCGCCCAATCTCACAGCTTAAACTCACGCTTCTCGCCCGAAAGCGGGTCCTTAAAGCTCATCGCAATGTGGGAAAGCTGCAGCGGCGTTGAAAAGTCATAGAGGGACAACCCGCGATCCACCGGATAGGTATCATCCCCCACGATCGGATGGCCCAGGTGATTGAGCACCACGCGAATCTGGTGGGTGTGCCCGGTCAGCGGCCAGACATCGGCCACCGTTCCCCGAACGCGCACCCGAGTCACTGTAGGCGTGCCGGAAGGATCCACGCGGACCTGGCGCTCGCCCCGCACCCGCCGCATGCCCAGCCGCACCGTGCCGTCGAAGGAGAAGGGCGCGGCCACCCGAGCACGGTAGTGCTTCACCACCGCCCGCTCCTGAAAAAGCTGCTGGTACGCAGCGCGCGTGCGCGAATTACGCGAACACAGCACCAACCCCGATGTCAATCGGTCCAGCCGGTGCAGCGGCACAATAGAGTCCTCCCCATAGTCCACGCGCAGGCGGGTCTGGAGGGTCTCGCGCACGATGCGCCCATTCGACGTCGTAGGCAAAAAGTGCGGCTTGTCGACGACTATCAGGTCCCCATCCTCATACACCACGCGATAGTCAAAGGGAATAGGTTCTTCGGCAGGCGCCGGAGGGTGATACCACGCCAGCGTTGGACCGGGAAGCACAGTGCCAGGTTCTAAGCGGGCACCAGGCGAAAACGCGGAATCGCCCGCCTCACCTGCCCAATAGGTAGGAGTGGCGGGCACGATGCCAGTGAGCATCACCTTGCGCGGGCTAATCCCCTCCCGCGCCGGCGGGCGAAAGACCACTTACTCAGCCAAGCGCGCGACGGCTGCGGCAATCCGCTCATCGGTGCTGTTCAGGCCGATGCGTACGTACTGCTCGCCCGCTGGGCCGTAGAAATCACCCGGCGCCACGAGGATGCCGCGCTCGGCCAGCCAGTCAACGGTCTCGCGGCAGTTCTCACCACGGGTTGCCCACAGGTAGAGCCCAGCCTCGGAGTGCTCGATTCTAAAGCCCGCGCCGGTCAGTGCGCGCATGAGTTCTACACGGCGCGCGGCGTAGCGCTGGCGCTGGAGGGCTTCGGAGGGGTCGTCGTCAAGCGCGGCAACCATGGCCGCCTGAATGGGGCCCGGCACGATGAGCCCTGCGTGCTTGCGCAGCTCCAATAGCTCCGCGATGAGCTTGGCATCGCCCGCGAAGAAGCCCGCGCGGTAGGACGCCATGTTCGCGCTCTTGGACAGCGAATGCATGGCGATAAGCCCCGTATTGTCCCCATCGGTCACGCGCGGATCCAGGATGGACACCGGCGGGTTCTCATCATCCCAGCCCAAGCCCATGTAGCACTCATCTGAGGCCACGATGGCATTGTTCTCGCGCGCCCAAGCGACGATCTCACGCAGCTTCTCGACGCCCAACACCTTGCCCGTCGGGTTCGACGGCGAGTTGATGAACACCAGCGAGGCGTCTTCGAAGTCATCGTCCGCACGCAGGGGCTTAGCACCGGCCAAGAGCGCACCGACTTCATAGGTGGGATAGGCCACCGTCGGGAAAGCTACGGTCTCGCCACGCATGCCCAGCAAAGTGGGCAGCCAGGCGATGGCCTCCTTGGTGCCGATGACCGGCAGCACCGCGTCCACATTCATGTTGTAGCGGCGCTGCAGCGCCTTCGCGATGGCCTCCCGCAGCTCCGGGGTGCCCTGGGTCTGTGGGTAACCGGGAGCCTCGGCCGCTGCGGACAGTGCTAACTGCACGCCAGGGGCGACCGGATCAACGGGGTTGCCAACTGATAGGTCAACGATCCCGTCTGGGTGCGCCTGGGCCTTCTCCTTGGCGCCGGCGAGCGAGTTCCACGGAAAATCCGGGAGCGTGTCTCCCAGCGGCGTGCGGCTCATGTTCTACTCCTGGTTCTGGGGCGGGAGTGCAGCGATCATCGGGACGTCAAAGTCCTGCGGGCCGAGAGCTGCTGCACCGCCCGGGGAGCCGAGCTCATCGAAGAAGGCGGCGTTGGCATCGTTGTAGTCCAGCCACTCATCCGGGACATCATCCTCGTAGAAGATGGCCTCCACCGGGCAAGCCGGCTCGCAGGCGCCGCAATCCACGCACTCATCCGGGTGGATGTAGAGCATGCGCTTGCCCTCGTAGATGCAGTCAACAGGGCATTCCTCAACGCAGCTGCGGTCCATTATGTCGACGCAAGGCTGCGCGATGGTGTAAGTCATAAGGTGTTTAAACTCCTGTGTGTCACGGGTTTTCTACGACTAACAGTATGCTACTCCGAGGCGAAAAATGGCCAAACGCTACCCGCGATTCCCGCGGCGAACAGCAGCAGGCTGAGAATATTATTGGGCAGCAGGCTACCGTCACCGATGGCGGCTCCCAGCATGAACGCAAGAAATCCTCCCACCCACGCCAGCCCGGGCACACCGGCGATGTAGGGATTCTCACTCCACAGGCGGGCTGTGCGAGTCAACACTCCGTTGAACCAGAATGCAATGAAGATGGTGATGGGAAAGGCCATCCCGGACTCGCCGGGCCACGGCAGACGAGCAGTGAGATAAACCACCTCGAGAGTCAGCGAGCAGAGTGCGCCTAAGACGAGCCACACTAGGCCCCCTACTTGCTCGCCGCGGGAGAAATCAGTGCGAATGGCGCGCTCGGTCATTTCTCCCCCAGCAATGAATCCTGTGGTTCACCCTGTCCCAATTGGTAGAACTCTTGACGCAGCAGAGGCATGGTGAGCAAGTTTGACAAGGCATAGGCTGCGGGAACCTCCGCAGGGTCTTTGAGCCCTGCCTGGGCGGCGTGCGGGTTGACGGTGGTGAGGGAGCCGTCGGCAAGCCAGATCTGCGTGGCGTGGGCCAGCATCGCTGCACGCTTAGCGCTGAGAGCCGCGTCAGTGAGCTCGTAGGTGATATCACAGCCAGCGTTGGTGAAGTTGTCCAGGTACTCCTTGTCCGGCAGGCTCCAGCTCTCGGGAGGTGTGACAGCCTCGAGGCCGCGATAGTGCGCGGTGCGCTCGAAGACGGCCCACCAGATCCGCTGCTCCGGCTCGGCAGCCGCATGCACGGCCTTGTGTACGGCGATATGGTCGGGGTGCCCGTAGCCGCCGTCCGGACCATAAGTCAACACCGCGTGTGGTCGCAGCGCAGCAAGGTGGCTACGCAATAAATCTGCGGCCTCGTCCACACGGTTCACCAGGGCCCGCGGATTCTCGTGAGAGGGCGAGCCTTCCATCCCGGAATCACGGAAGTGCCCAAATCCGCCCAGCTGAATGCCCTCGACCCCTAACGCGTCGAGCGCGTGCTTGAGCTCCCAAGCACGGAAACCTCCCAGCTGATCGGTTTCTGCCAGGCCTTGGTAAGGCTCGCCGATGATCTCGCCTTCCTCACCCAGCGTTGCGGTAATCACGGTGACCTGCGCGCCGCGCGCGGACAAGTCCGCCAGCGTGCCGCCGGTAAAGAGCACCTCATCATCCGGGTGAGCGTGAACAGCCACGACGCGGTAGCCCGCGAGATCCTTAATCATCGTCTTTCCTCCACTGCGGTGCGCTAATCAGACTGGAATCCCAGTCCTTAATGCTTTGTCCGGGGCCAACAATACCCTTGCCCAAAGCGTGGACTCGCACCTCATTGAGCAACGGGATGAAGAGCACTTCTTCCTTGTTGAGGTGCTCTACCCGCTCTTCGGCGGCCTCGGAATCCAGTTCGCCTGAAAGAATGTCAAGGGCTGACTCTGCGGAATTTTCTGGGCAGAATCCCGACAGCGTTGCCGCTGGGCGCGTCGGCGTTGCGCACACGAAGTAATTGGCCAAGGTTATCGCATCCCTGCCGTTCTCATCCCACGCCACCACGGCATCAACCTTGCCCGCCGGAAGCAGATCCGAGGTAATTGTAGTCAGGCGTTCGGTGACGACCTCCGCGTCAATAGCCTTGGCTTGCAGCACGTCCACAATGGTGGTGGCTGCCGCCAAGGCCGTGGGATTTTGAGGATCCACACCGATGCGCACGGGCTTGCGTCCCGCCCGCTCCCGCAGTGGGGCGAGCTCCGCGTTACTGTCAAAGGGGTTGTTCCCAGGCTCCAGCTCTGAGGCACGGCCGGTGGCCAAGCGAGCAATCTGGTCGGTATCGAGAAGCGAAGCCAATGCGCGGCGCTGGGGCTGCTCGTTGAGAGCGCCCTCCGCAGTGGACATTTCCAAGCGGAGCTGGCGTTGCCGTGTCACCACACCGGTATTGACATTGCTGAGCAGGCTCAGGCTCTCCAGGGTGGTCTGTTGCGGGGTGAAATCAGCAAAACCGATCTGCCGCGAGCGCAACATATTCACCGCTTGCGCGGTATCGCGAACCGCACGCAGCTGGATGACGTCGATGTTCGCGGGATTTTCTCCCCAGAAACGGTCATTGCGATTAAGCGTGATGATTCCTCGCCCGCGGTCCATGCTTTCCACGAGGTAACGCCCAGCAGAGGCGGGGATCCCGTCGGCCAGCACTGAGGCGAAATCCCTGTCTTCTAGAAGGTGGGAGGGCAAAAGATGGGCAAAAAGTTTGTGCCAGTCTTCGACGCGGTGGTCGAAGTCCACGGTCACCACCCGCCCATTGCCGGAGGTCCGCACAGCCGAGATCGCCCGATAGCCAGAAACATTCTTAGCCCCCGGGGTGCGAGTTATCTGGGACCACAAATAGTTAAAGTCGGAACCACTGATCGGCGTGCCATCAGACCATTGGGATGGCGCGGCGATGGTATAGCGCACACGCATCGCAACGCCTTCGGGGGCTTCGATCTCCTCGGCAGATTCCAGGACATCCGTGTCCATCTCGGTGCCGTGGAAAGCAGAGGGCAGCACTAGCTCCGCAATCTGGTTGACCAGCTCAGAATTATTTGCCACGAGGTGCGGGTTGAGGCCGCCGCGCAGCGGGTCAACCCCGATGGCCACGGTGCTGCGCTTCGGCAGAAGGTCCTCTTCGGGCGCTGCCTCAGGTGGCGGGGCGGTGGTGCTGGAATTCGTTGGAGTGGCGCTGCGATCATCCTCGTCCACCACCGGCGGCGGGCCAGGGTTAGCCTGGCAGGCCGTCAGCAGGGCGGCTGCGAGGATAACGCCGAGCCGAGGCAGGAAACGGTCCACTCCACACAACCTCAAATTCCGGAAAGTACTTCTTTACCACCCTGGGGCGGCGCTTGACGACGCCCCACGCATCCCCAGTGGTTACTTGTTGAGCTGCTTAGCGCGGGCGGCCGCACGCTTGCGTTCGGTGGAAGACAGCTCGACCTTGCGCACGCGCAGGACGTTCGGGCCGACCTCGACGCACTCGTCTGTGCCACAGAACTCCAGCGCCTCTTCCAGGGACAGGGTCCGAGCCTTGGCGAGGGTGACGGTGGCATCCGCGGTAGCGGAGCGCATGTTGGTCAGCTTCTTTTCCTTGGTGATGTTGATATCCATATCCTCATCACGGTTATTGGCGCCGACAACCATGCCTTCGTAGGCCTCCATGCCCGGCTCCACGAAGAAGTCACCACGGTCCGCCAACTGCTGCAGAGCGTAGGCGGTGATCTGGCCGGAACGGTCGGCCACCAGCGAGCCCGTCGGGCGTGCCTTGATATCGCCAGCCCAAACATCGAGACCATCGGAGATGGAGTTGGCGATACCAGAGCCGCGAGTCTCCGTCATGAACTGAGTGCGGAAGCCGATAAGGCCGCGGGCGGGGACGCGGAAAACCATGCGGACCCAGTCGCCCTCGCGGACATCCATGGACTGCATTTGGCCCTTGCGGGTGGCCAGCAACTGGGTAATAGCGCCCTGGTGCTCGGAGGGGGAATCGATGGTGAGCATCTCGTACGGCTCCATCGTCTTTCCGTCGATGACCTGGGTGACCACCTGCGGCTTGCCGACGGTCAACTCGAAACCCTCACGGCGCATGTTCTCGATGAGCACGGACAAGGCCATCTCGCCGCGGCCCTGAACCTCCCAAGCATCCGGGCGCTCTGTCGGCAGCACCTTGAGGGAGACGTTACCGATGAGCTCCTGGTCCAAGCGAGCCTTGACCATGCGGGCAGTGAGCTTATCGCCGCCGCCCTGGCCTGCCATCGGGGAGGTGTTGACGCCGATGGTCATGGAAATAGCCGGCTCGTCGACCTTGATGCGCGGCAGCGGCTCTGGGCGCTCGACGTCCGCAATGGTGTCACCAATCATGATGTCGGAGATACCGGAGATGGCCACGATGTCACCGGCGATAGCCTCGGTATCCGGCTGGCGCTGGAAGCCGACGGTGCGCAGGAGCTCTGCCACCTTGACGGTCTTGGTGTGCATCTCCCCTTCCTCGTCATAATGTATCCAGGCCACCTGCTGGCCCTTCTTGATGGTGCCTGAGTAGATACGCAGCAGGGCGATACGGCCGAGGAAGTCATCGGAGTCCAGGTTGGTCACGTGCGCCTGCAGCGGGGCGTCGACCTTGGCGGAGGGCTCAGGGAGGACGTCATAGATGACGTCGAAAAGCGCCTGCAGATCATCAGCGTTCGGGACGTTGCCATTGCCTGGGTTTTCGGTTGAGGCCTTGCCCTCACGGCCGGAGGTGTAGAGGACCGGCAGATCCAGCAGTTCCTCGGCAGCAGCTGCTGCTTCCTCATCTTCCAGGCCGGCGGCGATTTCCAGCAGCAGGTCCTGGGCCTCGGTAACGACCTCATCGATTCGGGCATCCGGGCGGTCGGTCTTATTCACGCAAATGATGACCGGCAGCTTCGCCTCCAGCGCCTTGGTAAGCACGAAGCGGGTCTGTGGGAGGGGGCCTTCGGAGGCGTCGACAAGCAGCACGACGCCGTCGACCATCGAGATACCGCGCTCCACCTCGCCGCCGAAGTCGGCGTGGCCCGGGGTGTCGATGACGTTGATGATGAGATCCCCGCCGTCCTTGCCCAGGCCCTTGCGGTGGATGGCGGTGTTCTTCGCCAGAATGGTGATGCCGCGCTCGCGCTCCTGATCATTGGAGTCCATGACGCGATCCGAGTGTTCGCCATGGTCGCCGAAAGCGCCGGACTGCTCCAGCATGCCGTTGACGAGGGTGGTTTTACCGTGGTCAACGTGCGCGACGATGGCTACGTTACGGAACTCAGTATTACTCACGTGTGGGGTGCTCCTTAAAGCATGATGCGTTAGCGATGTGAACGGCCCTTAAATATACTCTCTAGCTCTTTGATGTGCAGCATCGCGCAGGATCCCGCAGAGCGCTGCGGGATGTAACGAATTGATATCAACACCCGACATACCGCACAGTAGTCCTCTATTGAGAGTTGACTACATCAAAAAAGTGAATATTGTGGCAGCAGATACTATTGTGACGCATGTGATTTAGTTTCTGCCGTCACGCCCCCCACCCACACACAAGGATTTTCCATGGCCTTTTCCGAACAGCACTCTTCCCGCTCCGCCCGTCGTGGCGTCGCCGGACTCACTGCTGCCGTGATGATGGGCCTACTCAGCATCACGCCCGCACACGCCGGCGCCCCCGACCTCTCCTCGCTCGTGAATATCCCACAGAGCAGCAACCCGTTGGACAGCCTCGGCCGTCCCACCCCGGAGACGCAGGAGCGCGTTCGTGCTTTCGCGGCACAGCCATGGATCCCGCAGGAAGCCCGCAGCGCCATCCTCACCGCCCTTAATTTCACCGCCGGTGAAGGCGGCGAAGGCGGCGTTGCCATGCCGGAGGGAAATAACCCCGGCTTCCGCCAGTTCTACTGGCCCACGGTCTCCGCGCAGTGCATCGGCGGGCAGGGCGATTCGGTGGGTTCCGCCATCGCTGTGCCTGGCCCGACCGATATGCCGGCCCCAGGTGCAGGTGAAGGCGAAACCGTCTTCCTCTTCACCGCGCTGGGCACCCCGACCGCCGCGGAAGAGCAGGGCGCCATGCGCGTTCAGTGGTTCAACCTGGACACCTTCCAGTTTGGCACCACTCCCCTGTTCAACAATGGCATCAACACCGATGGGCCAACCACGGTCTCGGGCCGTGCCACGACTGGCAAGGGTACCGTCGTGGCGGTCCTCTCCGGCGCAGTCAACACTGCTGAATCCTCGTGTTCCTTCCCACCTACCGCGGCTTACCTCGAGGTGAACTAATGAGCACAGACCTGCACCCAGTCAAGCAAGAAACCTTTAATACCACCGACAACATCAACGTCGACCCGAAAGGTTTCGAGCGCGAGGTAGACACCTACCGGGTCACCGACTTTGGCCTCTACATGGCCCGCGGCGCTAATCACCCGCGCTTCGGCTACCTCGAGTCTTGGCTGCTGCCGGACCTTGGCTTGCGCGCCAACATCTTCCACTTCCGCGAGGGCGTCGATGTGCACCAGGACTTCTACATCGACGTTGCCGATATCGATATTGACGGGGACGTGTGGACCACCCGCGATCTCTACGTCGACTTGGTCTCCACCTCTGGCGAGCCAGTCGATGTTCTCGATATTGACGAGCTAGCCGCCGCCACCTCCAACGGCCTCATCAGTGCCGAGGAGGCCGAGCGCGCCATGGAGCGGACCCTGACCGCCGTCGAAGGCATCACGCGCTACGGCGATGACGCCATGAATTGGTTGCGCACGCTGGGAATGGACCTTACTTGGGCAGAAAATGTGGAGCTCGTTCCTGCCGAGTAACCTAGGGTGAGTACTTCTCCCCCACCTTAAAAGGATGTGAGCCATGGCCGGTGGTCTCTTTGCCCTGCTTGACGACGTCGCCCTGATCGCCCGCTCCGCTGCCTCCAGCGTCGACGACGTGGCAGCATTGGCCGGAAAGACTTCGGTGAAAGCCGCCGGGGTCGTTGTCGACGACGCCGCTGTCACGCCCCAATATGTCCAGGGCGTCAAGCCGCAGCGTGAGCTGCCCATGATTTGGCGCATCACCAAGGGCTCGCTCATCAACAAGCTCGTCATCATCCTGCCGATTGCGCTCATCCTGTCGTGGATCGCGCCGTGGGCGCTCACCCCTATCCTCATGTGCGGTGGTGCTTACCTGTGCTTCGAGGGCGCAGAGAAGATCTTCCATGCTGTCCTTCACCGCGGTGATAAGGACGAACAGACCGTGGAAGAAAAGGGCCCCGATGCCGAGGACTCCCTGGTGAAATCCGCTATCACCACCGACCTCATCCTCTCCGCCGAGATCATGGTGATCTCCCTCAACGAGGTCATTGATCAGCCCTTCTGGCTGCGCCTCGGCGCCTTGGTCACCGTTGGTGTCCTCCTCACATTGGGCGTCTATGGCGCCGTCGGGCTGCTAGTCAAGATGGATGACATCGGCGTCGCCCTGCTCAAGCGTCACGATGGTGACTCCGCCCTGGGCACCGCCTTGGTGAAGGGCATGCCGATTGTGCTCAATATCATCGGCATCATCGGCACCGCCGCCATGCTGTGGGTCGGCGGCCACATTGTGGTCAAGGGTCTGAGCGAATTCGGCGCCGAACAGCCTTATGGCTTTATCCACCACGTGACCGAGAGCATCAACAACGGTGCCCTCGCCTGGTTGGCGGACACCGGCTTGTCGATGTTGTGCGGCTTTATTCTGGGCGCCGTTATCGTCACCATCATCATGGCGGTCAAGGCCACCGCCGAGCGCGTGAAATAGACCTTAGATAAACAGCGCGAGGGAGACGGCCATGACCGCCATCCCGGCGATCAGTCCGTAGATGGCACAGTGGTGTTCTCCGGTCTCCTCCGCCGTGGGCAAAAGCTCATCCAAGGAGATGAACACCATGATGCCGGCGATGACGGCAAAGCAGATACCGAAAGTCATCGGCCCGATAAATGGCATCAGCAGCGCGAAGCCAATGAGGGCGCCGAGGGGCTCTGCCAAGCCAGATAGCGTGGCCCACCAGAAGGCTTTCTTGCGTGAGCCCGTTGCACTGCGCAAAGGTACCGCTACCGCAATGCCCTCGGGGATGTTGTGAATGGCAATAGCCACGGCAACGGGGATAGCGATCTCCGGGGCTTCGAGGCCTGAGAGAAACGTGGCAAAGCCTTCCGGGAAGTTGTGGATGGCCAGCGCGAAGGCGGTAAAGATGCCGGTCTTCATCAGCCGTTTGCGCCGCGCGTCCTCCTCGGTGGTGGCCGGCTCGTGCGGGTTAATCTCCTCGGGCACAAGGCGGTCAATGATGGCAATGATCGCAATACCCGCGAAGAATGCCGCCATCATCGTCCAGGTGGCGCGCGCCTCGTCCCCGAGGGTGCTTTCTAGCTTCTTCAGGGCCTCCGGCAGGATTTCCATGAAGGAGACGTAGAGCATTACGCCCGCAGACAGCCCCAAAGCAGTGGCCATGAACTTCGGGCCTGGCTCCCGCTTTCCGACGGCCAGGGCGCCTCCGATGGACGTCGACAAGCCCGACAGCAGCACAAGGCTGAAAGCGAAGGCAATGGTAGCTAAGTCCATAGTGGGAAACTATAGCGTGTCTAACCCGGCCTCTGCGTAAGCTTGGAAGGAGTCCATCGCTTCCCATCTGACTCACGAGGTGACTGTCGCAACCATGGTGCTGTATCCGCTGGCTCCGTCTTATTTTGGTGTCGAGCACGTCGCGATTCTTGAGCACGTCAACTTTTCTACCGCGTTGAGCATTCCGGGGTTGGCGCAGCAGCCTGCGCTCGTCGACGTGTCCTTGCTCCCCGACCCCACTACGGGTGGCTGGCGCGTCCGCTCGGATTTCGGTTTTCTCGGTGCGCTCGATGACGAAGAGTCCGCTGAGTATCCAGCGCTGAACCGGCTGCGCACAGCGGCGATGAATGCAGCAACACATGCGACCGTCGAGATCGTGGACGGTGAGGTGGAGGTGGCCGTTGCTCTGGGGCTCGACCCGTGGATGATTCCCGCGAACAATCAGCCAGCGGGTACTGCCCTGCTCAGCGGTGGGCACGGCGCTCTCGTTCGTGTCGCGGAGGGAGAGCTCACTACACATCAGCTGCGCGAGATGGGAACCGAACAGCTCTTCGTGACGCTTGCGCTTCTCGACGACACCGTCCTCGCCACCCACGACAACCTCGTCCTCGGCCCGTGCGGGGAACTCTCCGATACCCCGGCGCTGGCCACCGCATTCGCGGCCGCCTCCCAATCAGGTGCTTCCCTGGTCGCTCGGGCTTATGCTGCCGCGGGGCGCATCGCAGTGGACCTTCCCCTCGCCCCCGAAGACGCTGCTGCCCCGGCTCAGTCTGCCGAGCTCTTCGCACCTGTGGTCCCGCCGCTGCCGCTCGACCCAAACAATCCCGCCATCCCGCCGGCACTCGACCCTGATGCCGACTGGGAGTTCACCACGCCTGCGGATCCCCTTGCCTCACCACTGCCCACCGGCTCGCGTACCTTCACGTCCCCTAAAGACACCTTTTAACTGGCACCTTATGCGCTTACACTAATTCATTGACCTGGGATTTCTCTGAAACCCGCCCGCAAATGGTGCCTTTACTTTGGTGCTCTTTCCCTTGGCCCACACACGAAGCGTTTGCCTTCGACTAGGCGGGTCGCGCCGGTGGCATCGAGGTGCTCCAACAGTGGGACAGCAACCCGGCGCGTCGTGCCCAGGGCCTGACGTGCCGCCGAGAGGGTGAAGGGCTGTTCCAACTGTGCCGCCACATCGAAAGCCGCACGCGGAGCTGAAGGCAGAAGCACAACGCCCTTGGCCAGGCGGAGCAGGCGCCCGGCGCGCTCGGCGGCGGCGAGCTCCTTGGGGCCCAGTCCCAATTCCTTGAGGTCTTCTGCCTCCGGGGCAGCGAAGGGCTCAGCGCGCAGGCGTTGTTCGAGCTCAGCTACTGCCTTCTCCGCAGGGCCAAGGTCGACGGTCTTGCCGGGAACGCGCAGCACACCATCTACTGATTCGAGCTTGGCTGCCGCTACCGCCAACCCCAGCAGGGCCGGCTCCGATAGGTTCAGCGCGTCCATGGCCGCTGCCTTCGTCAGCCCCGGGGACAGCGGGTTCGCCGCAGCATGTGCTTCCACTGCCTCAACGAGGGCATTCTTCCACGCGGTTACCTGGCGGGCGGCAATCCACCACTCGCGGAAAACAATGACCCCTGCCGGCTTTTCCTCCACCGAAAAGCCATCGCGCAGGAGGTCGTCGCGCGAAGCGTAGCCGCAGCGCTTGAGCCACTCGGACGGGTTGGTCGGCTCTAAGGCTTCTAGCTCAGCTGCGCGCTTCTTCGCTGCACCGCGCCTACTCAGCGCGGCCGGGTGCATGTCCACGACTTCGAAGCCTGCCGCTACATGTCGCCCGCCGGGGCTGCGCACCACGAACCTATCAAGCAGCGTGAGAGATAGCGGGCTTTCCAGTGTCAACCTCGCGAACTCACCTCCTAATGGCCGCAGACGGGCACCAACGCCCGCGGTGCCGATGTGCACCACGAGGTTCTGGGGAAGCTCAGCCATCTCAGTACCAAAGGTGCGGCGAATATCCACGGTTTCGAGCGCCCGCCAGCCCCCAGGGCTCAGCAGT
The DNA here is from genome assembly GCF_030408555.1 of Corynebacterium aurimucosum. Classification (NCBI taxonomy): domain Bacteria; kingdom Bacillati; phylum Actinomycetota; class Actinomycetes; order Mycobacteriales; family Corynebacteriaceae; genus Corynebacterium; species Corynebacterium aurimucosum. The sequence continues at coordinate 1,059,609 of NZ_CP047048.1, read as the reverse complement.
GCATCCCCGCGATGAACCTGGTCGGCGGCCACCCCGCGAAGGTTGAGGGCCACGCGCGTGACTGGACCGGCGCTATCCACCGACTTGTTTTCACTGTGCACTCCGCGCACCGTCACGCGTTGCCCATGAAGCTCCAACTCATCCCCCACCGAGACAGTCCCCGCCGCCAGCGTTCCTGTCACCACGGTGCCCGCACCCTTCACGCTAAAGCCGCGATCGACCCACAACCGCACGCGCGCCTGGGGATCAGGCGCGGGCATAGCGGCGAGTACCTGGTCCAACTCAGTGCGTAATGTCCCCACGCCCTCGCCGGTCTTTGCGGAGACGTCGACGATGGGAGCGTCGGCAAGCGCTGTTCCAGCCAGCTCTGTCTCAACCTGCGCGACTACCTCAGCGCGGCGGGCGGCATCTGCCCTGTCCGCGCGGCTCAGCGCCACCACTCCGTGCTCGATTCCCACGGCGCGCAGGGCATCCCGGTGGTCAGTAGACTGCGCTTGCCAGCCTTCATCGGCCGCCACCACAAAGAGCACCACCGGCGCGGGCCCCACCCCGACCAGCATGTTGCCCAGGAACTTCTCATGCCCCGGCACATCGACAAAAGCCACATCGGCGCCGGAGTCAAGCTTCGTCCACACGAAGCCCAAGTCAATGGTCAGGCCGCGCCGCTTCTCTTCTTCCCAGCGGTCCGGCTCCATTCCCGTCAGCGCCTTGACTAGGCTCGACTTGCCGTGGTCGACATGGCCGGCGGTGGCCACAACGTACACCTACATCACCGCCTGAATCGCAGCAATAAGCTCCGCGTCCTGCGACTCCGGCACGCAGCGCACATCCACCAGGCAGCGGCCCTGGTTCACGCGCGCCACCACAGGAGGCTCGCCCAACCGCAGCGGACGGGCCAGCTCTTCTGGCAACGCCACAGCCCAGCCTGGCAGCGGTACCTCGGGCGCCCCGCCGCCACCAACACGCCCGGCATGCTCGACAACCACGCCGCCTACCGCCGCAGCGACCTTCTCGGTGCGCTCGCGGTGGCGCTGAGCGTCGATGTGCAGCGCATTCTGCACGGCATTGGAAGGAGCGGCAAGGGAGGCCTCAAGGGCGTTGAGCCGCAGCTTATCGATGCGCACCGCCCTCGCCAGCGGATGTTTCTTACACGCGGCGATCGCTTCCTTCTTTCCCACCAGCACGCCGGCTTGCGGTCCGCCGAGAAGCTTATCCCCCGAAAAGAGCACCACGTCTGCGCCATCTCGAAGAGCCTCGCTGGCCGAGGGTTCCTCAGGCAGCACCGCATCGGGGGTGAGCAACCCGGATCCGATATCCACGATGAGTGGCACATCCGTAAGCGCACGCAACTCAGCAACCGACACAGAAGACGTGAAGCCACTGATCACAAAGTTGGAGGGATGCACCTTGAGTATCGCCCCGGTGTTCTCCCCCAAGGCCCGCTCATAGTCCGCCAGGTGAGTTCGGTTCGTCGCGCCAACCTCACGCAAGCGGGTGGCCGTGGACTCGATGAGCTCCGGCAGACGGAAGCCCGCACCAATCTCAATAAGTTCGCCACGGGAAATGATGACCTCCTTGCCGGGGGCCAGGGCGGCGGTCGCCAGCAGCAGCGCGGATGCTCCATTGTTAACCACCAGCGCGTCCTCCGCGCCGGGACAGGCGGCCAGGACAGCCTCGACCGCGCCGCGTCCCCTATCCCGCGAGCGCTGACCGCTGTCTAAGTCCATCTCAACGTCCGTATAGCCGGCTGCGGCTGCGAGCGCGTCCACCGCGGCTGGTGGCAATGGCGCCCTACCCAAGTTCGTGTGGATGATCACACCGGTGGCATTGATGACGCGGCGCAAGGAATAGGGCTGTGCGCTTTCGAGTCTGTCGGCCAGCTCCTGCTGAAAGCGGGTGGGGTCGAGGGATCCGGAGCGGGCGTCGGCAAGCACGGCGTCGATGATCGCGCGCACCTTATGGGGTGCACTGCGCTCCTGCGCAGTGCGCACTGCCGGGTACTGGAGGATCTCATCCATCTTCGGGATGAAGCGGCGGGGGTCAGTCATCAAAGTTCCTCCTAGCTGCGCTCATGGCGGAGACGGACAGGAATCGAACCTGCCAGACCGAGATACTCGGCCTCACCGGTTTTGAAGACCGGGGCGCCCACCAGGACACGTACGCCTCCGTCTGCTCACCTTACACGGGGCTAAAGTAGTACTTATGACTGACATTAAACTTACGTCCTTTGCCGCCGGTGGCGGTTGTGCTTGCAAGATTCCCCCGGGTGAGCTCGAATCTGCTGTGGCGGGCCTGGTAGGCACCGCGGACCCCAACGTGCTGGTGGGGCTTGACGACGGCGACGATGCCGCCGCCGTACGCATCCAGGACGGCCTGGCGGTCATCTCCACCGCGGACTTCTTCACCCCGATGCTCAACGACCCCTATGACTGGGGCCGGGTGGCAGCAGCTAATGCGCTTTCCGACGTCTACGCCATGGGCGGCACGCCCATCACCGCCATCAACCTCGTGGGCTGGCCGCGCGAAAAGCTCAGCCTCGATATATTGCGCGAGGTCCTGCGCGGTGGCATGGATGTGGCCAGCCAAGCAGGGATCTCGATTACTGGCGGGCACTCCATCACCGCCCCGGAGCCCACCTATGGTTTGGCTGCCACGGGCACCGTCCACCCCGACAAGATTATGCGCAATGACGCCGCCGAGGCTGGTCTTCCCATCACGCTGACCAAGCCGATTGGTGTGGGCATCCTCAACAATAAGCACAAGGCCACCGGTGAGGTTTCTCAGGCCGCGGTAGATTCCATGACCACGCTCAACCGCGATGCAGCTGCGGCAGCGGTGGAGGCAGGAGTGCGTGCAGCAACCGACGTCACCGGGTTTGGTCTTTTGGGCCACCTCTACAAGATGTGCCGTGCCTCCGGTATCGGCGCCGAGCTCGACTTCTCCGCTGTTCCTGCGGTGAACGGCGCCAAGGAAGCCCTGGCGGAGGGCTTCATCCCGGGCGGCTCGCGCCGCAATCTAGATTGGGTCCGCCCCCACCTCGATTCGGACTTGAGCGAAGAGGACCTGGTCTTCCTCGCCGATGCCCAAACCTCCGGTGGCCTCCTCCTCATCGGCGAGGTACCCGGCTACCCAGTTATCGGGCGGACCGTGCCGGGTGAGGCGCGGATTTCTATCTCTGCTTAGGAACGCGCGCTCAGAATGCGCGCGACGCCATCGACTCCGGCATGCGTGAGGTGATTGGACAAATTGTGTGTCACGGACTTCTCGCTGATGCCGGATACCCAGCGAATAGAGTCCGGAGCACACATGTTGTGGTCGATGGAAGCGCGGCGGAGGTCAACGTAATTGGCACCAGCAGCGGAGGCCGCAGTGCGCATCGCGGAGTTAATGGTGTCCTCTCCCAAACGAACCAAGCCCAGCACATCCATGTTGAAACCCACCTCGCTGCTGGTACCAGAGCGCACGGGGCACATCGCGCCATTAGCGGCAGAGATAGCTGGGTACCCCACAAACGTGATGGTGGCATGCGGCGCAGCCTGACGGATGCGATTCGTGTTATTCACCATGGCCTGCCGGTAGGAATCATTATTAAATTGCGAGACAGCAATGTCCTGCAGATTATTGGCGCCGAATTGCACAAAGACACTCTTGGTATCGGCAGTGAGGTGTTTATTGGCAATGGCACCAACGACCTGCTGATCAAAGTCCTTCCGGAAGGAGCCCCCGCTAGCCTTGGCGGCCGAACAGGCATAGTTCGCCACCGAGCGCCCCGTGATCTTGCCGTACTCCGCGGCCACTGTCTTCTTTCCTTGCGGGCAGCCTTGTGGTGATGGAGCGCCTGCTTCCGAGCCGCTGCCCTCGATGCTGCTGAGGCCCGCACGCACAAGATCGGACCGCACGCCAGCCACCTGCTTGTAGCCGGGGTTAGCAAAGAAAGAATCACCGAAGAACACGGCGTCGGCGCCGCGGTGCGGGTCTGCGGAGGCCGTAGCGGTAGAGAAGGTCACGGCACTGCAGGCCAAAGCGGTTGCGGAAAGAGCAACGGAAAAACGCTTGATGCGCTGGGAGAAGGAGAGAGACATGATTCCTTAACAGAACGATTAGGGAGAACGAGAGAATGTTTACCTCGTTCTACTCAATCACATTGGTCTATCTCTTTGCTAACCCTTTGCCATTCTTGCAATTCTTTACCGTCACAAAATGAGGGTTCTTATCCGCCCGTCACGACGGAAGTGCCGTAGTCACCCCGCGCTTCAGCACGCCGCTTCTGTGGAGCAATCGTGGTGGCTGGGTCCTTCACCGCTTCCAGTCCCGCGTTGAGCACACCAAAGCGGGTGCACGCAGATCCCGCCATGAGCGCAAGGCCGGACAATACCGACACGGTGCGTGACTTGGTCGCCGCAGCTACGGCCGTTCCCACACCACCGGAGGCGATGAGCCATTCAGAAGCCTTCATGAGCTTTCCCGGCAATCCCTCATGCAGCGGCCGCCTGGGTTCCGGTTCCATGTGATTTTCCATGATCCGCGTCGCGACTAGGTCACTCACTGCGGCCGTGATGCCCAGGGCGCGTGCAGGCCCAGCGTTCTTCACCGGGGTAAAGGCCATGGCGGCACCCGCCGCCGCGGCCGACGCCGAGGAAACAAAGACATAGGGCAAGTGCTTCTTCGCATCGTTCCATGTCGGGTTAGAGGTATTAGCCAACAGCACCGCTGTATAGCCAGCGAGTGGTCCGCCGAGAACTCCCGCAACGGCCCCCGCTGGGCCGGCTGCCTTATCAAGGGATCGGCGAAGCGGTTTCGGCAGCACACCGCCGACCAGCTCATCAGCCTCGACGACTGCAGGCAGCGACGCGGCAGAAGCAAAGCTGCCCAAAATCCACGAGCCGATGGACATCGGAGAGGTCACCTTGAAAACGCGGAACATGTTGAGAAGACGCTCTGGGCGCCCAAGGTCGAGGATCAGAAAGACAGAGCCCACCGAGGCCGCAGAGAACGCCGTCAATCGGGTAGAACGTTTGAGAGGCGCGTTACCCGTAGCCTGCGCGCCAGCGGCGAGTAATGCCGAGCCTCCCGAAAGTCCACCGAGGAACAGATAGCCACCAATTGGCCACTCCCACGGCGGGGCCTTGACTACGGGCTTGCCGTAATACGAGGAGAACTCGAAGTCCTCCGCCATGCGCGCTTCTTTGGACCCATCCTGTGCGCCGGCGCCGACTCGTCCACGCCGGCGCTTCTTGCCACCGCCGCGACGACGCCTAGGCTCCTGCGGCGGGCGGTACTCATCAAATTCGCTCACTTGCGGCCTCCCAACATGAATGCCCCGGCCACGGCTAACGCCATGCCGCCAATTGCCTTCGCGGCAGTCTTATACATCTGCGGCAGATCCGCCGTGGGCACGCGCGGATCCGGCGGCAAACCATAGACCTCTGGTGAATCGAGGAGCAGAAATATGGACCCGGTCCCTCCAACTCCATCCTGGGAATTGGCGCCATAGAGACGGGCCTCGGTCAGCCCCTGCTCATGGAGGGCGCGCACGCGCTCTTGCGCTGCCGCGAGCATCTCCTCGTAAGGGCCAAACTGGATAGAATCCGTCGGGCAGGTCTTAGCGCAAGCAGGCTGTTCACCAATCTTGAGCCGGTCATAACACATGGTGCACTTCTGAGCTACACCCAAATTTTTGATCGGCATGGCCTGTCCCGGCGTATGGTCTGGACCTTGCGGCTTAAGCTGCTTCAGCTTTGCCAGCACGTTCACACCCGCGTGGTCAGGCACCTCGTAATCCACGGTGGCGGTCTTGTCCGCCTTCAGCGTCACGCCGCCGTCATCGCGGCGCTCAATGACGCCGAAAGGACACCCAGCAACGCAGGTCCCGCAGCCATTGCACACATCATCTTGCACCACAACGGTGCCGAATTCGGAACGAAAGAGCGCGCCCGTCGGGCACACGTCCAAGCATCCAGCATTGGTGCAGTGCTTGCACACATCGGAGGACATGAGCCAGCGAAAATCATCGGTATCTGGGGTGACGCTTGGCGCGGAGACTGTGGGCAGCCCCAGTGAGACGAGCTTGCGCCCATCCTCGCGCGCCTGCTCAATACGCTCATTGCTTTGCTCAATGAAGGTCACGTGCCGCCAGGTATTGGCACCCAGCGAGACTGTGTTGTCATAGGAATTGCCGGTGACCGCATAGCCTTCCACCGGGTTGCGGTTCCATTCTTTACAGGCCACCTCGCAAGCCTTGCAGCCGATGCATACCGAGGTATCGGTAAAGAACGCCATGCGCTGATAGGACTCATAGCCGTGTTTATCAGCCTTTTCGGTGAAAAGATTAGCCATTAGTCCTCCTTAGCCTTCTTTGCCTTCATAGTCCGCCACATTGCCTGCGGTGGCGTCATCGCCGGTGTTCTCCTCAGAAGCATCGCTCTTCGTGCTAAAAGCATCTGAGACGTCCAGGATCCGGTTGCCCGAGTCAACGGTAAGGTGCGCCCGCTCTTGGTACTCGCGCAAGAGTTGCACTCGTGCCTCGCCCCGCGGGCGCCGGCCCGGCTGAATATCGCAGGCGCCCACCTTTGAGTTCTGGATAAACACGTTCGGCTCCAAGGTCAGGCCCAACAGATCGTTGGCACCATCGCCGGCCACCTCGGTGGTCTCTGATTCTCCGTAGTGGAAGGGCAGGCCAATCTGGTGGAAGTCCTCACCATTGATGGTGAGCATCTCCATGCGGTCCGTCACCAAAACCTGCGCCTCTATGACACCACGCGGCGACACAATAGTGGCCCACTCGCCGTTGACAAGTCCACGCTTGGCGGCCAGTTCCTTGTCCACCTCGCAGAACAAGCCCGGCTGCAGCTCCGCCAAGTAAGGCAAGCGGCGCGACATCGCACCGGAGGTGTACATCTCCGTCAGACGGTAGGTAGAGAAGACAAACGGGAAGACCTCAGCACCGCGCTCCCCTGGCTCGGGGCGGGAAAGGTTATCCGCGCGCTTGATAGTCAACCGCGTCGGCGATTGCTGCTGCTTGTACAGCGCATTCTGCACCGGCGATTCCTGCGGCTCGTAGTGAGTCGGCAGCGGGCCGTCGGACAGCCCCTTCGGGGCAAACAGCCAACCTAGGCCGTCGGCCTGCATGATGAAGGGATCATCGCCGTCGAGGGCGTCGGGGCCGACGGCGTCGACAGGCGCGACATAGTCCGGGCGCTTCGTCACCGGGAAGTCCGGGACATCGTCACCAACCCACTTGCCCTGGTCCTCATCCCACCAGATGTACTTCTTGCGCTCCGACCACGGAGTGCCATCCGGCTTGGCGGAGGCGCGATTGTACAGGATGCGTCGGTTAGCCGGCCATACCCAACCCCACTCGAGTGCTACTTCGTTCTGCTCAGAGCCCGGGACCTTTTTCGCGGCGTGGTTGATTCCGTCCTTATACACACCGGTGTAGATCCAGCAGCCGCCGGAGGTAGAACCGTCGGCGCGCATCTCGGTGAAACTCGGCAGCAATTGACCCTTCTTTGGCCCATCGAGGTAGTAGCCGTTGATCTCACGCAGAATCTCGTCCGAGCTGGGATCCCCGTGTTCATCCTCGGTGTAATCCCACGTCACGGACTTAATCGGCAGGTCGCGCGGGTCGGTCGAATCCGCCAAGCGCTCCCTAATCTTCTTGCCCAAGTGGTAGAAGAACCACGCCTCGCTGCGGGCCTGGCCCGGCGGCGGAGTCGCCTGGAAGCGCCATTGCACCATGCGTTGGGTCTGGGTAAATGTTCCGGACTTCTCCACGTGCGTTGCCGCAGGCATGAGGAATACCTCGGTAGCGATCTCCTCGGTCTTGAGCTCGCCGTTCTTGACTTCCGGCGAATCCTTCCAGAAGCTTGCCGTTTCAATCTCTTGGAAATCGCGGACAACCAACCACTTCAGCGCGGCCAGTCCGCGGCGCTGCATACCACCGTTGGACTGCGCCACCGCTGGGTTCTGACCGAAGACAAAGTAGCCCTCCACTTCCTTGCGCAGCATGGCCAGCAATGTCTCATAGGTTGAGTGCGCGCCGGACAGGCGCGGCATAAGGTCAAAGCCCCAATTATTGTCCTTGGTAGCGGCGTCGCCCCAATAGGACTTCATGAGCGAGACCGCGTAGTTCTCACCCAACTGCCAGAAGCCCTTCTGGTCTTCCTGCCGGAAGGAATCCAGGTAATCCGCCCAGGTCTCCTGATCCACGTGTGGCATGGGCAGGTAGCCCGGAAGCGAGTTGAAGAGAGTCGGAATATCAGTCGAGCCTTGAATCGAGGCATGCCCGCGCAAGGCCATGATGCCCGAGCCAGGGCGGCCCACATTGCCCATGAGCAGCTGCAGAATCGCCGCGGTTCGGATGAACTGTGCGCCCAGGGTGTGCTGGGTAAAGCCCAGCGCGTAGGCGAAGCACGTGGTGCGCTCCGGGGTGGAGTTCTGCGCAATCGAGTCTGCCAAGTAGTAGAAGTCCTCCGGCGCAATGCCACAGGTCTCCTCCACCATCTCCGGGGTGTAGCGCGAGTAGTGGCGTTTGAGGATCTGGAAGACCGTGTTTGGATCTTCCAGCGTCATGTCCTTCTCCACGTTCCACGAGGAGCCCTCAGGCTTTTGCACGTACTGCCACGAGTCCGTGACGTACTTGCCCTTCTTCGCGTCGTACCCGGAGAACAGGCCTTCCAGGTCCTCGGTGTCTTGGAAATCCGGCGAGATGATCGACGCCGCGTTGGTGTAATTCACCACGTAATCGTGGAAATACAGGTCATTATCCAGAACGTACTTGATAATGGCGCCGAGCAGCACCACGTCCGTGCCACCGCGAATGCCGATGTGGCGGTTCGCAAAGGCAGACGTACGCGTGTAGCGCGGATCCACGTGGATAATGCGCGCACCACGCTTCTTGGCTTCGACGACCCACTGGAAACCCACGGGGTGGCATTCGGCCATATTAGAACCCTCGATGACGATGCAATCCGCATTCGCCATATCCTGCAGCGGTTGGGTCGCGCCGCCGCGGCCAAACGATGTTCCTAGACTAGGAACAGTGGCGGAGTGTCATATGCGCGCCTGGTTCTCTACCTGAATAGCACCGGTCGCGGTAAACAGTTTCTTAATGAGGTAGTTCTCCTCATTATCTAGCGTCGCGCCACCCAGACCGGCGATGCCCATGGTGCGGTTGAGACGACGCCCGTGCTTATCGACGTCCTCCCAATGCCTCGCGCGTGCCTCCACAAAACGGTCCGCGATCATATCCATCGCGGTTTCTTCGTCGAGCTCCTGCCATTCAGTGGCATAGGGCGCTCGGTACTTGATCGTGGTGATGCGGGTCGAGGAGTTAATGAGTTGCTCAGAAGCAGAGCCCTTGGGGCAGAGGCGGCCGCGGGAGATCGGGGAATCCGGATCGCCCTCGATTTGGATGACCTTGTCATCCTTCACGTAGACGCGCTGGGAGCAGCCCACTGCGCAGTAGGGGCAGACCGACTGCACGACGCGATCCGCATCGACGGTGCGTCCCTGCAGGTCCTCACTCTTAGCTGACTGCGTAGACAGGTCGCGGCCGAAGGCATCCTTGTTGCGGATTTGGCGTACGACGGGCCAGTTCAGTGGGCTAAAACGTGACATGTCTTAAACCTACTGGTTTGCCTCCATGTTTTCCACCCTTCCTAAGACCATAAGACAAGGATCGGGCCTAAAACGCGAAAAGCTGGAGCTTTGCAGCTCCAGCCTCTTAGCCCTTAACCGAGATTACTTGCGGGTCTCGGTGATGCCGTCGGTATCGATCTGCTCCTTGCGCAGATCCTCGGTGTGGGTCTCGGTGTCCTTGATGGTTTCCTTGGAGAGGTTAACCTTCTCCACCGGGACGGTCTTCTTCTCTACGTTCACACGCTCTTCATGCAGGGTGACGGAGGCTTCTTCTGCTCCGTTATCGCCAATGGTGCCGGTGTAGTTGGCAGCGTCAGCCTCAGAAATCGGGGTGCGCTCGACGCGAACCTCTTCGCGCTCGACCGGAACCTCAACAGTCTCAGTATCGGTCACGACGTACTTGCGCAGGCGAGCCTCACCAGTGGCCACGCGCTCCTTGTTGACGTCTAGGCGCTCCTCGGAGCGGATAACTTCACCTTCGTTGTTGGAGACGCCGTTACCGGTAGCAGTAGCGCGGTCAGTGTCAATACGGTCGGTAGCAGCGGTCTCATCCTTAGCGTGCGCACCTGCTCCAGCGCCGGCAACGCCAGCGCCAGCCACACCAGCACCGGCAGCACCAGCGCGCTCATCACGCTCGTCACGGTAGGTGGTGACATCCTGTGCGTTCTCGAGGTTGTAGTGCTTGAAGATGTCCGCCTGTGCCTCAGGAGTCAGCGGCTTATCGGAGTCAAAGTCCGGTGCGTTCTCGATGCGGTCCTTGGAGAAGGCCAGCTTGAGCTCTTCACCGGTGAAATCGTGACCACGGAGCGGAACCAAGCTGGAGCTCATGCCGAACAGGCCGTGGTTGACCTCAACGAAGGTCGGCTGACCGGACTGCTCGTCGACGAAGACCTCCTTGACAGAGCCCAGCTTGTCGCCGGTCTTGTCGTATGCGGTTGCGTTAAACAGATCCTTGATATTCTTACCCATTATTTCTCTAAACCTTTCTATATTTGGTCTATATGAAACTGGCAAACCACAGATCTCAACATCACCCCCATATACCATAAGAAGTGGGGGGCGATTTGCTATTTCGTTTGCGCTGTCACCCACCATACGGACAAATACACAATGTGCCACCGCTGTAGCCCATCCCATTGCAAAAATCGCGCTTTGCCGCAGGTCACATTGGCTATAACGATTAGATTACGAGATCATTTACGCACCTCACAAGCTTACCAGAACGACGAAGCTCTCCCCCTCCCCATACCCAGACCGAAACAAAAGAACATCAACCTGCACCCGCAAACAGCACCCAACAACAATCCTCTATACAATTCTTTACGTTGCCCACAGGGACAACCAATAAACGGTATCTACCCCCACCCCGTTCGGCACATTCCTTAATTGGTCTACATTCCCAATCATCACAACTCCACCATTGAGTACCCTGAACATCATGAACCAGACGAAACACTTCGAACTCAAAGTCCCGGGCGGCAAACTACTCGTCGTAGATCTTGATATTGACACCCACAGCACCGTTACCGCAGCCAAGGTCTCCGGCGATTTCTTTCTTGAGCCTGAGGAGGCCTACGAGACACTAGCCCCAGCACTGGTTGGCATCACTACCGCCACAAGTACCGAGGACGTCCAGTCCCGGCTCGATGCCGCGCTTGCGCGAATCGACTCACCCGTGGCTCTCCATGGTTTTGACACCCACCACCTAGCCGTCACAGTTAGACGTGCACTGTCCGGCGGTACCGATTTCACCGACCACAACTGGGAGATCCTGCGCCCAGGAGTTCTCCCAACCCCAGTCAACGTCGCCCTCGATGAGGTCCTCCTCAACGAAGTCGCGGAAGGAAAACGCGGCCCTACGCTCCGCTTCTGGGAGTGGGAAGACCGCGCCGTGGTCTTCGGCTCCTACCAGTCTTATTCCAATGAGTTGGACCAGGAGGGCGTCGACAAGCACAGCATTGTTCCAGTGCGCCGAATCTCCGGTGGTGGCGCAATGTTCATGGAGGGCGGCAACTGCGTAACCTATTCCCTGTACGCCCCAGACTCGCTCGTAGCCGGTTATTCCTACGAGGCTAGCTACGAGTATCTGGACCAATGGGTTCTCGCGGCGCTCGGAAAGCTTGGTGTCAACGCCTGGTACGTGCCGATTAATGACATCACGTCGGACGGCGGAAAGATTGGCGGTGCCGCCCAAAAGCGCCGCAAGAGCGCGGTGCTCCACCACACCACGATGAGCTATGACATCGATGCAGACAAGATGATGGAGGTCTTGCGCATCGGCAAGGTCAAGGTCTCTTCCAAGGGCCTAGCCAGCGCAAAGAAGCGCGTGGACCCGCTGCGCCGCCAAACCGGCGTGCCGCGCGAGGAAATCATCGAGACTATGGCTACCGAGTTTGCCACCCGCTATGGCGCCGTCGACGCCGAGCTTTCCGACGACACACTCGCCGCCGCCCGCCACCTCGTCGACACCAAGTTCCTCAACGACGAGTGGGCCAAGCGCATCCCATAATTTGCGGGGGAATTTCTGGGCAGCGTACGGTGTTACATGTTCTAATGAACCGATCGGTATGACTTTACCGAACCAAATGGTCCATTTCTATACAACACTGTCTAGAAGGAAAATCTCGTGTCCGACACTTCCTCCCGCGCATCCTCGCGCACGCTGCCCTCGTGGGCCACCGGCTTTGGCGCCCAGGTCATCGCCGGCCTCATTATCGGCCTTATTCTCGGATTCATCGCTTCCGGCATGGAGTCCTCGTGGCTCTCCGATACCTTGTCCGGCGTCGGCGGCGCGTACGTCCAATTGCTCAAAGTGATGGTCCCGCCGCTCATCTTCGCGGCTGTCGTCACCTCGGTTGCCAACCTGCGCAAGGTGGCTAACGCCGCCTCGCTGGCAATCTCCACTCTTGTATGGTTCGCCATTACGGCCTTCTTCTCCGTCTTGGCTGGCATTCTCGTCGCCCTCGTGATGAAGCCAGGCGTAGGCACGACTGTCGACGCCTCCACCGCCGCCGATCCCTCCAACGTTGGCTCCTGGACCGCATTCCTCCAGCAACTCGTCCCCGCCAACTTCTTTGGACTCAAAGCTTCGCTTAGCGACGGCGAAGTCTCCCTCAGCTTCGGCGCCCTTCAGCTCCTTGTCATTTCCTTGGCCTTGGGCATCGCTGCGGTCAAGGCTGGCAAAGCAGCCGATCCCTTCCTGCGCTTTACCGAGTCCTTCCTCAAGGTTATCCAGGTGGTCCTCTGGTGGATCATTCGCCTCGCCCCGATTGGCACCGCCGCCCTCATCGGCAAAGCCGTGTCCACCTATGGCTGGGATGCGCTGAGCTCCTTAGGCAAGTTCGTCCTCGCGATGTATGTCGGACTCGCCCTTGTCATTGTTGTGGTCTACCCTGCCGTCCTTGCTTTCAACCGCATTCCAATCATCGGCTTCTACAAGCGCGTATGGCCAGTATTCTCCCTCGGCTTCGTCACCCGTTCCTCCATGGGAGTCATGCCGGTTACCCAGCGCTTTACGGAGAGGGCCATGGGTGTGCCTCGCGAATACGCCTCCTTCGCCATCCCGCTCGGCGCTACCACGAAGATGGACGGCTGCGCCTCCGTTTACCCGGCTATCGCCGCCATCTTCATCGCTCAGTTCTACGGAATTGACCTTTCTCCGACCCAATACCTTCTCATCATCTTCGTTTCCGTCATTGGCTCCGCAGCTACTGCCGGCACGACAGGCGCCACCGTCATGTTGACACTGACGCTCTCCACGCTGGGCCTCCCGCTGGCAGGCGTCGGCCTCTTGCTCGCCATCGAGCCCATCATTGATATGGGCCGCACCGCCGTCAATGTCACCGGTCAGGCACTGTGTGCCACGATCGTAGCCAAGCGCGCCGGCATCCAAGACCAAGCAACCTGGGATGCTGCCGAGGGTGGCGTCAATGACATCATGAACGCTGATGAGAACGAACGGGACAGCGTGAACGTTTAGGAACATAAGTGACGTGGAACACACATAGTTTCTGTACGGTGGAAGCTATGTCCACGTCAACCCAAGCACCACCAGACCCCGATTCCACACAACACCGCAGCGCCATCAAGGCCTCCTTCATAGGAACCTTCATCGAATGGTTCGACTATGCGGCCTACATTTATATGTCGGCCATTATCTCCCGAGTCTTCTTTCCGGAGATGGAAGGGCGCCGCGCGCTCATCATGACATTCGCACTCTTTGCGCTTTCCTTCCTCGTCCGCCCGCTCGGCGGAATTGTGTGGGGACACTTTGGTGACAAACACGGACGAATTCAAACCCTGACGGTATCGATCACGATGATGTCGCTGGCGACAGCCGTGATCGGCTTCCTCCCCAGCTACGAAGCAATCGGATTCGCCGCCACCCTGCTACTTCTGCTTTCGCGCATGGTCCAAGGTTTCTCCGCGGCTGGCGAATATGCCGGGGCAGCCACGCACCTCGCAGAAATCGCTCCGACGCATAAGCGGGGTATCTACGCCGCAATCGTGCCTTCCGCCACAGCATCCGGCCTGCTACTGGGCTCCCTCATCGCAGCACTACTCACCGGCGTGCTTGACGACGATGCCCTCATCTCCTGGGGTTGGCGCGTCCCCTTCCTCATCGCACTACCCCTGGGCCTTTACGGCCTGTGGATTCGCCGCAACGCCGATGAGTCTTCCCGCTTTGAGAATCAAGATGACACGGAGGAATCCCCTCTTCGCGAGGTCATCAAATACCCCAAGGCCCTGGCAATCGCCTTCTCGGGCGCAGTTCTCAACGCCATCGGTTTCTATGTCATCCTGACTTACCTGCCGACCTATCTCTCCCAGGAGCTGGGCATGGCGGAAACACCTGCCTTCATTGCGTCATCGGTCGCTTCCGCTTTCTATGTCGGCTTCGCACTTCTCACCGGCCTGCTATCAGACCGCCTGGGTCGCCGCACGACCATGCTGTGTGCTGCACTTTTCATGGGACTCTTCATTGTTCCTGCCTTCATGCTCCTGGACGGCGCTGGGATCCTCCTGGTCATCATCATCCAGGTGTGCCTCGGCGGCGTACTTGCGCTTAACGACGGCGTCCTCCCCTCCTTCCTCTCCGAACAGTTCCCCACCCATGTTCGCCTTTCCGGCTTTGCTCTCACCTTCAACACGGCAAACGCTGTCTTCGGCGGCACAGCGCCCATGATCGCCACTTGGCTCATTGACAAAACCGACAACCAACTCGCCCCGGCGTATTACCTTGTTGCCGCCGCAATCATCACCGGCGGAGGCGTTCTCTTCGCCTCCAAGCGGAATCGCCTAAAAGAGATCTAGCCCACCGCCTCACTCTCCCCCTCCTGGTAGTAACTTCCATCAACGACCCACACTTGAGCTTCAGCGGCAGCGTCAATCGCCCGACCGCTGGCGATCCGAATTGTCGTTTCAGACGACGAGCAGGGCCAGGGGACCTGACCCCTGTTAGGTAGACACCTGATATCCAGCCCGGTTGGGTTGGGAAGAAAGGTAATCTACCACCATGCCTAGGTACTCCGAACAGTTCGAACGTGATGCTGTGGCCCTCTACGAAAACAATGAGGACCTTTCACTCCACGCGGCTTCAGCAGAGCTTGGAGTCAATCGCTCCTCACTTTATTCCTGGCTTAAGCAGTACGGCACCGGCAAGCGTGCCCGCACGAAGACCATGCGCGACAAGGCCCAGGAGACGACTGATTCTGAGCGGATCCGCCAGTGAGACAAAAGAAGTCTCTAAGCTGCGCGAAGAACGCGACATCCTGCGTAAGGCCGCGAAATATTTTGCCGAAGAGACACGCTGGTGATCCGCTTCCAGTTTGTCTATGACCATCGAACCGAGTACACGGTCAAGCGGATGTGCCACGTGTTAAAGCTCAATCGCTCGGGCCTGGCCTCTACCCTTGAGGCCATGGGCTTTTAGGCAACCTCCTCAACCACTACACCCCACTTCTACCCCGAGAAATATAGACACCATCAGCACAAACACTAACCACGGTGCTCCATACGGGTGGACATATGCCTTGCCATATGTCCCGCCATATGGCAAGGCATATCAAGTGTTCCTAGGACTGGTGCGAGATGAGCTTTTCATAGTTGGCGAACAGCAGCTCCTGGCGCTGACGAACAGTAGTGAGCTTACGAGGCGCACCAAACGCCTTGTCCACCTCCCGGTCGAGCCCGTCGTGAGCCTTAATGAGTTCGGATGCCATAGCAAGTGGAGTGTAGTGCTCAGCCAGTGAGCGCTCTGGGCGTAGTGCGCGAGCGTCGAGTACCTTCTTGCCCGCCTTAATAATCCGCTGCCGTGTTTTCTCGTCCAACTCTGGCACGGGGAAAGTATTCCACGTCAAGGTGTTAGCGAAATTAAGGTCAGATTTGAGTCTTCCGCCGACCGTTTTCCCCAAGTAATAAACATAGACGAAGAAATAAGCCCGAACAGAAGACCGTCTGGATCTACCGCTGTGAAGAGCTTGTTTCCGGCAATCACTTCTGGCCCTAGATGAGCAGCGGTATAAAACCTACGGGTTTCGGAAACAACTGCTGGAATCCCTACGTAAGGGACTCGGGGCCGATTGAAATTTTGTCGCATCAAGTGAGGAGTTTCGCGCAGTTTGTACGCGTCACCCGACGGTGAAGCCTGTTCGCGAAAGGCCTTGCACTTCTGTACACGCTCTTTTAGCACTGGGGACTTGGAGATATCCCCAGGGATGAAATCATCATCCTCCATCCATAAACACCAGCGGTCAAGGCCGCGCACCAGTTCCTTGCCCATGCGGAACGGGCGAAGATATTTTGCCGCAATTGGGTCGGCTACCACTTCGCGTAGTCTTTTTTCTCTACGATTAAGTTCCCGCCGTCTGTAGGCTGGTTTCCTCGTACAGCTGGACTGACCACTGTACTAAGCGGTTTCATTCGCTTAGTGACAAGTACATTTGGCCCATCTATCAAGTAAGCATTAATCCCTTGTCCCACTGATTGCTCAACGGGTTCTCCTTTAACGTCTGGGTAATCCCACAAGCGAGACTTAGCCTCTGTGCTCCACTAAGCCAGGAGGCCTAGCTATTTCACAAGACCGAAAGTGCCACCAACGTCACGGTCGAGTACAACTAGTGGGTGTCACTGTGGCTTTCCGAAGTCCACCACACTGACGTTCCCATCATTGCGGGGGCGGTACAGAGGGCTCCTGACGGATTGCCCGAAGTCCTCTGCACGAATTGACTTCCGGCCTGATGCCGCTGTACCAACCTGTCCTGATAGGCGGGCGCCTCGTTTGCCAGAAGATGGGCAAGGTTCCCCCTCCCTCTTGCTTTTGGGAGTCCTCGGCCAGCTACGGGATCGTGCCTGGCCGGTCCTCGGTCGAGTTGTTGTCCGGAGTTGGTGTGCAGCAGTCGGGTTCCCCGCTTTGCCCGGGGCCCTCGCCTGTGGGCGGCGTTCCCTGTCTGATGCGCAGTCTCCTGCGCCGGTTGAGGGCGGCCAATGCCGATGCGAGCACCACGGCTGCGGCGAGGGCTGCGATCAGGGTGCTGTTGTCGCTGATCCAGGCGCTGGCGGCGGCTGACCATACGGCGAGGCTGTTGGCCTGTGCGGTTCCGCCGGTGGCGGCGGGATACCAATACCAGCTGAGGTAGGCGCCGGTTATGGTGAGGATGAAGGCGGCGATGCGGTTGCTGTGCTTGGCCAGGCCGGTGATTCTTCGCCCGAGGGCGGCCCCGGCGATGGCCGTGCCTGCCGAAACGAGCATCAGGACAGTGGCCGAGCCTGCGGCGTAGGCGGCGAAGACCGCGAGCAGCCCGGCGTAGCTGGCGACGGCCTGGGCTTGGGCGATCACGGCCAGGAGCACCCCGAGGGTGCAGCCGAGGGATGCTGCGGCGTATCCGATCCCGAAGGCCACCATGCGCCCGGTTTTGTGACCTGCCCCTGCGGCTTCTTGTGTGCGGGGTTTCGTGGCCCAGGCCGGCAGACGGAGCCGTGGTGTGAGTCCGGTGAGCATGGCCAGGCCCAGCAGGAGAAGGATCACCCCGGTGGCCATTCCCAGCCAGGGCGCTGCGCTGATCAGGGTCCTGGCGCCCGCGCTGACGATCAGCCCGAAGGCTGCCAGGGTCCCGGCGAAGCCGAGGCTGAGCGCGAGCCCGGCCCGGAGCCCGTGGGCCAGACGCAGCGCGAGCGGGCGCGTCCGGGCGTCCCCGATGGTCTGGGCTATCCAGGCGGGCAGGAGGGCGAAACCGCAGGGATTGACCGGGGCAATCATTCCAGCGGCGAAGGCCAGGGCAAGCAGGGCTGTCATTGGGCACCGGCCTTGGTGAGTTCTTCTTGGATCTTTTCCGCAGACGGGTCGGTGGCCCGGAAGGTAACGTCGCCCTTCGCGTCGACCACCACCAGGGTGCTTATGGAGGTGACCTTGTACCGGGTGGTCAGTGTGGCCTCGGTGTCGATGACGGCAGGGAGCTCAGGGGCCTTGATGTAATCGCGGAATCCGTTGATGGTCTCCTTCGGTTCTCGGGGGTCCACGTCCACCAGGAGGTAGTCGGCCGAGCTTCCCAGGGCCGTGGAGGCCTTGTTCAGGGAATCGGCCCCTTCCGCACACTCACCGCATCCGGCAGAGAAGAAGAACAGTGCTGCGGGCTTACCGTCCGGGATGGTCCGGGTAGTGCCGTCAATGTCGGAGACCGTAACAGCAACGGCACCGGCCGCGTCGGGCGACGAACCGCCTGGCGCGGCCGACGGGCCGCCCGGTGAGCTGGCGCAGGCGGTTGTCAGTGCCATGACCGCTGCCAGAAACAGGGCGGAGGCGAGGTGCCTGGGCCGGGGAACGGACAGAGAACGGCGGGATCTCGGGTATGTCATGGTGTCTGGTGGTTCCTTCCAGGAATGGGGATGGGGACTCAGGCGGTGCCGTGGTCGGTGCGGTGGTGCTCGGGGACAACAGATAGGTGAGGGCCTGGTCGGTGGCGGTCAGGGCATTCCTTTGCTTCGGTAGTGGGGGCTGGAGCTCAGGCGCAGCAGGAGAGCTCGGAGACGTCGGTGGTGAAGGCCTTGGCGGCGATCCTGATGCCCTCGGCCATCGTCAGGTAGGGGCTCCAGGCGGCGGCGACCTGCGCGGTGGTCATGCCCGCTTCGAGGATGTAGACGCCGGCGGCGGCGATTTCCCCGGCGTCCTTGGCCACCGCGGAGAGGCCCAGGATCCGTCCGGTGTCGCGGTCCGCGACAACCTTGATGAAGCCGCGGGTGTCGCGGTTGACCACGGCTCGCGGCACGTACTCCAGGGGGAGGACCCGGCACTCGCAGCTGATCCCGGCGGCGACAGCTTCCTTTTCCGTCATCCCGACCGCCCCGATGGCGGGACTGGTGAAGGTGACCCGGGGCAGGTGCCGGTAGTCGACCTCGGCCAGGGCATCGGTGAACGCATTGTCCACGGCCAAGGCGCCGTGGGCCGCTGCGACGTAAACGAACTCCCGATGGCCGGTCGCGTCCCCGGCGGCCCAAACCCGCGGGTTGGACGTGGCCAGGCGGGAATCGACCACGATCTCGCCGGATGCGCCGGTCTTCACCCCGACGGCGTCAAGGTCCAGTCCCTCGGTCACCGGGCGGCGGCCCAGTGCCACGAGGA
This sequence comes from Corynebacterium aurimucosum, assembly GCF_030408555.1. Lineage (NCBI taxonomy): Bacteria > Bacillati > Actinomycetota > Actinomycetes > Mycobacteriales > Corynebacteriaceae > Corynebacterium > Corynebacterium aurimucosum. The sequence continues at coordinate 1,040,354 of NZ_CP047048.1, read as the reverse complement.
TGCGGGAAGCGCGGAACACCTCCTCGCCCCCGGCCACGTTTGCCGTCACCGAGACCCCGTCCGGGCCGGAGGCCACGGAGTCGGCCATGGCCCGCCGGACCACCCGGATCCCCTCGTCGGTGAACACCCCCGCCAACGCCTTGGATGCCTCCGGTTCCTCCTGCGAGGCCAACCGGGAACGGACCAGCATGGTCACCCGGGAGCCCAGCCGGGAGAAAAGCTGTGCCATCTCCAGGGCAACATAGCCTCCGCCCAGGATCAGCATTGATTCGGGCACCTCGTCCAGTTCCATCGCCGTCGTCGAGGTCAGGTACCCGGCCTCGGCCAGTCCGGGAACGGGCGGCACGTAGGGTGCGGAGCCAGTGGCCACGAGGTAGTGCCCGGCCTCGATCGTTCTCACTGCACCATCCGGGGAGATCACCCGGAGCAGCGGTGCGTCCTGGGTTCCGGTGAACGACGCGTCCCCCGAGATCATCGTCCACCCGTAGTCCGCGGCCAGATCGACGTACTTCTCCGTGCGCATGCTTTCAACCAGCGCGGCCTTGCCCTGAATCAGGGCCGGCATGTCCACCGGGCCCGCCGAGGCCGCCACCCCAGGGAAGCGGGCCGAATCCAACGCCACGTGGCGGGCCTCCGCGGCAGCCAGGAGCGCCTTCGACGGGACGCAGCCCGTGTTCACGCATGTCCCGCCCACGGTGCCGCGCTCCACCATCACGACGCGCTTGCCCAGTCCGGTGGCCCGGATCGCGGCCGCAAACGCTCCGCCGCCGGAACCAATAATCGCCAGATCGAACTTTTCGTTTGTCATTCCAGATGTCTCTTCCCTGTGGTTCAAAAGTTCCTATGGAACCATTGTGAACCTTCCAGTACAATGGAAGGTCAAGTGTGGTGGCCATTGGAAGGGGAATCGGCGAACATGAGGATCGGACAGCTTGCGGAAGCAACCGGAACCACGACCAAGACCCTGCGGTTCTACGAGGAGTCGGGGCTGCTCCCTCCGGCCGAGCGATTGGCCTCCGGCTATCGGGACTACGCCGAGGATGCCGTGGGTCGGGTCGGGTTCATCCACCGGGGCCAGGCCGCGGGCCTCACCCTCGCCCAGATCCGCCAGATCCTCGACATCCGCGACGGCGGCCAGGCGCCCTGCGAGCACGTGCGCGACCTGCTTGACGTGCGCCTCGCTGAGATCGAGCAGCAGATCGCGCAGCTCTCCGTGCTGCGCGACACTATCGCGGACCTCAGACAGGACGCCGCACACCCGGACCCTGAAACGTGCAGCACCGATCAAGTGTGTAGGTACTTGTAATCCAATTGGGCACACCTCCTTAGCAACCACGCTATGCGAGAGTTGCAGCTCGACGAGAGCCAGGATGACAGGATTAACCGCCAGGAGCTATCTATAAATAGGGACTATTTCTTACCTGGAAGTAACATTTTGGCGGTTGAGGATAATACCTTTGGTGCATTTTGAGCCAAAGTAAAAATAGTCCCCTACGGGAAGACGGAAATAAGACCAGTTCCCGGTGGACAAGAACAGTCTTCGCGAGCAGGTAGTTGGTGGGCCCTTGCGTTCATAATTCTGTGCACCATCACCACCATGATCGACAGGCGAAAACCAGGTTCTTCGGGTGGGTTGGTCCGCCTTCGGCCCAGTTGTGTCGGTGATCCAACTGGCTGAGAAAAGCAGGCTCGCCACAGCCGCCGACCCGGCAGGTACCGTCGCGGCCTTCGACAAGTTTGCGCATGATGATTCCTGGCTGGTAGCCATCGGCTTCTTTTATCTCTTCGGTTAAATCCCGCGTCTTGTCATGTGGCATGGGTTTAGCCCGCCAGCCGAAGCCTTCAATAAAGGTCGGTGCATCCTCAATATCGCAGGCCTGGTAGGTGTGGAGCACCACCGTAGCTGGTGGCTGTATTTCACCGGAAAGCAGTTTGATGACTGCCTCAGGGACAGTGATGTCTTCCTTGGTTGCGGTCTGGTGGATGAAAGCATCAAGTTCAATGCCGGTGTCTTCCCCAACCTGCAGTTCCAACCACGCTGAGGTGCCGTTAGAAGAAAACCGGTAGGTATCTTTAGGGCGGGTATCCCGATAGGCAATGGAATCATCCAGTGTTTTACATATATCGCGGACTTTGCGCCTGATTTGACTACGTGTAGGAAAGGCTTGGTTCGGCTTAGAAGGGGTAAAGAAGTCAGCCAGTAGGGTGTCGATGAACTCTAGGGTTTCATCAGTCAAGGCTGTCAGTGCTGACATGGGTTGATCAATAGCGATCAAGGATTCAATGTCGAGCAGGCAGTGGGTGTCTTGTATGGCTTTGACTTTCGGCAGACTACCCAGCCGGTGGATAGCACGCAGGCCTGATTTGATGTGGCCTTCCGGCAGTGACCAGGCAGCCACTAGGGATAGTGCGGTGGTGTTGATATCGGCGTCGAGGCTGGGCATGGCCCCGACCCAGGTTTTATAGGTGGCTCTCCGGGCTTGAGCACGAGCCATCGCATGTGGATTATTAGGGTTGGTGGTGGAAAAGAAAAAGGTAGGCGGGCGTGTAGCAGTAGTGGTCATGGTCTCCCCCGAGATCAACATGAGTTAGAAGAAGTGTTCTAACCATGATTCTAGTACCACACACCCCACATAGCCATAGTTAGCGCTAAATTCATGTCAAGTCGTCACTATAAACGGGGGTATCAACCCCAGGTTTAGACTACACGTTCGACATCAGACGCTCGGGGTCCGCGCCAAAACTACAGTACTGGCCAGGGTGATGCTCACGAGGGCTCTATTCATAACGCACGTCACCGCGCGCAATGTCCTTGCGCCCATGAACAAAGAAATAGACCACTGAGGCAACCAGCATCAAGGCTGCCAGCATCCAATACATGGCGGAGTATCCCGTCGCGGAGATGACCTGTCCCAGCAGAATCGGGCCGAAGCCGATGCCTAGGTCCAGCAGCAAGAAGAAGGTCGAGATCCCCGCACCCATTTCATGCATCGGCACCAGACGCACAGCGATAGCCTGACCCGCCGGCAGGATAGAGCCATATCCGATACCCACCAAGGCCCCCGCAGCAACAATCTGCCAATCAGCACCAGCCGAAGCCAGGACAGCCAAGCCGGCAATAAAGAAGACGAGTGAAGAGTAGATGATGATGTTGTCACCACGGCGGTCCTGCAGCCTACCCAGCACAAAGCGCAGAACGAGGCTCACCACCGCATAAGCCAAGAAGAAGTAGCTAGCGCCCTTCTCCAGCCCCGCGTGGGAGGAATAGCCATTCAGGAAGGTGATAATGCCCGTATAAGCAACACCGACCAAAAGAATGAACACGCCAAAAGGTGCCACCGCTGGGTGCACAATATTCCCCAAGGAGAAGGAGACGCTTCGATGCTCCTGCGCCGGCGCCTTGACGACGAGCCCCAGCCCCAAGGCCACCACCGTCAGCGTCAACGCCACTAGAAACACGGAGTTATAGCCGGCGTTGTGGACAATCGCTAAACCTGCCGCCGGACCAAAAGCGGTGGCCAGCGTCGTCCCCAAGGCGAAGTATCCCGTTCCCTCTGCGCGACGATGGTCCGGGATAACCGATTGCGCCACAGCCATCACAGCCGTCGATGCCACCGCATAGCCGAAGCCGTGCACGATACGGACAGCAAACAATAGTGGCAGTGACTGAGCTGGGAAATACAGCGCCATCGCCACAGTGACCACGATGAGGGAGATGACCAGCGAGCGCTTCCGCCCAGCAGCATCCACAATGTAGCCCGAAAAGAGGCGAGCAATCGTCGCCCCCACCACGAAGGCGCTTGAGGCAAACCCGCCCGCTGTGTCCGAGGCCTGGAACTGCTCGACGGCATAGAGTGCCATGATGGTCACGAGTAGATAAAAGACCGTAAATTGGGCAAAATTTACCAACCACGCGAACACAAATGTCGGCGTGATAAGGGAACGGGATTCAGAGGACGTTTGAGACACCTTCTTCGACAGCGTATGGAATTAAGACTTCCACACGCTACCAAAGATCAGAGATACTTTCGAATCCCACTTTCGGAATGTGCAGCGCTTGACGACGACCCTATCCGAACAGTTTCCGCAGGTAGGACGAACCGAATTTCCACTCCGGATCCATCTTTTCGCGCAGCTCGCAGAACTCATCAACTCTTGTATAAAGTTGAGCAAAGTCCTTCCGGGACAGGGAGTTCATCTTGCCCCAGTGCGGGCGCCCACCCGCTGCCCGAAGAATGGGCTCGAGCTTCGGCATATAATCCTGCGGGTTGAGCGCACGTGGAATGTGGAAGGCAATGTACATCGATTCGCGGCCCGATGCTGTCGACAGCGCAACGTCATCCGCGGCCGTCGTGCGCAGCTCCATCGGAAAACCGATACGCCAGTCCTGTTCGTCGATGAAGCGGCGGATCTCGCGGACGGCGGCGGGGCCGTCGGCAAGCGGCACCGCATACTCCATTTCGTGGAAGCGAACCCGGCGCGGGCTGACGAACACGTCGTGAGCAGCTGAACGGTAGCGGTTATGAGAGATAACCGAGGTGGCGAACTTGTTGAGCGTCGGAATCGTCCCCGGAAGAAGACGCCCCAGAGCCAGGGCTGCGGCGAAGGCGCCGTTGCCGATGAGCTCATCGTCGATAAGCGCCTTAAGGCGTGAGCGGCGCTCCCCGTTCGGCTCTAAGCGCGTGTTGGCTTTGACCATCGCTCGGTCGGTGTGCGGGAACCAGTAGGACTCGAGGTGGTCGACGCCCCGAGAGAGCTCCTCCCAGTTATCCATCAGCTCATCGAAGGCAATGCCAGATTCTTCCGCCAGCAGGTCGAAGGCGTCCACACACTGCATTTCGACTTCAACAACCACGCCGAGCGCGCCGACGCTGACGACCACGAGGCGAAGGAGTTCTGGGTCTTCGTCGATGGAATAGCTGCGGGTGTTGCCGTCGGCGTCGATAAGCGTCAGCCCAGTGACCGTCCCCGCAAAGCCCGTGTAATTGATGCCGGTGCCGTGGGTCGAGGTCGAAATCGCGCCCGCCAGCGATTGCGGGTCCACATCACCCTGGTTAGCCAGGGCAAGCCCGAAGGGGCGCAGGAGCTTGGGCACGTCCCGCAAGCGAGTGCCTGCCAGGAAACGGACGCGCTTGCGCTGCTTATCGACGCTCACCAGACCACTCACGTGATCGAGATTGAGCATCGTCTCCTCCCCCGCCGCAATGGGAGTGAAAGAGTGACCAGCGCCCACAGCACGCACGCTGCGGGAGCGGCTAATAATTCCAGGGATCTCGTCTATGCGGGAGGGCTGTACAAACTCCTGCGGTTTCGTGGTGACCGATCCTGCCCAATTGCTAAATGTGGTTGTCATCGGAGTGTCCATCCTTGTCCTCTATAGGTATCCCATACATCTACGCCGTCGCTTCCGACGGCGAGGAGGCGGTCGACGTTTTCTGTCATCTCCCCCGCCTTGGCGTGGCGGAACCACACCAAGTCCTCGACGTTCATATCCACGCCTCGGAGAGGCGTCTGTACTTCACCGGCGCCTTCGGTGCTGGAGTAGTGAAGTCCCTGCGGCCACACCGGAACTGGGACGCGATCCTTCGCGGGTGGCCCGGAGGCAATCCAACCTCCGGAGTTGACCGTGGCCCAACCCGGCGCGGGAACGCGGGAGACCTGACAAACGAAGAACGCTGCTGCCTTGTGGTTGATGCCGGTGAAGTCATCAAAAATCGCCGGCGTGTAGAAACCGGAGCCAGCGGCCAGCTCGGTCAAGGTTCCTTCGGCCGCGGATTCTTGGAGACTGCCCGTGCCGCCGCCGTTGACGAATTCGATGTCCGCTATCTCCCGCGCGGCCTCCACGCAAGCACGGCGCCGCGGGGCCAGGTCCGCCATGGACTTGGTGCGCAGCCAGCGCTTGACTGCCCCCACCGGCCCCGGCAGGCCATCCGCGACGGATGCCACTTGACCCTCATAGGCCATGAGTCCGACAATCCGGTGCCCGCGCCGAAGAATCTCGCGCGCCAATGCTGAGACCTGTTCCGGCGTGCGCACGGGTGAGCGCCGCGGGCCCACAACTGCGCCCGGCAAATGAAGGGTGCAATCAATGTCAATGGCCACGCGCAGGGATCCCTCAAGCAGGTCTAAGAGCTCAGCACTATCCACCATGATGGTGATGGCCTCGCGCGCGGTGCCATCCGCTGCAAGCTCACGCAGGGCCTTGCGGTTGACGCTCGGATAAGCCACCACAATGTCGCGGAAGCCCTCTCCCACCAGATGCAGAGCCTCTGGAACGGAATAGGCGAGGATGCCACGGTAGCCCTCGTGCTCGAGGGCGCGACGAAGTGCTGCCACGCTGCGGATCGACTTCGAGGCCACGCGGATGGGTAGTCCTCCGGCGCGAGTCGGCATCTGTGCAGCGTTGTAGTCAAACGCGGCGAGGTCAATAACGCCTACGGGCGCTGGGCTTTCTCCAGATCTGACGAGCGGCTCAACGGCCGCGCGCACCTGGGCCTGTGGAGTAGTCGCGAGGATTGGCATAGCGTTATCCTAACCACGATTAATTTAGTTTGTGAGACAAATCTCGAAAAATCTATAGCGCCCTCGCATATTTTTGGGACAATAGACCGCATGAAGACCTTCACTCAGACCCGTCTGCCCCATCGAGTGCTCAATTTCTTAGACACGGACCCCGCCCGCGATGTTCGCGGCACGGGTGAGCAGCACCAGGCTCACGCGCCTTTTAGCGGTGAGGATCTCTTTAGCTTCCCTGTCGCCACTGCCGGGGACGTCGAGAAAGCCGTCAACTATGCGCGCGCCGGCGTTGGCCAAGGTGACCGCGCCGCCATCCTGCTGCGCCTGCACGACCTCGTTCAGGAGAACGAGGAGCTCATCCTCGACCTCATCCAGGCAGAAAACGGCAAGTCCCGCTCCCATGCCTATGACGAGCTGATGGATCTGTATAACTGCGCGCGCTTCTACGCGGTCAATATCCGCAAAGCTTTCGGCGCTGACCGCCACCCCGGCGCGCTTCCCGTGCTGACTAAGACCCGCACCCAGCATTACCCACTGGGCGTGGTGGGGCTAATCTCTCCGTGGAACTATCCCCTGTCCCTCGGTGTTGGCGATGTTCTGGCAGCCCTCTCGGCAGGTAATGCCGTGGTGCACAAGCCGGATTCTCAGACCACGCTAACGGCGATTCTGCTGAGGCGCCTAGCCATCGAGGCGGGCCTTCCGGAGGCTGCCTGGCAGCTGGTTCCCGGCCGCGGAGCGGAAGTGGGCGATGCCCTCGTTCCCCTGGTGGATGGCCTTTCCTTTACCGGTTCCACCAAGGCTGGCAAGTCCATCGCTACCCAGGCTGCGGGGCGCCTCATCCCCACCATGCTGGAGCTGGGTGGCAAGAACCCGATGCTGGTGCTTGACGACGCCCCCCTTAAGCCCACCGCCCAAGGCGCCGTGCGCACCGCATTCTCCTCCTCCGGGCAGCTGTGTATGTCCGCCGAGCGCGCCTATGTGCACGAGAGCGTCTTCGAGGAGTTCCTCGCAGAACTCAAGAACGCGCTGGACCAGCAGGTGCTCGGCGCGGCCTTCTCCGATGCCGCCACCATCGGCTCGCTGACCTCGCAACGCCAGCTCGATGCCGTTAAAGCCCACGTGGAGGATGCCGTGTCTAAGGGCGCCACCGTGGTCTACGGCGGAAAGGCCCGGCCGGACCTTGGGCCCTACTTCTACGAGCCCACCGTGCTGACTGGTGTGACCCCAGAGATGGATCTCTATGCCACCGAAACCTTCGGCCCAGTGCTCGCGGTGTATACGGTAAGTTCCGACGCCGAAGCCATTCAGCTCGCCAACGACACGACCTACGGCCTATCCGCATCGGTGTGGTCCGGAAACTCCCGCCGCGCGTGGAAGGTGGCTTCCCAGCTGGAAGCCGGCATGGTCAACATCAATGAGGGCTTCGCAGCCGCCTATGGTTCCATCGCCGCACCCGGTGGCGGCGTCAAGGAGTCTGGCCTGAACCACCGCCACGGTATTACCGGCATGCGCCTGTGGGCCAATGAGCGCACCGTGGCCGAGCAACGCCTACACCCGCTTGCGCCCTCGGAGTACATCTCCCCGGAGCGCTTCCGTCAGCTGGTGTCCACCGGCATGCAGCTGATGAAGACCTTCCGACTCTAACCTAAACAGCCATGAAGGAACTTACCCGCGATGAGCTTCTCGCTCGTCGGCTCATTGCTCAAGGCCTTGCATCATCGGCGGCGCGGCCCCTCACGTCGGCGCTAGAAGTGGCTGAACATCTCCTTGCTCTGCAGGGCCAGACCTACAATGCCGGCGTTCGTGCGCTCTCCTTGCGAGCTGAGTGTGACGAATACTTGCTGGGCTATGCCAACAAGGAATGGATTATCCCCGATGAGATCCGCAATGATGTCCTGACCAAGAACGGTCTCAGTTGGCCGTGGGTAATGGAAGGCGGACGCGGCGTGGCCAGCTTGCGTTAGCTGCAAGCGTTACGGCATTCGCAAAATGCGGCGATGAACCGTTCCAGCGGGCTCGACGTGGATAAAGACCTCAGCGCCGGGGAATAGCTCGTCGATGGCGTCCTCGATTCTGTCGGCAACAGTGTGCGAGTGCAGCACTGTCCACTGGCCGGGAACATCCATCGTGAGATACACCAAGCGGTTGCGGCCCGAAGCAACGGTACGACGCGACGTGATCTCCACGTCATGACGCTCCTCCAGTTCGTTAAGGAGGGCATCAAGCTGCGCATGCTCTTCCTTAGGAAGGGACTCCGACAACAGGGAGCTCAGTGATTCTTTGAGCAACTTGTAGCCAGTCCACAAAATATTGAGGCCCACGGCAAACGCGATGACTGGGTCGAGCCACAACCAATCCGTGAGGCTGACCGCGCCGATGCCGAGGAGGACGCCGACGGACGTCCAGACGTCGGTAAGCAGATGCTTTCCGTCCGCCTGCAAAGTGGCCGAACGATGCTGCCTGCCCGCGCGCACAAGCAGAAGGCCCACGCCCAGGTTAAGTAAGGAAGCCACGAGCGACAGCAGGAGGCCAAGCCCAGGTTGCTCCAGCGGCTGCGGATCCAGAAGTCGGCGAATGGCTGTGTAGATAATCATCGCTGCAGCGACGAAGATCATCACACCCTCGACCAGCGCGGACACATACTCGGCCTTGCCGTGACCGAACTGATGGTTCGCATCGGCCGGCTTTGCCGCAATTTTGATAGCCACAAACCCCACAACGGCGGCAACGAGGTTAACGCCGGATTCGAGGGCGTCGGAAAGAAAGCCCACAGATCCCGTCACCGCGGCAGCGATGACCTTGAGCGCAATCGTGGCCACTGCGGTGGTGATAGAGAGCTTCATAAAGCGCTCGAGCAGTAGTTGCTCTGAGCTAAGAGAAGACAACTTAAAACTCCTTCGGTTCGGGTGCGGACCGAAGGTCTCGTTCACGCCGCAGGCAATGCAAACGCTGGCTGGCCGGGCGGAAAAGCCAATATGTCGACCAGGCATCTCGGAAAGTATCCGAGGGAACTACTCCCCTTCAGGAATATCTAACAATATAGAGGCCTTACGGCGGAAGCAAGACGCAAAAAGCCGCAGGTTGCGCACGGCGGGCTTTACTAAACATAAGGTTTAGTGCTGGCTCTCTGCGAATTCCTCAACCAACTTAGCGTTGAAGGCTGGGAGATCGTCCGGGGTACGGGAGGAAACCAGACCCTGGTCGCAGTGAACCTCTTCGTCTACCCAGGTAGCGCCGGCGTTACGCAGGTCGGTCCGCAAGCTGGGGAAAGAAGTAAGGGTACGGCCCTTGAGCACATCGGCATCGGTCAGGATCCAAGCACCGTGGCAAATAACGCCCAGCGGGAGATCCTGGGTGACGTGATTGCGCACAATTTCTACAGCGGACTTGTCCAGACGGAGCATATCCGCATTACCGGTACCACCTGGCAAAATGATGCCGTCGAATGGAGAAGCCAGCCTAACGCGATGTTGACGAGTTCGCTACCCCCGGAGAGAACTCGCCTACCACGTCGCTACACTCGATCGCTTTCGCGTTGGGTGCGCGAGTAGCATGTCGACCGCCCCATCATCACCAAGCAGTTCCTAGCTACTCCTTAGGGACATCCTTACGCTGATTCCCCAGATAGGCGTAAGCAGCGGCTATCAGAGCCTGCGTCGCCGTGGTGAGCGTCGGCTGCAGCTCCGGCGCAAAGCGCGGATTGTGGTTAGGAATTGATGCGCCATCGGTACGCCCGCCAAAGCCCCAGAAACAATAGGGAGCGCCGAAGGCATCGGGGATGCGAGAGAAATCCTCCGAGGCGGTCCACGGCTCCATGTCGAGGACGTTGTCGCTACCCAGAACGTCGATAAGCTGCGCGCGCACCTTTTTGGTCACGTCTTCATCGTTGACGGTAAGGGGGTAATTATCACTCTGCACAAACTCTGGCTCGCGCGGGGACATCGCTGCCCGGCACTCCGCCTTAACAATGCGGTGAATCGCCTCTACGATTTGAGCCCGGACGTCTTCGTCATAGGCACGGATGTTGATGCGCAGGGTGGCCGCATCCGGAATGATATTGGCTTTCGAGCCCGCCTGCAGGGCGCCAACAGTCAACACGGCGAAGTGGTGGGGGTCGACCTCACGGGAGACAATTGTCTGCAGCCGCAGAACGATGGAGCTGGCCAGCACCACCGGATCGACGCTGAGGTGCGGCATCGAGCCGTGAGAACCGTGGCCATAGACCGTGACGGTGAGTGAGGTCGCTGTAGACAAGACCGGGCCGGGCGCAATCAGCACGCTACCGGCGGGAGCATTCTTATCGATGAAGATGTGCTGACCAAAGGCCACATCGGAGGTGGGGACTCTATCGGTGAGGCCCGCATCCACCATGGACTGCGCGCCCTCAGCGGTCTCCTCGCCCGGCTGGAATAGAGCGACGAATGTACCGGACCACGCATCGGTTGCTTTCGCCAGCGCTTCCGTGGCACCCAACAAGGCGCTCACGTGGGCATCGTGGCCACAAGCATGCATTGCCTCGCCCGAAGCGGAGTAGTCCAGGCCGGTGTCCTCTGTGATGGGCAAGCCGTCGAAATCGGCACGCTCTAGGACAGTCGAACCTACGCCGTTGCGGAGGATGCCGACGACTCCCCCGCCGAATTCCAGCACCTCGACTCCTGGAAATTCCCGGAGCTTATCCGCGATAACACCGCGGGTGCGCTCCTCCTCCATGCTGAGCTCAGGATGCTGGTGCAGATCCTTGTACAGGGCCTCTTGCCACTGCGTGGCCTCTGCTGCGCGGTCTAGGATGTGGGCGATACTCATGCCCACAGCCTACGCGGAGTGGTGGCTAACTAGCCGCCGATCTTGAAATCGCAGACGTCGCCGTCCTGCATGATGTATTCCTTGCCTTCTTGGCGCACCTTGCCGGCGTTGCGGGCCTCTGCCATGGAGCCAGCGGCGTCTAGGTCATCGAAGGAGACGATTTCGGCCTTGATGAACTTCTTCTCAAAGTCGGTGTGGATAACACCCGCAGCCTGCGGAGCCGCGGAACCTTGCTTGATGGTCCACGCGCGGGCTTCCTTCGGGCCTGCGGTCAGGTAGGTCTGCAGGCCGAGGGTGGCGAAGCCGGCCTTGGCCAACGTCGCCAAGCCAGGCTCTTCCTGGCCCACCGACTCGAGCAGTTCCAGTGCCTCCGCCTCATCGAGCTCAAGGAGGTCGGTTTCGGTCTGGGCATCGAGGAAGACGCATTCCGCAGGGGCGACGAGCTGGCGCAGCTCCTCCTTCTTGGCGTCATCGGTAAGCACGGCCTCATCCGAGTTGAAGACATAAAGGAAGGGCTTCGCGGTCATGAGGTGCAGCTCGCGCAGGAGGGATAGGTCGATCTCGTCGCTCTTGGAAGCAGCGAAGAGGGTGCGGTCATCTTCCAAGATGGCCTGGGCCTTCTTGGTCTCTTCCACGGTCTCGGCCAAATCCTTGTTCTTGCGGGCTTCCTTTTCCAAGCGCGGCAAGGCCTTCTCGATGGTCTGCAGGTCCGCGAGGATGAGCTCCGTATTGATGACAGAAATGTCGTGTGCCGGGTTGACTTCACCGTCGACGTGGATGACGTTTTCATCAGCAAAGGCACGCACCACCTGGCAGATGGCATCAGCCTCACGAATGTTGGCAAGGAAGGCGTTACCCATACCTTCACCCTTGGAAGCGCCTTCCACAATGCCGGCGATATCCACGAAGGACACGGTGGCCGGGAGGATGCGCTCGGAGCTGAAGATTTCCGCAAGGCGGTTAAGGCGGGAATCGGGAAGCTCAACGAGGCCGACATTGGGCTCAATCGTGGCGAACGGGTAGTTCGCCGCCAAGATGTCAGAACGGGTCAGGGCATTAAACAAAGTGGACTTGCCCACGTTGGGCAGGCCGACGATTCCAAGTGTAAGACTCACGGGGCCAATCCTAACGCACCCCGGATCTTTTGAGGCAAGATGGTGGGGTGAGTTCTGATCAGCCATCCCCCAACGCCTCTTCCTCTGAGTTCGCCGCCGCGGAGGCAGCGCTCGGCGGGCGTTTCGATGACTCCGTCGATGCTGCTTCGCTGAAGGCTGTCTCTCCGCACCCTCCCGGCAACCAGGTGGATCGTTCTGTGGTGGTCGGCGAGGTCATCAAGTCCACATCGCTGTGGGCACTGCGCCTGACCATCATTGGGATATTCCTTTATGCCTCCTTCCGCATGCTGGGCAACTTCTGGCGCGGCATCCTGCCCGTTCTCATTGCGCTGATTATTTGCACTGTGCTTGCTCCCATTGCCGGTGCCATGCGGCGCAAGGGACTGCCGTCAGCCCTCGCTGCGGCAGTGACCATTCTGGTGTCTTTTACTGCGGTGGGCACTCTCTTTATGTTCATCGCACCGGACTTCGCGCGGCAGTCCCAGACGCTATATCTGCAGACTGTAGAAGGAATTCAACGTTTGCAGCTATGGGCACAGGGCCCTCCGCTCAACCTCGACGCGGATGAGATCGGCGGCTATATCGATGAAATCGCCCTGTGGCTACAACGCCAAGCAGGGTCCATCGCGGGCTCGGTATTCACGGGCATTGGCACGGCGACCTCCATCGTGGTCACGCTCTTCATCATCGTGGTGCTGACGTTCTTCTTCCTTAAGGACGGCCACAACTTCCTGCCCTGGCTGCGCCAGGCCACGGGACGCCGGACCGGCTGGCACCTCACTGAGCTGCTGACCCGCGTGTGGTCCACGTTGGGCGGTTTCGTGCGGGCACAAGCAGTGGTCTCCGCCGTTGATGCTGTCTTTATCGGCCTCGGCCTGGCACTCATCGGTGTACCTTTGGCGATGGCGCTTGCCATCATCACGTTCATCGCCGGATTCATCCCCTTTGTCGGCGCGATCGTGGCCGGCGCACTATCCGTGACCATCGCGCTGGTGTCTTTGGGGTTCACCAAGGCACTGCTCGTGCTGGGCCTAGTACTGCTGGTCCAACAGCTCGAGGGCAACGTGCTGTCCCCGTGGCTGCAGTCGAAGGCCATGAACCTGCACCCGGTTATCGTGTTGATTTCCGTGACCGTGGGTTCCGCGCTCTTCGGCCTCATCGGCGGTTTCCTCGCCGTCCCGGCCGCAGCGACCATCGCGGTGGTCTACCGCTATTTCCAGGACATGATGATGCTCCAATCGGGCGAAAGAACTGCCGAGGACTTGGAGTTTTCGACCGTCGCTGGTTTCCTCATCGGGCGCTACACGCAGCAACAGGGTGATCACAAGCGCGAGCAGTGGCTGTCCATCCCCGACCACGCCGCACCCGAAGGCGCAGCCGAAGACGTCACCCACAACGGCACGAGCCCTCTGGACCAAAAGATCGACGCGAATGTCGACGTTGATGCGGATTTCAGTGAACGCGATGGAGGAGCACGAGCGGGAATCAAGCGCGCAATTAGCGCTCTCGAACAGATGTTGCAATCAAAGGATAAAGACTAATTCTTCATGTCCGGGACGCATGCCATGATGGCAGGCATGACGTCTTCCCTACCCATAGTGCTCCTATTCCTCGGCCTCATCATTGGGGCCGCATTGGGCTGGCTAGCCCGCGCTTATTCAGCGCAGTCCGCCCAGCCTTCAGAGGAGCATCGCGCCCTGCAAGAGTCCCAGCGCCGCCAAGCAGAGCTCGCTCCGCTGGAGAAAGCCATGGACCGTCTAGGGCTACAGCTCCAGGAAATAGAGGAAGATCGAGCGACCTCGCTCGCAGCACTCAGCAGCCAGGTCCAGGCGGTAACTCGGACCTCAACACGCCTGTCTGATCGCACGGACAAGCTGGTCGGCGCGCTGCGCTCCCCCAATGTCCGCGGGCGGTGGGGCGAGGTACAACTAGAGCGCGTCGTTGAGCTCGGTGGCATGCGCAAACACGTGGACTTTGATTCCCAAGTCAGTGCCCGCATCAACGGATCGCTGGTACGCCCTGATCTGGTCATTCACTTGGCAGGAGGGCGCAGCATTGTCGTGGATGCAAAGGTGCCCCTCAGTGCCTACCTCGACGCAATGGAGACCGAGGACCCGGAGGAGCGGGCAGGCTATCTTCGCCGCCACGCGCACCTCATGCGTTCCCACGTGCAGGCACTGGCGTCGAAGGACTATATCGAGGCCTTCTCCCCCACGCCACAGTTTGTGATCCTCTTCGTCCCCGCCGATACTTTCGTCGACGCTGCCCTGTCTATCGACGCCGAATTGCTGGAATTCGCCTTCGAGCGCAACGTCGTCATCGCCACCCCAAGCACCCTCTTTGCTCTCTTGCGCACCGTCGCGGTGAGCTGGCAGCACGAGGAGATCTCCGACAAGGCCCGCGAAGTCCAGCGTTTGGGTCGCGAGCTTTATACGCGCTTGAACACTCTTAACGAGCACTACGACAAGGTAGGCCGCGGACTCGAGCGCGCGGTGGAAGCCTATAACGCAAGCTTGGCCAGTTTGGATTCTCGCGTCGGGGTTACGGCGCGGCGGCTCAAGGAGCTGGATGTTCCAGCCCGCGTTGACCGCCTGCCGGTGGAGCCGCGCAGCGTCGGTTCTTGGCCGCGGCGCGCCCAGAATGAATAACGTTTTGGTCACCAACCCCGGTAAGCTTTCTGGGCGTGTCTGTAGCCAAAAATCGTCGCCGCCCTCGCCGCCGCGGGATGCCGCTTAGCCGAGCACTCCTCGTCGCGCTCGTCGTTACGCTTGTGGCCTTGGCGGTCTCCGGCGCTCTGGGCAGCGTGGGGCTGCCCTTCGCCCTGATTTTTGGACTCGGTTCGCTGGCTGTCACCTGGTTGGTGGAAACTCGCGGCCTCTACATGACGGTGATTTCCCTTCCGCTGCTGTACGCATTAGGAACCGTGGGCGGCGGGTTCATCAATTCCACCGCTGGATTGCCGGAAGGTGCCTCGCCCTTTTCCAAAACCGCGATTCTCACCACGGCTTTCCCACTACTGCAGCATTTCCCGGTGCTCATCGTTACGGTTGTGGCCTGCGCGCTGCTCGCGGTTCTGCGCCTGTGGCGCAGCGATAGCCACGCGAAGAACCTTGAGGCTGAAGCTCAAGAAAAGCGCCGCGCCGAAGCTGCCTCCGATCGCCGGAGCCGCTCCGAGCGCCTGTCCGTAGCAGAACTGCTTGCCCGTGAAGCTACGAGCTCGGGCCGAGTCCGTGAGCGCGACCGCGAAGAACGCCGGCGGCTTCAAGCCGAAGAACGCGCGAAGCGCCGACAGGCTTCCCCCGAGGCGGATGAGCGAGAGGACTTCCGTCGCGCCGCCGCTGAGTCAGCAGAGAAGGCGCGGCGTGCACGGGAGCGCTCTCAGCGGTCCTCCCAGCCGCTGGAAGAAAATCTCTACGACGAGGATTAACGCGCAGTACGTGCCGGACGCAGTTCGCGTGGCAGGGAGAAAGTGATGGTCTCCGTGGACGTCGTCACCTGTTCAACATCGTTGTAGCCGCGCTCATCTAGAAACTCCAGCACTTCACGGACCAGCAGCTCAGGCACGGACGCACCACAGGTCACGCCTACAGTGTTCACGCCTTCCAGCCAGGCCTCGTCGATCTCCGAGGCAAAGTCCACCAGGTGTGAAGTCTTAGAGCCCGCCTCCAAAGCAACCTCGACGAGGCGCTTGGAGTTCGAGGAGTTCTCGGAGCCCACAACAATCATGAGATCGCATTTCGGAGCAATGGCCTTGACCGACTCCTGGCGATTCTGCGTGGCATAACAAATGTCATCTGATGGCGGGTTCTCCAAGTGCGGGAAGCGCTCGCGCAGCTTGTTGACGATCTGAATGGTTTCATCCACCGACAAGGTGGTCTGGGACAGCCAGATGAGCTTTTCCTCATGCAGGAAATCGGGCAGCTTGTCGACGCCCTCCAAGCCATCCACCAGGTGGGTAACGTCCGGGGCCTCACCGGCGGTGCCTTCGACCTCTTCGTGCCCCTCGTGGCCGACAAGGAGGATCTGGTAGCCATCGCGCTCAAAGCGCTGGGCCTCCTTGTGGACCTTGGTCACCAGCGGGCAGGTGGCGTCGAGTGTGAGCTGCTTGCGCTCTTGTGCCTCCTTGCGCACGCTCGGCGCGATGCCGTGTGCAGAGAACACGAGATGAGCGCCTTCGGGGGCTTCGGAAGCCTCCTCCACAAAGATGACACCACGCTTAGCCAGGGATTCAACAACGAACCGGTTGTGCACAATCTGCTTGCGCACGTAGATCGGGGCGCCGTACTTCTCCAACGCCTTTTCCACTGTCTCAACAGCACGGTCCACGCCGGCACAGTAGCCGCGGGGAGCCGCCAGGAGCACCTTCTTTGCAGTTTCAGTCATGGCACCCACAGTATCGAAAGTCGCGCACATACTGTAGTTCCCGCCCACCCGGCTTGGCCGGTGACACCGGATGTCCGGCGCGCCTCCTAGACTGAGCCATACACTGTTCGGAACAGACCCCAACGAGAAGACCGCTCAAGAGAAAGGACTGCGCGTGAACCAACCGGCCAATTCCGCGGAGACACCGTGGCCCGTCGGCAAGGTCAACGACCAAGTCAAAGGCTGGATCGAGCGTCTCGGCTTCCTCTGGGTGGAGGGGCAAATTACCCAGTTGAACATGAAGCCGACGTGGAAGCTCTCCTATATCACGTTGCGTGATGTCGAGCAGGAAAAGTCTGTTCAGTTGACATGCAACACCTCGCTCATCCGCAATGCTCCTTCACCGCTCAAAGATGGCGACCGCGTCGTGGTGTACGGCAAGCCTGCCTTCTACGCTGGGCGCGGAAGCTTTTCCCTGTGGGTGACCGAAATCCGCCACGTCGGCATCGGAGATCTCCTCGCTCGGGTGGAAATGTTGCGGCAGAAGCTGCGCCAGGAAGGCCTGTGTGATCCCTCGCGCAAGTTGCCGCTTCCCTACCTGCCCAAGAAAATCGGCCTCATCACTGGCCGCGGCTCCCATGCCGAGCGCGATGTCCTGTCTGTGGCACAGGACCGCTGGCCGGCGGTCCAGTTCAACGTCATCAATACTGCAGTACAGGGAGCCACGGCTGTTACCCAGGTGATTGACGCTCTGCGGACTCTCGACGCGGACCCAGACGTAGATGTCATCATCATTGCTCGCGGCGGCGGTTCAGTGGAGGACCTCCTCCCCTTCTCCGAGGAGGCACTGCAACGCGCCGTGGCGGAGGCCCGCACCCCTGTCGTTTCCGCCATCGGCCACGAGCCGGATCACCCGGTGCTTGATGATGTCGCCGATCTCCGCGCCGCTACCCCCACCGATGCGGCCAAGCGTGTCGTACCCTCCGCCGCCGAGGAATACGCGCTGATCTCCGAAGCACGCTCGCGCATGGCGGCAGCGCTGCGCGGCTGGGTGGACCGAGAGCGCCGCGGACTCGAAAACATCCGCTCCCGCCCGGTTCTTGCAGATCCGATGGTGCCTATCAACGCACGCCGCGAGGAGTTGGAGCGAAATCTCGCGCTGATCCGCCGGGTGATGAGCCACTATCTGGACCGCGAAACTAACCAGGTAGCCTCATTGCGTGCTCGGGTCTCCGCCTTAGGCCCCTCGGCCACCCTCGAACGCGGCTATGCCATCGTGCAAGTCCTTCCGCGCGATGGCAGCGGTCCGGAGGTCGTCACGAGCTACACGCAATCACCACCGGGTTCGCAGCTGCGTATACGTGTGGGCGATGGCTCGATCACCGCTGCTGCAATGGCTTCTCAGGCCGCAGATTAAACAGAACAGTTAATAGTTAAGACGGAACATACAAGAGAAAGAAGATACTTCACCTCATGACTGACACGATTGGCGCCGGCCAGCCCGGCCAGGACGCGTTCCCGCCGGTGGAAGAGCTGAGCTATGAGCAGGCTCGTGATGAGCTCATTGAAACAGTGAAGATCCTCGAGCTAGGACAGATGGGATTGGATGAATCCCTCAAGTACTGGGAGCGCGGCGAGGCCCTAGCTAAGGCCTGCGAGGCGCACCTCGACGGTGCCTCGAAGCGCGTAGAGGAAGCCCTCCGAAAGAACGCAGAGGGCACCGATAGTGCAGTTCACAACGAAGAAGCAGGAGAAGACTAAATGAAGATTTACGGCTACCCGGGAGATCGCGTGGACTTCGTCTCCAAGTCAGGCGGAGCAGGGTCCATGGTCTTCGGTGATTCGCGCCAGCTCGCTGAAGAGTTCTTCGGCCCCCCGCACACCGCGAATGGCGAAGAGATCGGCTACTTCTCCGGCTCCATTGTTCTGCGCTTTAATGAGAATAAGCTCAGCGAGATCGCCATCTTCCCCGGCAAATCCCTCCATGAGAAGGTAGATGTATACCTCGGCAAGACGCGTTTGAGCGGCCTCGATCCAGAGTCCCTCACCAGCGCCGCTGGAGATTCGGTCGAGGTGGAATGGGACGGAACCACACTGCAGAGCGTAACCTTCCGTTAATCAGCGGAACCTAGTCGCTGATGACGCTTCCATCCTCAGCGATCTGGAGTGGCTCGGCCTCAGCAAATGCGGTCAGGGCCGCTTCATAGTCGGCATCGGAGGCAGAGCCGGTGAGGACGAAGCGGGCATCCCCCAAGTCGGTAATCCACAGCGGGCGCACGTCTTTGTCATCGCTACTGAGAATTTCCACGTCCTGGCCCGCTACCTCGCGCCGCTCGGAGTTGGCACGGTAATTGGAGTCATAAGCCCCGGGGACATCGCCAAGCGCCAGCTGCGTCTGCGCTGACTCAACATAGCCATCGTTAGTGGTCAGCCAGCTCACCACAGCACCAGATTCGCCACCCATCTGCTTGCGCCGCGCGGCTGTAGGCTGCCAGCCCTCCGGCATATCCGGCTCCCTAATGACAGCCCCGCTGCCGCGCGCTTCCATCTCCAAGAAGGTAGCGGCATCCACGTTCTGCACGGGCCCCGACTTTTCGGGGTTGATTGAGCACAGTCCCGTTGCCCCAACCGCGAGGAACATCATGATGAGGATGACGCCCACCGTCAGGGTGATATCGCGCGCGTCCTCAAAAATCTTTGGTTTATCTTCAGATGCCACTCGCCTAGTATGTCACGCCTGCTCCACCACATGCGACAGCGGCCTCCTACCTGCCCTTTTTGGCAGCAATCACCCCCTCATCCCACTTCTGGGGGAGGCATTCGGGCTTGAAACCGGAAGAAAAGTGGAAGAATGGAATATGTATTCCGGGTTGTCCCCCACCCCGGGCCGAGCCACCTGAAAAGAAAGGGACTAATCAAACATGTCTGACAACACGTCTTATATCCCCGACCGCAACCTAGCCATGGAGCTGGTGCGTGTCACCGAGGCGGCAGCACTCGCCTCGGGTCGCTGGGTTGGCCGTGGACAGAAGAATGAAGGTGACGGCGCCGCGGTGGATGCTATGCGCAAGCTCATCAACTCCGTCGAGATGAACGGTGTCGTCGTCATTGGCGAAGGCGAGAAGGACGA
This sequence comes from Corynebacterium aurimucosum, assembly GCF_030408555.1. Taxonomy (NCBI): domain Bacteria; kingdom Bacillati; phylum Actinomycetota; class Actinomycetes; order Mycobacteriales; family Corynebacteriaceae; genus Corynebacterium; species Corynebacterium aurimucosum. Next base: position 1,020,428 of record NZ_CP047048.1, on the reverse strand, counting down.
AGCCCCGATGCTGTTTAACGGCGAGAAGGTCGGCACCGGCCAGGGCGCCGAGATGGACATCGCCGTCGACCCTGTTGACGGCACCCGCCTGATGGCTGAAGGCCGACCGAACGCTATTTCTGTCATCGCCGCTGCCGAGCGCGGCACGATGTACGACCCGTCCGCGGTCTTCTACATGAAGAAGATCGCTGTCGGCCCCGAGGCAGTCGGCGCCATCGACCTCAATGAGTCGGTGGAGTGGAACGTGAAATCCGTGGCCAAGGCCAAGGGCATCAAGCCAGCTGACCTGACCGTCGTCGTTCTCGACCGCCCGCGCCACGATGACCTTATCCGGGAGATCCGTGAAGCCGGTGCCAAGGTTCGCCTCATCATGGACGGTGACGTCGCCGGCGCCATCGCCACCTGCCAGGACAGCAACTCCATCGACCTCATGATGGGCATTGGCGGCACCCCGGAGGGCATCATCACCGCCTGCGCTATGAAGTGCATGGGCGGAGAAATTCAGGGCAAGCTATGGCCCAAGGATGAGGAGGAAGCCGAGAAGGCTCGCAAGGCTGGCCACGACCTCGACCGCGTCCTCACCACCAACGACTTGGTGTCCTCTGAGAACTGCTACTTCGCCGCTACCGGTGTGACCAATGGCGATATGCTCCGCGGTGTCTCTTACCGCCCGAACGGTGCCACCACCCGCTCTCTGGTTATGCGCTCCAAGTCCGGCACCATCCGCTACGTCGACTCCATCCACAAGCTGGCTAAGCTGCAGGAATACTCCGTGGTCGACTACACCAACCCCCACGATAAGGAAAGCTAGTTCACTTTCCTAGGAAGAGTGCTACGGTGGCCATGAATGCCGTGCCACGGCACACATAAAGAACCCAATAAAACTCATTTCACAGAAAAGGTGAATCCATGACTGAATACCGCATTGAACACGACACCATGGGCGAGGTAAAGGTTCCGGCAGACGCCCTGTGGCGTGCCCAGACCCAGCGCGCTGTGGAGAACTTCCCGATCTCCGGCCGCGGTCTCGAGGATGCGCAGATTCGCGCTCTCGGCCTCCTGAAGGCTGCCTGTGCTCAGGTGAACAAGGACTCCGGCAAGCTGGACGCGGAGAAGGCTGACGCCATCATCGCCGCCGCCACCGAGATTGCAGAGGGCAAGCACAACGATGCTTTCCCGATTGACGTCTTCCAGACCGGCTCCGGCACCTCCTCCAACATGAACACCAACGAGGTCATCGCCTCCATCGCCCACAAGAACGGCGTGGAGATTCACCCGAATGACCACGTGAACATGGGTCAGTCCTCCAACGACACCTTCCCCACTGCAACCCACGTTGCGGCAACGGAGGCTGCAGTAAATGACCTCATCCCGGGCCTCAAGGTCCTGCACGATTCCCTGCTGGCCAAGGCCAAGGAATTCGCTGATGTAGTTAAGTCCGGCCGTACCCACCTAATGGACGCCACCCCGATCACCCTGGGCCAGGAATTCGGCGGCTACGCTCGCCAGATCGAGCTCGGCATCGAGCGCGTTGAGGCCACCCTGCCGCGCTTGGGTGAGCTGGCTATCGGCGGCACCGCTACCGGTACCGGCCTGAACACCGACGCTGAGTTTGGCGGCAAGGTCACCGAGGAGCTCAAGAAGCTCACCGACATTGACCAGCTCTCCGAGGCCAAGAACCACTTCGAGGCCCAGGCTGCCCGCGACGCCCTCGTCGAGTTCTCCGGCGCCATGCGCACCGTTGCTATCTCCCTCAACAAGATTGCCAACGACATTCGCATGATGGGCTCCGGCCCACTCACCGGCCTTGCGGAGATCCACCTCCCGGATCTGCAGCCGGGCTCCTCCATCATGCCGGGTAAGGTCAACCCGGTTCTGAGCGAGGCCGCCACCATGGTGGTCAGCCAGGTCATCGGCAACGACGCCGCTGTTGCTTTCGGCGGCTCCAACGGCCACTTCGAGCTCAACGTCTACATCCCGATGATGGCCCGCAACGTTCTCGAGTCCTCCCGCCTGTTGGCTAATGTTTCCCGCGTCTTCGCTGAGAAGTGCGTTGACGGCATCGAGGCCAAGGAGGAGCGCATGAAGAAGTTTGCGGAGTCCTCCACCTCCATCGTCACCCCGCTGAACTCCAAGATCGGCTACGAGAACGCCGCTAAGGCAGCTAAGCACGCACTGAACGAGAAGATCACCGTCCGCGAAGCCGTCATCGACCTCGGCTTCGTCGACGGCGAGAACCTCACCGAAGAGGAACTCGATGAGCGCCTCAACGTTCTCACCATGACCAACCGCGACCGCGATAGCTTCTAAATTCGCTTTCGCCCACGCCGCCGCCCTTCGCACCACCTCCTTGAGGTGGCGCGCAGGGCGGTTTCGCTGTTTTCTCATCCGCCCTGCGGGGCCAACAACAAGGTCGGGGCAGCAACTGCCCGATCTGCCAAAACCACCGCTCATGACTCAAGATCTGGCAATAACTTCGTCAACTAGGGCAGTTTTGGGCTTGAGAGTTCCTTTCCAAGCCATCACGTCGCGCCCTTCGCGCTCACGGCGAGCCTTAATCAGCCACAGCGCACGCTGCTGGTGAGCGCGAAGGGTAGGGTTGCTACCATCTGCTCCCCCCTTCCTGTGCGCTGCGCCATAAAGAGCTCCCCGCCCTCACGAGAATCACCATCATTGCACTTGGTGCAAACTTGCACCGGGTGTAGGATTACACTCCGTGCAAGAAGAACTGTCATTACGCGAGCAAAAACGCCTGAAAACTCGCCTGCGCATAGAGGATGCTGCCACCCTCTTGGTAGACGAGCACGGCTTTGCTGCAGTTACGGTGGAGGAGATTTGTGAGAAGGCCGGAATTTCCCGGCGCACCTTCTTTAACTATTTCGATTCCAAGGACTCAGCCGTCTTGGGCAACCCCAGCCAAGAGTTCTCCCTGGAGCAAAAGAGCTATCTGCTCGATACTCCTACGGAAAACCTCTTCAAACTGGCCGTAGGCCTCATTAAGGAACACCTCAATGGGCAGCACGCCAATAAGGAAATTGCTGAACGACGCCGCCGTATCTCCCGCGATGCGGACGCAGCGGCGGCGTCCTTAAGCAGAAAGCGTGCCAAGTCTAACGAAGTACTTGAGCTTCTCACCCAGCGGCTAGAGAAGGAGCCAGCGTTAAAGGCCATGCCGGATGTCTCCCCACACACGGAGGCACTACTCATTGCTGTCACCATCCGTGAGGCTTTTTGGTTGGCCACCACCTCGCCAGACTTCAGCTGTGATATCCCCTTTGAGCAGCGCTTTGACTCCGCACTCACACTCATCAACAACTATTCGAAAGGACTTTCATGGTAGCTACCGCGAAACCGCCAGTGGCCAACACTGACAATGGCAAGCCGGAAAACAACCTTGCCCTCGTCTTCTCTGCCCTCGTGCTCACCATGTTGATGAGCTCCCTGGGGCAAATGATTTTTGCTTCCGCCCTTCCCACCATCGTCGGCGAGCTCGGCGGTGTCGACCACATGAGCTGGGTTATCTCCGCCTTCCTGGTCACCATGACCATTGCTATGCCTATCTCCGGCAAGCTCGGTGACATGATGGGCCGCAAGTGGCTCTACATCGGCGGTATTGCCACCTTCGTCATCGGGTCCGCCGTGGGTGGCTTCGCCAATTCGATGAATCTGCTCATTATTGGCCGTGCCATTCAGGGCTTCGGAGCTGGATTCATGATGATCTCCTCCCAGTCCATCATCGCGGAGGTCACCACGGCACGTGAGCGCGGTAAGTTCATGGGCATCATGGGCGGCGTTTTCGGCCTGTCCTCCGTCCTCGGCCCAGTCCTTGGCGGCTGGTTCACTGATGGACCTGGCTGGCGCTGGGGTCTGTGGATGAATATTCCCCTTGGTCTGCTCGCCATGACCGTGTGCGTGCTCGTTCTGCACCTGCGCGTCGGCGATACTGATCTGCGTAAGTTTGATGCCTTGGGAGCCACCTTCATCGCTATCACTACCGCCTCGCTCATCCTCATGACCACCTGGGGCGGCACTCAGTATGAGTGGTCGGATCCCGTCATTCTTACCTTGGCCGTCATCGTTGTGATTGGTGCTGTTATCACGGTCTTCGTCGAGAAGCGGGCCGAGGAGCCCCTGATCCCAGTGCTGCTGTTTAAGAACCGCAACATGGTTCTCACGACGGCCGCCGGCATGGTGCTGGGCCTGGCTATGTTCGGTGTGCTGGGCTACATGCCGACTTACCTGCAGATGGTGCACACCCTCACACCTACCAAGGCGGGTCTCATGATGATCCCGATGATGCTCGGCATGATCGGCACTTCTACCACAGTGGGATTCATCATCGCCCGAACCGGCCACTACAAGCGTTACCCCATCATCGGTCTCGCCATTACGGCTAGCGCGTTGTTCTGGATGTCGAAGCTGACTGTGGAGACCTCCCTGACTCAGCTTGGCGCGGAGTTCCTCGTCTTCGGCATCGGCCTTGGCTTTGTTATGCAAGTGCTCGTTCTCATCGTTCAGAACTCCTTCCCCGTGGCACTGGTGGGAACCGCTACTGCGGCTAACAACTTCTTCCGCCAAATCGGCTCCGCCATGGGCGCTTCCCTCGTGGGCTCGCTATTCATCCACAACATGAAGGATGAGTTAGCTGCCAATATGCCTGCTGCCATTGCTTCCATGGGCAAGGCCGGTGCACCGTTTGCGGAAAAGTTCAACGCCGAGGGCGGCGGTTCCTCCAACCTGACCCCATCGATGGTGGCACAGCTACCGGAGCCGATCCGCGATGTCGTCCTCAACGCTTATAACGATGGTCTGACCCCAGTCATCCTGCTTATGGTTCCGATGGCCATCATCGCTCTCCTGCTTATCCTGCCCGTGCGGGAGGAGCATCTCAAGGAGACCATCGATTAGAGCACTCCCCTAAGGATGCAACAACAAGAAATCCTCGCTACGAAGAATCATGTAGCGAGGATTTTCTTGTATCAACGTGCCTAGCGCAGGATTCCTAACTGGCGCGCTACCTGCGCAGCCACACCGATGAGTGCCAGCAGGCCGGCAATGATGCCCACGATGGTCCCAACATCCGTGCCACCGGTGCTCGAGCTTCCGAGAAGAGACTTCTTGGTCACCTTCACGGTCTTGGTGACTTGGTTGTTTGACAGCTGGGGCTGACCATTACGCAACACATGAGTGTTGAAGGTGATGGTCGCAGTGCCCTCGGACTTGGCCGTGTAGGTTCCGTCCTCGTTGACTTCCAAGACCTCCGGATCGCTGCTGCTTGGCGACGCCACCGGAACCCCCAGCTTTGCTCCCCGGAAGCCGTCGATGCTCAATCCCAGGCTTCCTTGGCTTCCGACGGAAGTGCCACCCGTAGTCATGAGCTCGGCTTTGCCGACTGTGCTTTCCGGCACGGCAATAGGGAACGCGTGGCGGCCGGAAATACGCGCGGGTTGACCGGGCATATCGCGGTTGGAGAAGAAACCAGCAGTCACCTCCCCCATCTGCGCCTGAGCGAATGTTACGTGGGTGGGATCGATAATCGAGTAGAGGTGCCCAGTGCGATCATTGAACTGGCCATTTGAGCGAATAAGCATATCCCACTCGCTTGCCCCCTGGTACTTATCGGTCGACCACGATGCGATCGCGTCCGACATCCCTTTAGTGGTCAGGTTTTCACCGGCCCAGAGGTTGTTAATGACTCCGAAGGGAGGAACCCCTGGCAGTCTCTCATGGTTGAAGTCAAGGTTCTCCTCGGCAGCGCGCTGCAAAACCGCGTGCTCGAGACCGCGATTCCAGGAGATGGAATTCACATAGGCATCGCGGGTGCGGAAACCTGCGGCGCTAGCAGCCTGGCGCAGCGTTCCGCCGTTGAAGGGAAGGTTATCGTCCCAAGCCTTGCCGCGTAGCTGCCGAACCTGGCGGGTAACCAGGTCAATATCGGACTGCATCACGGGCTCAGCAAAGACATAAGCCAAAGCACCATTGGGGTGGTTAACGTCGAGCTCCGCCACAGGGACGGAGCCGGCAGATGGAAACTCAGCAGCCGTGGCAACGGGCGCTGCGAAAGCACCGGTCGACACGGCTACGGCGGTAGAAAGGGCAAGCACAGAGGTGCGGAAAGGCATGATTCGCCTTCGATAGAGAGTGGTTGAGAACAGGTTCTATTCTATCCCCACTCCTGCCCTGATATTAGAAAAGTGAGATAATTACTTTCTCTTCTGGTTGGCTTCTGCCTTCTTTTCCTCCGGCTTCGGAAGGAGCAGCTCATAAACATCGGTATCGCGCCACTGGCCGGCAAGCTCACCATAAGTCATCTTTGCCATGTGGGAGTAGGTACCCACCTTGACGAAGCCACGGGATTTGTGGAGACCAGCGGAGCCTTCGTTCTCCGGGAAAATCCACGAATGGATGGCCCACTTGTGCAAGTCACGGCAGACCTCAATGAGCTGATCCAGCAAGGCGCCACCGATACCCCTGCCCTGGGCTTCCTTACTCAGGTAGATGGAATCCTCCACCACGCCGTGGAACACGGTACGGGTGGACGCCTGCGCAGCGCAGACCCAACCGAGAACCTTCGAGTCATCGTCTTCCTCAACAGCGACGAAGACGGATGACATGATCTTGACGTTCTTAAATTCCTCGAAGGTCAACGAGCGGGTCTCATAGGTAGCGTGGCCAGTGTTAAGACCCTGCTCATAGATTTCCCGCATCTGCGGGTAGTCCGCAGCGTTGAAGGGACGGATGCGGAAATCCTTCTTCTTGTCTTTCGCGTTGTCGCTCATGGAACAATTATTACTGAGCGCACTGCGTTAATGCCAAGCTGAGAGCAGGCAGATCGCCATTCGCGAACGCGTTAATTCTCACCCTCCAACAAATCGGTGACGAGCTCCGCAATGGCCGAGCGCTCAGAGCGCTGCAGGGTCACATGCGCAAAAAGCCCATGCCCCTTGAGTTTCTCAATGACCGCCTGCACACCATCGTGGCGGCCAACACGCAAGTTATCGCGCTGGGCAACGTCATGTGTGAGAACCACACGGGAGCCGCGGCCCAGTCGCGAAAGGACTGTGAGCAGCACATTGCGCTCTAGTGACTGGGCCTCGTCGACGATAACGAAGGAATCATGCAGGCTGCGGCCACGGATGTGGGTCAGTGGGAGAACTTCCAAGAGGCCGCGGTCTTGGACTTCCTCCATGACGTTTTCGGATACCAACCCTTCCAAAGTGTCATAGACTGCTTGGGCCCAGGGGTTCATCTTTTCGCTCTCCGAGCCCGGCAGGTACCCCAAGGACTGTCCGCCCACCGCATACATCGGGCGGAATACCACGATGCGGCGGTGCTCACCGCGCTCCAGAACTGCCTCCAAGCCAGCACATAATGCCAGCGCGGACTTACCCGTGCCCGCTCGGCCGCCGATGGACATGATGCCCACGGAAGGATCTACTAAGAGGTCCAGTGCAACGCGCTGCTCGGCGGAACGGCCTTGCAGACCGAATACATTGCTATCCCCACGCACCAAGCGAACAGTGCCCTCAGCCGTCATGCGTCCCAGTGCTGACTGCCCGCCTGCCTGCAGAGTCACGCCACAGTGCACCGGCAGGTCTTCGACGCGGGTGCCGGCGGTGGTCACGGAGCCGTCGATAAGCACCTCGCCTTCCCCGTAGAGCTCATCGATGACCTCGGCGCTGGTGGGCACGATGGCCATGCCGGTGTAGCCGGTGAGCACGACATCCTGCGCATGGTACTCATCGGCCTGCAGGCCCACAGCACCGGCCTTGACGCGCAGCGGGACATCCTTGGTTACCAGAACGGTGTCCTTGCCTTCATGCTGCAAGTTCAGCGCACACGCGAGAATTCTGTGGTCTCCCTCCGGCCCGCGGAAGGCCGCCGGCAGCAAGGATTGATCCTGGTGGTTAAGCTCCACGCGCAGCGTTCCGCCTGCGGCATTGACGGGCAGCGGCTGATCCAGAGCTTCGTAAGTGGCGCGGAGGTCCTCCAAAAAGCGAAGAGCTTGGCGGGCGAACCAGCCAAGCTCCGGGTGATGACGTTTTCCTTCCAACTCAGAGATAACGACGATGGGCAGAACCACATCGTGCTCTGCGAATTTACGCAACGCCCAGGGGTCGGAGAGAAGGACGGAGGTATCGATGACATAGGTCTTGGTTGCCACAGCGGCCTCGTGCGGCTGCTCGGTCAGGACGGAAGGATTGGTCATAGCGGCAGGGTTCTCCCTTTTTATGCCCGTCCCAACTCATCGACCTGGGAGGGCATGGTGAAGCTGGTGATTGTCGAACTGCCCGGAAACTGCACTTAACCTCCGGACACCGTCCACGCTAGAGAGCGAAGGTTGAAATTACATGGGTGCAAGATGAACAGTTTTTAAACGGCATTCACCGCAGTCACACCATTCCCACAAGTTGGGAGTAGTTTATTCTTTCGCGAAGCCGTGACCATGGAAAACAGCGACAGGCTCCGCACCGATCTATCAGTGCGGAGCCTGTCTTAGAAGCTCAACGGGCGGTTAATCCCGCTACATGCGAGCTAAGCCTTTAGTTGATCGTGGCCTCGTACTCGCCGGACTCACCCTGCAGCCAAGAGATAGTGCCGTTGGTGAACTCCTGTACCCAACCGTTGCCCTCGGCCTGCTCCGGGGCAGTCGGCAGGCCTACCTTGCTCTCAAGGCCGCCTTCCTCGGTCCAGGTCTCGGCGATCTTGCCAATGATCGGCTGGGTGCCTTCGCCCTCAGCGAATGCCAGCAGCTTGTCCTTGGCAAAAGTTGCAACGCTGCCCTTGTCGGTGGTCTCGATGGACTCCGGGTCGCCCCACTCAGCAGCCTTCTCCTTGAGAGCCTGAGCGAAGTCGGCCGGGACCTCTACATCACCGTTGGCGGTGGATACGCTCTCCTTGTCGCCCTCAGCGCCGCCCTCCGAGTCGGCAGAATCTGCTTCAGAAGAGTCAGCATCCTCTGCACCCTCAGCATCAGAAGGATCGGCGGACTCGGAGTCCTTCATGGAATCCTTGGCGTCCTGAGCAGCAGAGCCGGCAGCACCGGTAGCGTCGGACGCGGCGGACTGTGCGGCGTCGCCAGCATCCTTAGCGGCATCCTCAGCATCCGAGCAAGCAACGACACCCAGGGACAGGGTGGCGGCGGCGATACCAGCAGCGAAACGACGAGTCATCTTCTTCATTCTTAAACCTTTCTCTTCTAGTTGAGCACTGTTCTAAGTACTTTTGTTGAGAACGAAACCCACCGTAGGCGTAGCCAACACGTCTTGCCACCATCGAACCTGTGATTTGACAACAAAGAGACTTATTTATCGGCGTTTCCGCTGTTGAGAACCCCTATATCTTTTCGATAACGGTTTGGAAATCGAGCCCTTGTGAGACTTTCCTTGGGCCTTTCTGCGTTCTTGCTTAGCCTTTGCTTTGTCCCGGGCGCTGCGCTTCTCAGCCGTGTTGCGGGAGGAATTCCGCGTCCTTCCCTTTGCCACCCCGACGAAATCCTGAATCTCGTCACCATCATCAGCCCGGGGCCACACCAAAGCGATTTCTGTGCGCGCAACGGAAGGGTCCTCTAGCCCAAGTGCGACTACCTGCTTCTTGCTCAGCACCTTAAGCAGTGGTCGAGGCGCGATGGCCACGCCCACGTTGGCTGCCACGACCTGGAGGGCGGTGCGCAGGGCTGGAACGTCGACACTGCCGTCCCGCGCAATCCGGTAGTTCACGATCTCTTCGGCAACATCCGCTGGCGCAATGTCCTCCCCTACCTCCGCATAGACCGAGTCTTTCGGCACCGCAATACCAGGCGCCTCCTCATAAAGACGAACCACATGGAAGCTGTCATCAACCCGCGAATCTGGCAGGCGGGTCAGTGCGAGGTCTGCCTCATGCGCGAGAAGAACCGCCAGCGCATCATCGGCGGCGACGGTCACCAGGGACTCGGGGGAATGCGAGTCACGGTAGCGGCGAAACCACTTACCGGGTTCTGTACCAGTGGAAAAGACAAGGCGGAGCATGCACCTCATACTACGGTGCTGCTAGCGTGGTGAGCGTGACTGATACCCCGAATAAGGAAACCCCCAACAACGAAACCCAGCAGCCTTCCGGTACCGCCATGCGCGCACAAACCGCAGCCAAGAAGCTGGGCATCTACCTGCCGGCCACCCCGGAGGAGTTTCAAGCCAACGCAGTAACCCACGCGCAACTGCGCGACTTGCAGGAGAATCCGCCGGAATGGCTGGCTAACCTGCGTCGAGAAGGCCCCCACCCGCGCCCAGTGGTGGCACAAAAGCTGGGAATCTCCGTGACCGCGCTGAAGAAGAACGAGATGGACCGTCCTCTCACCACCGCGGAAATTAAAGAACTCCTCAGCGCGATGCCCGAGTGGCTCGAAGCCGCTCGGAAAGCTCACGCTGAGGAGCGCTCGAATGAGCTCTCCCAAGAAGAGCCAGGAGAGCGCGGGAAAGCTTAGACCAGCTTCCAATCCTCAAGACCGTCGTAGAGCGGGAAGTCTGCGGCGACCTTCTCCACGCGAGCGCGCAGCTTGGCGACGTCCGCGTTCTTACCGTTTGCCAGCGCAGTACCGATGACATCGGCCACCTCGGTGAAGGCCGCCGCGTCGAGGCCGCGGGTAGCCAAGGCCGGGGTACCGATGCGCAGACCAGAGGTAACCATCGGCGGGCGCGGATCATTCGGAACCGCATTGCGGTTCACGGTGATGCCGACCTCGTGGAGAAGGTCCTCCGCCTGCTGGCCATCGAGCTCGGAGTTACGCAGGTCCGCCAGCACGAGGTGCACGTCGGTACCACCGGTGAGGACGTCGACACCTGCCTTGGTGCAATCCTCAGCGGTCAGGCGCTCACCCAAAATGCGAGCACCTTCCAGGGTGCGCTCCTGACGCTCCTTAAATTCCTCGGTGGCCGCAATCTTGAGGGCGATAGCCTTTGCCGCGATGACGTGCATGAGCGGTCCGCCCTGCTGGCCCGGGAAGACGTTGGAGTTGATCTTCTTGGCAAAGTCCTGCTTGGCCAAGATGAGGCCAGAGCGCGGGCCACCAAGCGTCTTGTGCACGGTGGAGGACACAACATCGGAGTGCGGCACCGGGGAGGGGTGCAGACCGGCGGCCACGAGGCCCGCGAAGTGCGCCATATCCGTCCACAGGTACGCGCCGACCTCATCGGCGATGGAGCGGAAAGCCTCGAAGTCGATGGTGCGCGGGTAGGCGGACCAACCAGCAATGATCACCTGCGGCTTTTCTGCCAGAGCTTGTTCGCGCACCTTATCCATGTCGAGGCGCATGGTCTCCGGGTCAACCTCGTACGCGGCAACGTCGTAAAGCTTGCCGGAGAAATTCAGCTTCATACCGTGGGTCAGGTGACCGCCATGCGCCAAGGATAGGCCCATGATCTTGTCACCCGGCTGGATCAGCGAAGCCAGCACAGCAGCGTTGGCCTGGGCACCGGAGTGCGGCTGGACGTTGGCAAAATCAGCGCCAAACAGCGCCTTGGCGCGATCGCGAGCCAGATCCTCCACGACGTCGACGTGCTCGCAGCCGCCGTAGTAGCGGCGTCCCGGGTAGCCCTCTGCGTACTTGTTGGTGAGAACAGAACCCTGTGCCTGTAGAACCGCGCGGGGGACGAAGTTCTCCGAGGCAATCATCTCGAGGGTATCGCGCTGACGAGCAATCTCACCGGAGATAGCATCGAAGACCTCGGGGTCAAGATCGCGCATCTCCTGGTAGCGCACGTCTGAATTGTTCGTAGTCGTCATGAAAGCGTGGTGTCCCTTCCTAAAGATGGTCAAGATCGCCGGCAGTGTCCGCCCGCAGCACAACACCACCGGCTTGAGAAATCGCCGAAGCTAGTTCTACATCCTAACGCCCGCATCCCCCGCGCGGGGGCCTCTAGGAATCTTTTCATTCGGGGCAATTGCACTAGGCACCCGATGCAGTGCGACAATAGTCGGCATGGCGCGAATGACCGATGCGAGCCCGTACCTCGATTTTGACCGTGATACGTGGCGTGCCCTACGTAAATCCATGCCACAGGTGCTCACGGCAAACGAGGTGGAAAAACTCCGCGGCATTGGTGACCGCATCGACCTCACCGAGGTAGCAGAGGTGTACCTCCCCCTTTCGCGTCTCATTCACATGCAGGTGGAGGCCCGCCAAAAGCTCACCGCAGCCACGGAGGCCTTCTTGGGTAACCCACCGACGCACGTGCCCTTCGTCATCGGCGTCGCTGGTTCCGTTGCCGTCGGCAAGTCCACGACAGCACGCCTGCTCCAAGTGCTCCTTGAACGCTGGGATTCCCACCCGAAGGTCGACTTGGTGACCACGGACGGCTTCCTCTACCCCACCGCCTACCTTAAAGAACACGGGCTAATGCAGCGCAAGGGCTACCCGGAGTCCTATGACCGCCGCGCACTGATGCGTTTTGTTACCGACGTTAAATCGGGCAAACCCCTAGTCACGGCCCCGCTCTACTCGCACGTGTCCTATGACATCGTCCCCGGGGAATTTCAGGAGGTTCGCCAGCCGGACATCCTCATCTTGGAGGGCCTCAACGTCCTACAAACCGGTCCGACCCTCATGGTCTCCGACCTGTTCGACTTCTCTGTTTATGTGGACGCCCGAGTCGACGACATTGAAAAGTGGTACATTGACCGCTTCCTCAAGCTCCGGCACACCGCTTTCCGCGAGCCGGGTGCGCACTTCGCCTCCTTCGCGGACATGACGGATGAGGAAGCCTACGTGCAGGCCCGAGAAATCTGGCAGTCCATCAACCTGCCCAACCTTATTGAAAATATTTTGCCCACCCGAGTGCGTGCTTCCTTGGTTCTACGCAAGGGCTCACACCATTTGGTGGAGCAAGTGCGGATGCGCAAGCTCTAGGCGGGGGCATCATCGGGCTAGCGCCCAAAGCGGCGTGAGCGCTGCGAATAATCGCGCAAAGCGCGCAAGAAATCTACCCGGCGGAATGCGGGCCAATACGTATCCGTAAACCAAATCTCTGAATAAGCAGCCTGCCACAGCAGGAAGCCGGACAAACGCTGTTCACCGGAGGTGCGGATCACAAGATCTGGGTCCGGCAAACCTTTGGTGTAGAGGTTGCCCGTGATGGCCTCTGCCGTCACGTTCTCCGCAATCTCCTCAGCGCTCAATCCCTTTTCGGCTTCGCTACGAATGAGACTCTGCACGGCATCAACGATTTCTTGACGCCCGCCGTAGCCCACCGCGATGTTCACGATGACGCCCTGGTGATCTTCTGTGGCTTCAGCAGCGCACTGCATTTTGGCGGTAACCTGTTCAGGAAGCAGATCTAGGTGTCCCACGAGACGGATTTGGCAATCCAAATCGCCCTGGGAAAGGTGCGTGACAACATCAGAAATGATGTCAAAAAGCAGCTGCACTTCCTGCTCGCTGCGCTTCAAATTTTCCGTCGACAACAGGTAAATAGTGACGACCTCAATGTCAGTGCCTTGGCACCAAGAGATCATCTCACTAATTTTCCGCGCTCCCTGGCGGTGACCGTGGCTAATATCCGTAAAGCCCGCCTCGCGCGCCCAGCGGCGATTGCCATCCGCCATGATTGCCACGTGGCGTGGCTGCGGTTTGTTCTTAATCTCACGCGTTAGACGCGCCTCATACAGGGGATATAGGAGCTGGCTTAGGAACTTCACGGTGGGGAAACGTCCTCTGCGTTAAAAGATGGACTTCTTACTGTTATCGAGGATGCCGGCTTCCTTCATAGCCGCATCGACCGCCTCATCATCGAAAGGATCAATGCCGTGATCCTGCGCGAACATGGTACGGCGGCGGAAACGCGAGTAGCGGCGGTGAAAATTCCAGCCTGCGAAGAGGACGGCAACGCCCATCAGGGCAAGAATGAGCAAACCGATGGGCGAGGCCTTACCGAACTCTGGTCCTACCGGCCCGCTTTGGCTCCCCTGGGCGAGCAGGGCGACGTCATGCGCCGCGAAGTACAAAGCGTTCATGTTTTAAGCCTCCCCTACTTCCGGGATTCCCGCAAATAAATCATCCTCCGGCAGCGCCGTCGAAACGCGGGTCTTAGCCAGCTCAAATTCCTCCGTAGGCCAGTGCTCCTGCTGCACGGACACCGGAGTCGCAAGAAAGGCACCGGCCGGATCAATTTGGGTGGCGTGTGCGCGGAGAGCGTCCTCCCGATTTTGGAAGTAGTCCGCGCACTCTACCTGCGTGGTCACTCGCGCCATGATGTCACCGAAAGCGGTATCCCACCGCGCAAGCATCGGCTCATAAGGGCTCACCTTTCCTTCCTCCACAAGGAGGTCGTGGAAAATCTTCATCCTTTGATACACAAAGCCGTGCGTGTAGTAGAGCTTCAGCGGCTCCCACGGCTCCTCCAATTCTGGGTGGTACGCGGAATCGCCCGCCTTGTCCCACGCCAACATAGACGCTCGGTAGACCATGAGATGATCCGGGTGTGGGTAGCCGCCATTTTCGTCATAGGTAATGATGACGTGGGGGCGGAACTCACGGATAATCTCCACCAGCTCTTGGGCTACCTCATCATCTTCCTTGAGAGCAAAGCAGCCCTCGGGGAGCAGGTCCTTAATATTAGGCGCAAGCGGGTTGCCGGGAAGGCCCGAATCCACGTGCCCAAGCCAGCGGTGTTGCACGCCCAAAGCAGCGGCCGCTTCCGCCATTTCCTCTCGACGAATACTGCCCATATTCTCAAGGACACCAGGGCGGTCCATGGCCGGGTTGATAATATCCCCACGCTCACCACCGGTACAGGTGACGACGAGGACCTCCGCCCCTTCCGCAGCATATTTCGCGGTTGTCGCCGCACCCTTCGAGGATTCGTCGTCAGGGTGCGCGTGAATAGCCAAAAGGCGCTTTGTACTCACTGGGTGCTACATCTCCCTAGATTGCTTCTTTAAACAGACGCCCAGTCTAATGGATAGTAACTTCGCAGCGACCGTTGGATAGAATCAGACTCATGTCTGACGCCCAACCCGCTTCTCGCTCCGCACGTTCACAGTCTCGATACGGTTCCAAGACACGCACCCCGCGTACAGGAGGTTCCTGGACCAATCGGGCACTGGTGCTGGTGTTTTTGGCCATGTTTGTCGCGGCCATCGTCTTTGGCGTTCAGTACTTCCGCAGCCAGCAGAAGGTCAACGCAGATATATCCTATGTCACACACGAGATCCTCTCCGATGACTCCATGCGCATTTGGGTAGACATCACACGCAACCGCGTTGAAGAACCTGCTTATTGCATCGTGCAGGCTTTTGACTACTCCAAAGCCGAGGTCGGCCGCCGCGAAATTGCCGTGCCGGCCGGCGGCGAGTCTGCCCAGCGCGTCGCAGTGGACATCCCCACCAACCACCCGGCTGTCGCCGGTGGCGTCTACGGTTGTTCTGGAAATATTCCTTCTTATCTCGATACCAGCGCAATGGATACAGCGGGTGAGGCAACCGACAACTAAAAGCCCAGCTGTGCTAGTATGTTGAGCGTTCTGAATGGGCTGCGCCACCTGCACTTTTGCGCCCGTTCTTTGAGAAATAAAAGTGTTCATTAGAAACCGTATACGGAAGGTTGCACTATGGCTGAGCAGCAGAAGCAATACATCACCCCGGAAACCAAGGCCAAGCTCGAGGCCGAGCTGCAGGCCCTGATTGACCACCGCCCGGTCGTCGCCGCGGAAATTAATGAGCGCCGCGAGGAGGGTGACCTTAAGGAGAACGCGGGTTACGACGCCGCACGCGAGATGCAGGACCAGGAAGAGGCCCGCATCAAGCAGATCTCCGAGGTTCTGGCTAACTCCACCACCGAGCGCACCGCCGTCCAGGAGGGCGTTGCCCACATCGGTTCGGTGGTCCACGTTTACTACAACGGTGACGAAGAGGACCGCGAGACCTTCCTCATTGGTACCCGCGCTGCTGCTTCCGACAACAAGGACTTGGAGACCTACTCTGAGCAGTCCCCGCTGGGCGCTGCCCTTCTGGGTGCTGCCGAGGGCGAGACCCGCGAGTACACCGCGCCGAATGGCAAGACCTTGTCGGTGACCGTGGTCTCCGCTGCACCTTATGATTCCGCAAAGGCCGCAACTCCGCGCAAGTCCTAATTTATACTGCTCTTAGGTCACCGTTTTTCTGAGAAAGAGTTTTATCCCCATGAAGAAGTTCACTCGTTTCGCTGCTGCTGGTCTGGTTGTCTCTGCTGGTCTTACCCTTGCTGCTTGCCACCCGCCGAGCGAGCAGGATTCCACTGAAAAGGTCGACACCGGTGCTACCTTCACCGGTGAGGCCCCGGGAGCCGGCGCAGCCGAATCCTCCGAGTCTGCAGATGCCACCGACGTCGTTGGCACCGAAGCTGCCACCGAGACCGCAGTAGCTCCGGCTGAATACACCACTGCCCCGGTTCAGCAGTAAGCTCAACGGCATCTTAAAGCAAGAGCGGCGCCCCGAATAATCCGGCGCCGCTTTTAGCGTTTTGAGGGCACTCCCCCCCTCCACCGCCTTGCACCTAGTTTTCTTCGCGGGCCCAATCCCCAATAACCCCTGGCAGCACCGCAGGGGCTTCGCCTAATAGGTCGCGGCGGTTGGGATCGCGCTCTACCTGCGTGGTAACGGATTTGATTCGCCGTTCACCATCGCCGCCACGTGCCATCCCACCCATCAACGGCATCATGCGCATCCCCGCACCACGGGCATTGCCAACACCCGGCTTCGCACCATGCGCTCCGCCGGCAGCACCCACGACACCACCGGCGTTGCCGACGGCACCAGGACCGGCCACGCCGCCCATGCCACCCACACCAACGGCACCACTGCCTGCATTACCGCCCAGGAGGCCATTGCCGCTTAGCGACGCCCGCCCCTCCCGCTGCTGACCAGCCCCTGTTACGGCCCCGGGAAGTCCACCGAGTACCGGATGCGTTCCGGTCTGTGGTCCGCCGAAGGAGGAATTCAAGCCGCCCAAGCCCGCCGCGGAAGTGGTTGGATTCGCTGATGCCTCCGGCAAACGACCATTGAGTCCCGCAATTCCTCCGGGAAGCTGGTTGCCACGTCCATCAGCGAGACCGACCGATCCCAACCCATTGAGACCACTCGCTGCATAAGGCGCGCCGCCCGGGCCAGGCGTGGTTCCCGCCATTGCACCGTGAACCGGATTTATCCCACCGGTACCCGCACTAGCAGCCGATGTGTTTACCTCGGCTGCATTGATGGGTGCCAGCGCCTCACCAAAGCCTAGGTCGTTGAGGATACTGCGCCCACGGTTTTGCAATTCTCCATGAAACTTCGCGATATCCTCAGCGCCCATCCCGACGCTTTCAAGCCCTTGGATCTGACCATTGGCGACATTGAAGGACCCAGGCCCCACAGCACCACTCTCGATTGCTTCAGCAATCTTTTGGGGCCAGGCAACCCCATCTGTGCTGTACCGGTTTCCGTCGCCCGCGACGGCTCCAAAATGAGTGCTGGTATCCCCACCGCCACTGGGTGGTGCCGCATCCATGAGTGCATGCTGATACGGCATAGCCGAAATCACTTGCTGCTGCAGAACACCCTGCATATAGGTCAATGCTGCTTTTTCAGCAGCTGCGCGTGCAACAGGATCTGGAATTGCGGCCACCTCGAATGCCAAGGCAATGGCTTCGGGTTGAACGTTTACTAGCTGCGCTTGGAAGCCAAATAGCTTCTGCTGCATGACATTTGCGTTGGCGATGAAGTGCGTTCCTGCCTGTGCGACCTCACGAATCTTTTGTGCCGCTCGAGTAGTAGCTTCGCTGTCATTCTCCGATTCTAAGGACGCGGCTGAGCGCTCAAGTCCAGCGACGATATCAGCGACTTCCCCACTCAGCGCTCCCCACCGTGCGTTGGCTTCCGAGACGTCCCAGAAGCGAGTGCTGAACAGATTCGATGCCAGGCCCATAATGGACGCTCCAGGATCCACGATTGGAACAGTAAACCCAAACGGACTGTAGCCCGGGTCTGGTTGTGACACTATCGGCATCGACGATGCCCCACCTCCCCCGCCAGCATCAGCGACATCCAGCCCCCGGCTGGTGAGTTCGTCTTGTGATTCGAAGCTTGCTAATTCAGTTTGAAGTGTCTCCGCTAACCAGGCTAGTTGCGTGTTAAATCCTTTGAGAGAATGCTGGGCAGATCCGGGGTCATTTGTCAGCACGCGCTCGTGGATACCCCCAACATCCTTTATTCCCATCACCGGGGAAAATCCACTATTTAGCGGAGAACGCACCCCATCCGCAACACCTTTGAGCTGCTCAGACAACCCCTTAATCTCGGATATTTGATTGAAAAGGTTTAAGAAGTTTATTTGCATGTTCGCCCCCGTTAGGTTGTAAGCGTATAAAGAATTTCTTCCCCGATCACGCATCGATCGTGATCTTGAGTGGTACTAAAGCCAGTAGATTCAATCATCAAAGTTCCCCCGATGGTCTCTAGATACACTGTGCAAAATAGACGACCAAAATCAGGATCATTCAGGGCAATAACCGGAAGCTTCTCACCTTGATAGACCCGTTGTCCCCCATATTGTTTTTCCAACTCCTGAATGCCGACATCGGTTACACCGAGCCCAACGAAACCAGTTTCTCCCTCTGAATTTTCAATCTGAAAGCCACAGTGAGAATAGCCAGATTCGCGGATACTCGACTCCAAGCGCATAGAGAGTCCCGCTTCTTCTAGACGATTCCTTGGAATCTCCACACAAGGATCAAACAAGCGGAAGCCTTCAGCATGTCGATCAAAATCACCAAGTGGCGGCAGCACCCCATCTCCCGCACGAGGCTCGTCGCGTGAAGCCTGATCCTCTCGCGACCTCGTGGCGGTGGCATCAGCGACCCCCGAGTCCCCTGAGCCACCGCCGGTGTTATCGCCAGGAACATTGTGAAAGTCCCCCGGATTATCACCATGGTCGCGAGCACCTAGACCTAGCGGAGATGCACAGTTTGACAGCACCCCGATACAAACTGCCACCAGCACTAGGCCCCCGATTCGCTTCATGGTTTCCTTTCAACCAATTTTCCTGACCATCAGAAGCCCCTCGCTGAAGCTGAAAGCTTCGAGCGGCTTCTGCGACCAGAATGCATGAGAACTATCAAGATGTCGCGCCAGAGCCAAATAAGATTCATGTAATATTTCCTGACAGAACACCTATTCGACGACATTAATAGAACTTTTATAAATAATCGCTGGTCGTAGCCTGTAAGAAACTTGGACGCCAGCAGTGATCTACATGTGACCGAGCTGCCGATTATAACCAAGTGGGGGTCCCCTAATTACAACACTGTTAACTTTCGGGTGTCGTTTTTCCAATAGGAAAGCAGGAAGCCAACCACCTCATATGATCCCACTAGACAACATCTCAAGCTCCGCTTAAAAGCCCAGCTAGTTCCATCAACACGCAAGGAAATGGCAATGGCACAACAACGCGACACTGCGGTTAGTAACAGTCACACCATTGCCAGCAGACGAGCGGCAACCCACATAACCCCTGATTGACTTCTCTCAAGCTTCGATAAATCGAACATTTCGCCCATAGCCACCAGGAGAACCTTTGACTTCACAAGCATAACTACGTGGATGGCCATCCACGTAGCGCGGGGAAAATGACTAACGCACCGAGCGGAATTAATACACAATCACACACGGGACTGTAGGAACATTCGTGCTAACGGCTGGATAGCTCCGACGGTTTTAGCACTGAGGCGAAAGAAAGAACGCTCCGCCTATAGCCGGCGCTGTGCCCAATAGAAGGTTCGCGGCTCAGAAAAGAAACCGGTGGCCGGAACCACAAAGATTGTGGTGCCGGCCACCGGTTCGCAATAGCGTTATGAGACTGATTAGTCCCTAAAGTAGCTCAGCAGACGAAGAATCTCGGTGTAGAGCCAGACCAAGGTCACAGCCAGACCAAGAGCGATACCCCAGGCGTACTGAGCCGGAGCGCCCTGACGGATAAGGCGATCAGCTTGGTCAAAGTCCGTCATGAAGGACAGCGAAGCCAAGACGATGCAGACAAGGGAGAAGATGATGGCGAGCATGCCGCCATCACGCAGCGGGTTGAAGCCGAAGAAAATAGCACCCAGCATGTTACCCAGCGCCAACACTGCCACACCGGCAATAAGACCGAACATGATCTTGTTGAACTTCGGGGTGACCTTTACCGCACCGGTCTTGTAGACCATCAGCATGCCGATGAATACACCTACAGTGCCCATGATGGCCTGACCGATAAGCGCCATACCATCGGAGTTACCGAAGGATACGCCAGCGAACATGAGCGAGAAGCCGCCCACGAAAAGGCCCTCAAACACGGCGTAAATCAACGTCGCCGCAGCGGAACCAAACTTCTTGCCAAACGTTGAGACGAGAACAGTAATGAAACCGCCCAGCGCACCAACCAGGGTAAGAATCATCGCAATGCCCGGGTTAACCAACTCACCGATGGCAAAGTTGAGTACGGCCATTACGATAATGACGCCAAGAGTAATACCAGTCTTGGTCACGACATCATCAACCGTCAGCGGACGATCGGCGCTACGGTTTCCCTGGTTAAACGGATTGTCGCTCTGACCGTAGGGGTTAACCTGGGTCTGACTTTGGCTGGACGAGAGGGAACTCATGACGGGGTTGCTAGAACGCACGCGAATCCCGATTCCTTTCACAGTCTTTCTCTAAAAAGCGGCCACTCGGGGCCGCCTTGACTTTCAGTTCATTAGGATCAACGCTCCCCATTGCTAGGAAGTTCCCAAAAATCTCAAACTTCGCAAAATTATCCATGCTTAACAGGGAATCGTCGACAAGCACTGCTCTTCCCCACGACAACTGCTCTGATTAGATAGAGAGTTTTTGGGCTTTCAATCTCCACCCCGTGATTGGACCAGCGTTTCCTCTGGTCATGGTGCCCCCAGTGGGACTCGAACCCACACTGAATCGATTTTAAGTCGACTGCCTCTGCCGATTGGGCTATGGGGGCCAAACCGTGCCCATTTATCTTAGGGCACGGGTAGTCATGAGACGAAAATAGGGTCGGCTTCTGCGTAACCTTCCGACCTTAGCCCGCTAGCTTTGCTGCAAGGCCAGTAATGATGCCGTCCAAGATGTCTTTCTCACTGATGAAGAAAGAACGTGCCTCGCTATTGCGTTCAATCATCGTCATGATGCCCTCAACCGCTACGCATCCGCCGCCGATGACATCCGCGCGTCCAGGGTGGATGACGGGATTGAGAGCACGAACATCCGAAGGCAGACCAATCATCTGACGGATAAGCACCCGCAGGGCGTCGAAGCGCAGCTCGGAGCCATGAATGGAATCAGCATCGTAGCGTTCCATCCCCTGGGCTAGTGCCGACAGAGTCGTAAACGTACCGGCGCAGCCAACGAAGGTCAGGGCTTTATCGATAGGAACGATCTTCTCGACTTCGGCCATGCGCTCGGCCACATAATCCGTAGCGATCTCAATTTCCGCTTCGGTGGGCGGATCATTGCGCATGATGCGCTCGGTAAGACGCACACAGCCCATTTGCGCTGAGTGGGAACCGAGAATCTCACCGTCGATGGTGCCAACGACGAACTCCGTCGAACCACCACCCAAATCGATAACGCAGTATGGGCCCTCTTCAGAATGCAGGTCCCCCACCGCTCCGGTAAAGGACAGCAGTGCTTCCTCCTCGCCGGAGATAACCTCCGCACGAGCACCAGACTGGACTTGACCGAGCAGTTCCTCAGTCATGTCAAAGAATTCGCGGTGATTTTTTGCATCGCGGGTGGCTGAGGTGGCTACCATGCGCACGCGCTCGACCTTCTCAAACTTCATCTGTTTGACGTAGCCCTCGAGCGCCGCGCGGGTCCGTGCAAGGGCCTCTGGTTCAAACTCACCGGTGGCATCGACGCCCTGTCCGAGACGAACGATCTCCATCGTGCGGGAGATGTCGCGGATCTTTCCATCTTCCTGAATCTCACTAATGAGCAGACGAATGGAGTTGGTTCCGCAGTCGACAGCAGCGACGCGAGTCATAAGGCTAGCCTTTCTCTTAACCGGCGTTAGAAAAATCGAACTGGGCCATATCAATGCCCAGGTCCCCCACGGTGGGCCAATCCTCTGGGATGGCACTTCCTCGAAGTTTACCGTGTTCTGCGGCCATCGCTACGGCTTCGGTGCCGAAACGTACGCGGCCTGGCCCCTCCGCCAGGGCATACGCGATGAGGACGTGAAGGCACTTCACGCGCTCAGGCATTCCACCACCGGAAAAGTCAGTGCCTAGGTCTTCCATGGCGTTGCGGGTTGCCAGGTAGTGTTCATGCGCGGCTTGATAATCCTTCTGCAGGTCCTCGTCCTCTGCAAGGCGCTGCTCCATCCATTTCATGACATGGGCAACCTCAAGGCGCGATGCCTCAGCAGTCAAGCGCGGATCGGTGAGGTAATAAAGGGTGGGAAACGGGGTGCCGTCGGGAAGCTTAGGCGCGGTCTTAATAACCGCCGGGGCTCCGTCCGGAGTGCGGTATGCAATGTCCACGACGCCGCGTGGGGTGCGGCCCAGTTGTTCGCGGACGACTTTAAGATCAGCATCGGTCACGGTCATAGGAACCATTGTGACACGGAGGAATGGTTGAGTCCTATTCAGCAGGGGCTTGCGGTTGATTCTCTGCTTCTTCCGCTACAGAATCCCACAACACCGCGTACCACTCGCGGTCATCGGTATCCTCGCGACGCTCCGAGGTTACCGTGTCACCCGAGTCCATGCGCGGATCCATAATGCGGAAGGCCGTTTCACCCTCATCCATCACACCGAACCGGCGACGCGCCTCCTGCTTGACGTACTCCTCCGAGTTGTACTTATCAATCTCGGTGAGGAGCTCATCCTTATGGGCCTGCTTGGCGGCAATAGAGCTTTCTAGGCGGGCAATTTCTGACTGGCCGTGGTAGTAATTGCGCAGCGGGACAGCAATGGATAACAAGACTACGAGAATAACGGCAATGATCACACCGACGCCCAGAATGTCCAGGCCTTTAGGCTGGACCGGGGTCTTCTTCCGCTTGGTGCGCTGCGCATCGCGGGCACGCGTGTGTACCGGAACGGTGTTCCGGCGCTTCGTACGAGGAGAAATAGTGCGTGCCATCGGGAAGCCATTGTATCCCGGACCGGCCCCAGTGCTGTGCGGCGCGCGTCGTGTCTCAGAAATAACACGTGTCACAGAAGTTCAAATTCCGTTCCGGAACGTGCTCCGCGTCAACTTGGGCTCTGCAGCTACCCTCCCAACGCAAAAGGTGCCACAGTTTCCTGTGACACCTTCTGAACTAGCGCTAGCTCAGCGGACAGTCCGAGAAGACTGCCACTAGAGGCTAGTGGCAAACTTAGCCCTGAAAGCGCGGAAATGCGGAGCGGCCGGCGTAAACAGCGGCATCGCCCAGCTCCTGCTCAATACGCAGCAGCTGGTTGTACTTGGCTACGCGCTCAGAGCGGGCCGGAGCACCCGTCTTGATCTGGCCACAGTTCAGGGCGACTGCGAGGTCAGCAATGGTGGTGTCCTCGGTCTCACCGGAGCGATGGGACATCATGGTGCGGTAGCCGTTGCGGTGAGCCAGCTCGACAGCGTCAAAGGTCTCGGTCAGGGTACCAATCTGGTTGACCTTGACCAGCAGAGCGTTAGCAGCCTTCTTGTCGATACCCTCCTGGAGGCGTGCCGGGTTGGTGACAAAGAAATCATCGCCGACGATCTGAACCTTGTCACCGATAGTCTCGGTGAGCTTGGTGTAGCCCTCCCAGTCATCTTCCTGCAGCGGGTCCTCAATGGACACGATCGGGTACTTAGCAACGAGCTCCTCGTAAACCTTGGCCATCTCCTCAGCAGTGTGCTCGCCGCCCTCGAAGTGGTACTTGCCGTCCTTGAAGAACTCGGAGGAAGCAACGTCTAGTGCCAGAGCAACGTCCTTGCCCGGCTCGAAGCCAGCCTTCTTGATTGCGTCAACGATGAGGTCGAGCGCTGCCTTGGTGGACTCGACAGACGGAGCGAAGCCGCCCTCGTCACCCAGACCGGTGGACAGGCCCTTGTCCTTGATGACGTTCTTGAGTGCGTGGTAAACCTCAGTGCCCTGACGCAGCGCCTCGGAGAAGGACTCCGCGCCAATCGGAGCGATCATGAACTCCTGGACGTCCACGCCGGAGTCAGCGTGGGAGCCACCGTTGAGAATGTTCATCATAGGAACGGGCAGGACGTGGGCGTTCGGGCCACCGACGTAACGGTAGAGCGGCAGGCCAGCGGACTCGGCAGCGGCCTTAGCTGCTGCGATGGAAACGCCCAGGATGGCGTTGGCGCCGAGGCGAGACTTGTTCTCAGTGCCGTCCAGCTTGATCAGGGCCTGGTCAATGAGACGCTGGTCATCGGCCTCGAAGCCGGCAAGTTCATCAGCGATCTCTTCGTTGACGTTCTCAACGGCCTTAAGAACGCCCTTACCCAAGTAGCGGTCACCACCGTCGCGCAACTCGTGAGCCTCGTGAACACCGGTGGAAGCGCCAGACGGAACGCCGGCGACACCGCGTGCGCCATCGTCGAGGAAGACTTCAGCCTCAACGGTGGGGTTGCCGCGGGAATCAAGAATTTCGCGTGCCATTACGTGGATGATGTCAGCCATGCTGCTTTCACTCCTATAGAGCCAAATTGATCTTGGTTTGTGTTCTGGGAGGTGCTCCCAAACCACCTGCAGCCAATTGTTCCAGAAAACTTCGGAACGTGTCGGGCTTAAACGGACAACGTGACAAAGATCTAGGAAGAAACTAGGACGTCGCAGGCTGTTCAATGGCGTAGGAATTCGCCGCTGCCGCCACTTTACGCAGGTAGTCCTCCGATTGGTTGTAGTTGAGGACGGCTGAGCGCCAGCCTTCCGGCGTGGAAAGGTCCCTATCCCCAAAACACAACAATGCGGCGGCACCTAGCGCAGCATCATCAATCTGGTTGGGATCAGCCACCCCATCGCCATTGGCATCACGACCTAAATGCTCCCACGAAGAAGCGATAAATTGCATCGGTCCGACGGCGCGATCAAAGTCGGTATCGCCGTCAATCACGCCGCCATCACTATCCGGAACCATGGTGGTGTTGTTCGTACCATCGAGAGGTATACCCACGATGGGTGGGTCGGGGTAGCCGTTCTCATCGAGTGTAGAACGGTGAAAGAGATTGCCGTTATAGGTCCCGTGACGGCTTTCAACCCAACCGATCCCCGCAAGGGTATTCCAGCGCAGATTACAGTTCGGCCAGGACTCCCGCGCAATCAACTCCGCATTGCCATAGGCCCGCAAGGCTTGATCGGGGATGCTGGTGGCATCAGCAAGCTGGTCGGACCACCACGTCAATTTATCCGCCGTGCGCCCCGGACTGTCGACATCAATATTGGGCACTTCTGCCCCGCCGACCGGTGGAAGATCCTCTGGGACAGGGGAAAGCTGCCGGAACGGGGATGGCTTACCCAGGAAGGAAAGACTCCAGGCCACCAGGGAAATGATCAGAATGATGGCTAAGACAATTCCAAGGCCACAGCCCCCGATCCTCCTAAGCCCCTGCGTCATAAAGGTGAATACTACAGCCCGTTGCGCGAAGGGGGTCTAGCGACACAGAGGGCGCAACGAGGCGACTATATAGGCACGGCCTACGAAATTTGCGAAACAATAGTTATGTCAAAATGTTCCCACGCGTAACATTCTGCGCTACACTGCAGCGTTGAACAGAGAGCCGAGGCCCCGCTGGTGCTCCACGTTCTATCACCGTCCGTTCTAGAAACGTGCTTTTCTTTTAATCAAGGAGTTCCATGTCCATCCGTCGTATCCTCGCTAGTGCTTCCGCCATTGTTACTCTGGGTGCCATCGCACCCGCTACCGCCTCCGCCGCTTCCCTCACTGAGCTGGGCGGCTTCCTTTCCCAGGGCATCCAGTCGGCTGACTGCAACACCCTGCGCAGCACCCTCACACTCATCGATCAAAGCACCGAAGGCGAGCTTCTGACTCCGGATACCACCCGCAACCAGCTTTCAAAGAACCTCACTGCACTGGGCAACTCCAAGGAGCTCGGTCCGCTGGCCTTTGCCGCGGTGAAGTACGCCGGCCAGACCGCTGACCGCGCTCTCGAGTGCAAGATTGTCAAGGAAGACACCATCGCCACCGGCGGCACGGGTCTATCCTCCAAGATTGCTGACTATGCTCCCCTGCTATCTTCCATGATCCAGAAGGACTAGTCCTTCTTTTCTCGGGCCTTACCTTCAGCCCACAGGCGCTCCTGTTCCTCTACCCCCACGATGTCCTCTGAGCCATCAAAAAGGTAGGGCGCGCGGGAGCGCATTTTGTTGACGAAAGACATCGCAACATCATCAAGGTTGAAGGCCCCACGGCGCGCCGCGATTTCGGCGTGGAAGAGGATCTGCAGGAAGACATCGCCCAATTCCTTAAGCAACTCAGCATCCGAAGCATGCTCCCGCACCGCCTCGGCAAACTCACCGGACTCTTCCTCCATATATGGCAGCAGGGTCTCGTGGGTTTGGTCGCGCTCCCACTCCCCTATGCGCCGCGCGCGCATCATCACCTCGCGCGCCTGCCACATCGGATCCTCCAAGGAAGGGGCGAGGATGAGCTCCGCGTGGGCGTCGATAAGCGCGCGCACCTGCGGATGGGAGGGGTCCGTGCTCACCACAACACCGTGGCCTGCAGGATCCTCACCGCTCAGTAACTGGTCGAAGTCCCAGCGAACTTTCACAGGAACTTCATCGGTAAAAACAACAGGTCCCTGCAGTTTTCCAACGGCCTCCATGGGTATTAGGGTGGGCCAGCGCGGATCTAACAACAGGACAGTCATAAGCAACGAGTATAGGTCCCGGGCCCTATGAACATTCGCTGCAGTTGCACAAAAGCCCGCCTAAAGGGGTACTTTTAACCAATGACCACTTCCAATCTCACCGAATCGCCGCGCACGCACTCCGTGACGCTGTGGACGCTCGTCGCGCTCATCATCGGTTCCACGGTGGGCGCCGGAATCTTCTCTCTTCCGCAAAACATCGCCTCCGTGGCCGGCCCTGGTGCCATGCTCATCGGCTGGCTCATTGCTGGCGTGGGCATGCTCTCTGTTGCCTTCGTTTTTCAGATCCTGGCTCACCGCAAGCCACATCTCGACTCCGGCGTGTACTCCTATGTCCGTGCCGGCTTGGGTGATTTCATCGGCTTTACCTCTGGTTGGGGCTACTGGCTCGGCTCCGTGATGGCGCAGGTGGGCTACGCCACCCTATTTTTCAACACTATCGGCCACTACGTCCCTTTCTTTGACGCCGACCACCGCTGGGTTTCTGCCATCGCAGTGTCTTTGTTGTCCTGGGGTATCTTTGCTGTTCTCGCACGCGGGATTAAGCAGGCGGCCATCATGAACATGGTGACGTCCGTAGCCAAGATTGTGCCCATCCTGGCCTTCATCATCATCCTCGCTTTCGTGGGTTTTAGCTGGGACAAGTTCACCTTGGATATCTGGGGCAAGACTTCCGATAAGTCCCTCTTCGAGCAGGTACAGGGCATCATGCTCTTTACCGTGTGGGTCTTCATCGGCGTAGAGGGTGCATCCGTGTACTCGAAGCAGGCCCGCACCCGTTCCGACGTCGGCCGTGCCACCGTCATCGGCTTCATCAGCGTCTTGGCGCTGCTGGTCTCCGTGTCCACGCTGAGCTTCGGTGTACTCACCCAGGAGGAGCTCGCCGCGCTGCCGGATAACTCGATGGCCTCCGTGCTCACCGCCGCCGTGGGTGAATGGGGTGGTGCGCTCATCTCGCTTGGTCTGTGCCTTTCTGTGCTTGGTGCCTACGTGTCCTGGCAGATGCTGTGCGCAGAGCCGATCGTCATGATGGCTGTCGATGGCCTTCTCCCCCGCAAGATCGGCACCGTGAACATTGCCGGCGCGCCATGGGTAGCGCAGCTGATTTCCACGCTGACGATTCAGCTCTTCGTCATTATCTTTTTCCTCAACGAGACCTCTTATAACGCCATGGTGCAGCTAGCTACAATCATGTACCTGCTGCCCTACATCTTCTCCTCGCTGTACCTAGTTCTCTTGGCCGTGCGCGGCAAGGGCCTAACGCACCCACATGCCGGGGTGCGTTTCGACATCTCGGGCCCGGAGGTGAGCCGCCGCGAAAATCGCCGACACTTTTTCATCGGCTTGGTCGCCTTCATCTACTCACTGTGGCTCATCTACGCTGCTGACCCGGTCTACGTGCTGCTTGGTGCACTGGCCGTGGTCCCCAGCATGATTCCTTACGTGGCTACCCGCCTGTACAAGAAGGAACGCGTATTCAACACTTTTGAGTGGTTCGTGGTGGCACTGGTGATTATCGGCGCGGTGGCTGCGGTGTGGGGCTTGGGCACCGGCCGCCTCGTGCTCTAGAAGGCCTCGGGCTCCGAGCGGTGTGACAGGACTGCATACACGATGCAGCTGGTCAGCCAGAGCACGTGGCCGATGGCGCTGATAACGAGGAAAATGCCGCCGGTAATTTCGGCCGCTTCCTCGTTGCCGGACCACCACGTCGGCACGGTGGCTGGCCCAATATCCCCGAAATCGGGCAGGTTGGCATTGCCCACAATGAAGCCGATAAACAGCAATGCCATTGACACCCACGCCCACTCCAACCGGCTTGGGTAATCAGCGCGGATGAATAGCGGGAGTAACCCGAGCAAC
Organism: Corynebacterium aurimucosum; assembly: GCF_030408555.1. Classification (NCBI taxonomy): domain Bacteria; kingdom Bacillati; phylum Actinomycetota; class Actinomycetes; order Mycobacteriales; family Corynebacteriaceae; genus Corynebacterium; species Corynebacterium aurimucosum. Next base: position 991,718 of record NZ_CP047048.1, on the reverse strand, counting down.
ACCCAAATGCCAACTAGGAAGATCCCAAACATCACCAACATGAAGGTGAGCCAGCCGCCGTTCTCACCGCCTAACTTGATAACCAGGGAGACGGGGATACTGAACAACGCCGCGAACATCCACACCACCATCATGATGATTCGGGGATTAGCTCTACTCGGCCCACTGTGGTTGTTCGCGGCGTTCATTATTTTTCTCCTACGCTAATGACGTTCTTTTTAGTCTTAGCACCGCTGACGTCAACGCGCTCGAGTTCGAACATCGATGCCAAGAAATCCGCCATCCACTGCAGGAGTTCAATGTCTCGCAGCTTGGGGTCGGTGACATTGCGGCCAGCCTTGGGGAAGTTGAGCTGGATGGCCTTGGCCGCCGCGCGGTAATTGGAGCCCGGGAAGAGGCGCTTGAGGCGTACTTGTTTCGAATCCGTCAATTCCACCGGGTGGACCTTAATGCGCGTGCCCTGCACCGTGATATCGCTGACCCCGGCCCGGCGGGCCTGGTGGCGCAGGCGCGCTACCGCGAGAAGGCGTTCCACAGGCTCCGGGACAGGCCCGTAACGGTCCTGCATTTCTTCCACCACGTGTGCCAAGTCTGCGTTGTCTTTGGAGGCTGCCAGCTTGCGGTAAACCTCCAGGCGCAGCCGCTCGGAGTTGATATAGGACTCCGGGATATGAGCATCCACCGGCAGGTCGATGCGGATTTCCTTTGGCCCTTCGTCCGTGACCACGGGGGTCTCACCGCGGGCAAGCGCTTTGAAGGTCTCTACGGCCTCGCCCACAAGGCGCACGTAGAGATCGAAGCCCACACCGGCGATATGGCCGGACTGCTCGGCGCCCAGCACGTTGCCGGCACCGCGCATTTCAAGGTCCTTCATAGCCACGGCCATGCCCGCGCCCAAATCGTTGTTCTGGGCGATGGTGGCCAGACGGTCATAGGAAGTCTCCGTCAGCGTGGCGCCCTTCGGGTAGAGGAAGTAGGCGTAGCCGCGCTCGCGGGAGCGGCCCACGCGCCCGCGCAGCTGGTGGAGCTGGGACAGGCCCATGTGGTGAGCGTTTTCCACGATGAGGGTATTCGCATTAGCGATATCCAGGCCGGTTTCCACGATGGTGGTACACACCAGCACGTCGAATTCGCGGTCCCAGAAACCTTGGACGGTGCGCTCAAGCACGTCCTCGTTCATCTGGCCGTGTGCCACGACGATTCGGGCTTCCGGCACTAGGTCCCGCAGTTCGCGGGCCTTCTTTTCGATGTCAGCGACTTTGTTGTGGATGAAGAAGACTTGGCCGTCGCGCAGCAGCTCACGGCGGATAGCCGCGGCCACCTGCTTATCCTCGTACGCACCCACATAGGTCAGGACCGGGTGACGGTCCTCCGGTGGGGTCAAAATCGTAGACATTTCACGGATGCCTGCCATGGACATCTCCAAGGTGCGCGGAATCGGGGTCGCGGACATGGTGAGCACGTCCACGCTGGCCTTCAGCGCCTTGATGTGCTCCTTGTGCTCCACGCCAAAGCGCTGCTCCTCATCCACCACAATGAGGCCTAGGTTCTTCCAGTGCACGCCTGTTTGCAGCAGGCGGTGCGTGCCGATGACGATATCCACGGAACCATCCGCCAAACCGGAGAGAATCTCCTTGGACTCCTTGGCCGAAGTAAAGCGCGAGAGCACCTCGATATCCACTGGGAAGCCCTGCATGCGCTCGCGGAAGGTATCGGCGTGCTGTTGCGCCAGCAGGGTCGTGGGCACAAGGACCGCCACCTGCTTACCATCTTGCACCGCCTTGAAGGCTGCGCGCACTGCCACCTCGGTCTTGCCATAGCCCACATCACCAACGACCACGCGGTCCATCGGCACCGTGGATTCCATATCTTCCTTGACGGCATCGATGGCCAGCATTTGGTCTTCCGTCTCGATGAAGGGGAAGTTATCCTCCATCTCCGCCTGCCACGGGGTATCGGGCCCAAACTGGTGGCCCGGTGCTGCCTGGCGCTTGGCATAAAGCTCCACCAGCTCACCGGCGATCTCACGCACCGCGGCGCGCGCCTTCTTCTTAGTGTTCTTCCAATCCGAGCCGCCCATCTTGGACAGCGTCGGTGCCTCACCACCGGTGTATTTGCTCAGAAGATCCAACGAATCCATGGGTACCCACAGCTGGTCGGCAGGCTGCCCGCGCTTGGATGCCGCATACTCCAGCACGATGTACTCGCGGCGGGAGGTCTCATCACCGGATTGGACGGTGCGCTCGGCCATCTTGAGGAATTTGCCGATGCCATGGGTCTCATGCACCACGTAGTCGCCCTGCTTCAAGGCGAGGGGATCCACGCGGTTGCGGCGCTTTGCTGGGCGACGCTTCGCCCCCGCAATATCGCCCACCCGGTTACCCGTGAGATCCGTTTCCGTGATGACGACCAACGGCAACGCCTCAGCGTCCTTGAGCTTGCGCACCTTCGGGAACACCAGACCTGCATGGGACAAGGCCTGGTAGAGGGTGACCTCACCAGGACTCGGCTCCCACCCAGGAGTGGCCACCTTGGTGGGAATGCCCTTTTCCGCGAAGCGCTCCACCATGCGTTTGATCGCACCCTGCGCAGGGGCAATGAAGGCGGCACGCCCGCCGGCCGTGGTATGCGCCAGAAGCTGCGCCATCATGGCATCAATCTCTGGGATATCACCGCGCGGGGTTGGTCCGGGTTCAAAGTCCAGCGGCAGGGTCTCCGACTCCGCGGCGGCGAACATCCCCGGAGGGGCGAAAGTCCACAACGGGGCCTCGATATTCCGGCACGTCGCCTCCAAGGACTCATAGGAGCGATAACTCGACGCCGAGGTATCCAAGCCCTCGGCCGCCAGCGGGCCATCCGCACCCATTGCGGCGGCCTCCCAGCCAGCAGCCAAGAACTCGGCATCGGTGGATTCCAAGTCTGCAATACGGGTGCGGATTTTCTCCGGCGCCACAAGCAGCACGTGCGTGCCCGGGGCAAGCAGTTCGGGGAGGGTGACAAAGGGGGCGTCGGCAAGCACCGCCAGCACAGCTTCCATACCTTCGGCTGGGATGTGCTCCCCCACTTTGGTCAACAGCTCTGCCAGCGCTGCGTTGCCCCCAAACTTCTGCGCCAGCTCGCGGGCACGCGCGGCGACCTCATTAGTGATCGGCAGCTCGCGGGCGGGATAGATGGCCACCTCACCCACCTCGATCTCGGGGATGGCACGCTGGTCAGCCACGGAGAACTGACGAATATCCGTAATCTCATCGCCCCAGAACTCCACACGCACCGGGTAATCAGAGGTGGTGGGGAAAACATCGAGAATGCCGCCGCGCGTGGCGTACTCACCGCGCTTGGCCACCATGTCCACGTGTTTGTAGGCGCGAAACTCCAGCTCCGACAGGATATGCGCGAGCTCGTGTTCATCCTCTTCCTTGAGGAAGATAGGTTCCCGGCCCTCCACCTTGCTCAGGATGGGCTGGCAGTACCCGCGGGCGGAGGTCACCACGACCTGGGCTTTGCCCGCCCCCACCAGGTCGAGCACACGCGCGCGCTTGCCGACGATATCCGCGGCCGGCGACAGCCTCTCATGCGGAAGCGTCTCCCAGGCCGGGAAATAAGCCACCTTATCCCCCAGCATGGCCGTCAGCTCCGCGGTGAGATCCTCCGCCTCGCGCCCGGAAGCGGTCACCACCAGCACCGGCGCGTGGTGCGCCAAGGTACCGATGGCCCAGGGGCGGGCCTGGTCGATGCCAGTAATGTGCAATGAGGCTTCCCCCACTTGGGAGGCGAGGCCTTTAAGTTTCGGATCTGAGGCGGCTACCTTGAGCAGCCCGCCCAGCATCGGCGTTGCCACCTACTTAGCTCCCTTCAACTTCGGTGCTGCTTCCATGCCGGAAAGACCATTCCAGCACAAGTTAACGATGTGCGCTGCGACGGTCTCCCGCGAAGGTTCGCGCACGTCCAACCACCACTGCGCTGTGGTGGCCACCATGCCGACGAGCGCCTGGCCATAGAGCACCGCCAGCTCGGGGTCGAGACCACGGTGTTCGAAGGCCTCACCGAGGATATGCGCAATCTGATTTACCGCCGTGTTCAACAACGTGGAAAAGCTACGCTCCTCTCCCGGCTTGGAGTCACGCACGAGGATCAAGAAACCATCGGTCTCCTCCTCCACGTAGGTCAGCAAGGCGACGACCCCCTGCTCGATGCGCTCGCGCCACGACCCTGTCTGCAGTGAATCCGTCACAACCCTCTCTAACGCGACAAGCTCGCGGTCGATGACGACAGCATAGAGGCCTTCCTTGCCTCCAAAGTGCTCATAGACCACCGGCTTGGACACACCAGCGCGTGCTGCAATGTCCTCGACGCTGGCACCATCGAAGCCGCGTTCTGCGAAGGCCGCACGTCCTATGGAGATCAACTGCTCACGGCGCTCACGCCCGGTCATCCTTTGTCGAACCATGCCTTCTACTGTATCTCCCCCACTGGACATGGCCCGCACCAGCTAAAAGTAGCCCACTAGCACGGCGATAAAGAGGGTTGGCCACCTGTTTAGGTCTGATACACCCCCGTCAGGTAACATGTCTCCCAGCGCTCATAATGTGAGCGCGTTTCCCCATGGTGTAATCGGCAACACTACGGTTTTTGGTACCGTCATTCTAGGTTCGAGTCCTGGTGGGGAAGCAAGATAAAACACCGTTCTACCTGTATTGACATAGGAGAGCGGTGTTTCGTTATGACTTTGACGACTGTAAAAAGACTCGTTAGCGAGACTCTTTCCGCGTGCATCATCACACAGCGGTAGACGGAGGTGGCAGCAGAGAAAACGGCAGTTGCGTCCGGCTGCTCACTACAGCTCCAATCCCGCCTATTCCTCTCATATATTGTGTAACTCAGGCAGACGAACCATAGAAAAGGTACGGTATGAGCCATGACGATGTTCCACTCCACGGTGCGCGGGATGGACAAGATCACCTTCAGCCACTCGGGTCAGGTAGACAAGGCCCTATCGGTCGCCCGTCGCAGCACTCAGACCCGACAGACCCGCGTATTCAACCAAATTGGCGGCAGGATCAGCCGCCAAATCAACCGGCAATCCCAGGGATCGACGGGCAATTAATCGAATATGGCCCTATTATCGGCCATACGTACGCCGGCCCAATTCCTCCACCTCACATCATCAACGGTTACGAGAAAATTCAACCAGGGCTTGGCAAGCGGATTCTGGATGATGCTCACGAAGACACAATTGCGGATCGGCTGATCACTCAGAAGGCGTTCGATCACGCTCTTTGGGAGGCCAAGGCTGGCTTTCGCGTCGCCGCGTTCATTACATTCGCTTCCATTGCCGGAATCTTCTGCTGTTTGCTCTTTCTGGAGCCACCAGAGTCTTTCGTCGGCGCCGCGATCCTTGGCTTAGCATCCCTTACTCCTCTCGTGAGGACTTTCCTCAACCGAGACCAACAAAAGCCTGTGGCTAGCGAACTTGCTGTAAATCCCGAGGAAAATAAACAGGTCTAGTCAAAACCAAGAAAACAGCAGTCAATAGGAGCTGTAGATAGGCCGAGAACCTATTTACGTTTTCTGCGCCCTCGCCTAAAGCCCCTAATTTCAGCTTTCCGCGCAATCGAAGCCACCTGCGCCGCGGTGTAGTTCAAGGGGGCAATGCCGGCTCGCGGAAGCACCCATCCGCGCCAATACGCCATAACTGCTAAGCCAAAGCCCACAAAAGGTGAGATGACCATGCCGAGGGCAAACTGGTCGAAATACGCGAAGGATGCCATCACGATTCCTGTAAGCACCGCCGGCACGGCATAGAGCGGGCTGCCGCCAAAGACCGAGGGAATCTGGCCGGAAGCAACATCGCGCACCATTCCACCGCCCACTGCGGTCAAGACGCCCAAGAATACGCAGGCAATAAACGGCATTCCATGAGTCAGCGCCTTCACGCAGCCAGTTGTGCACCACACACCCAAGATGACAGCATCCGCGTGCTCGAGGAAGATCTCCCAGGCCTTGCCCTTTAGGTCCGTCAAGAAAGCAATGAGCGCGCCCACACACGCCAGCGTGAGATACAGCGGATCAGAGATAGCCGCTGCCGGACCGCTGGCGATCAGCATGTCACGGATCATGCCGCCCGCCAGCGCCGAAAAGAGCGCCAGAAAGACGAAGCCAATAATGTCGAATTCCCTACGGCGTGCAATCGTGCCGCCAATAATGCCGTTGAGCACAACACCGATGAGGTCAAAGACCTGGTACAGGGAATGGATGAGTGGGTCGACGTCCTGAATCACAGATACTGACCATAGCGCACTGCTCACATATTGATGGTGGATTTGTTTCAGTTCACACTATCGCCAGGCTCGTGTCGTCCCAGAGCGCCCTACTCGTCCCCTCTTGGTGGCCGCTATTCCCAAAAGTGCAGACGTGGAAGTGCAGACATGCAGGGCGGAATCAAGCGGTGGATGCGCCACGCTTGAATAGTTCGTTAAGTATTTCACGTGGGGTTGCGCCGCCGAGGATTTGTCGGGGTGTTTCGTTGAGCTCATTTTGTACCCACGCGACATGTTCGGGTGTGACGGTGGCAAAGTCGGTGCCTTTTTTGTAGAACCGGCGCCTGATCTCGCCGTTGGTGTTCTCGTTGGTTGGTCTCTGCCACGGTGAGTGCGGGTCGCAGAAAAACACCTGGCAGCCGTCTTTGATCTGGACCTGTGCTGTGACAGCCATTTCTGCCCCTTGGTCCCATGTGATGGTTTTTAGCTGCTCGATGTTGAGGTCTTTGACCATGTCCTGCAAGGTTGCGACCACGGTTTGTGAACTGTGCTCATCGGGGAGGTGTCCAAGCAGGGTGTAGCGGCTGGTGCGCTCTACTAGGGTAATCAGTGCGCTTTTGCCGCCTTTACCAATGACAAGGTCGCCCTCCCAGTGCCCGGGGATAGCCCTGTCATCAGCTTCCGGGTTGCGGTGGGTGATCTCAGCACCTTTGATCCAAGGGCGACCGGTTAACACGCCAGCGTTTCGGGCACGACTCTTGCGTGTTGCGCCGCCGCGGATAAGTACGTCTTTAGTCTTCATGACTTCTTCAAGCTCGGCTCGCAGGCTGCCTTTACCTTGAATGTATAAGGCACTGTAGATCGCTTCGTGGGAAATACGCATGCTTTCATCATCGCTGAAAGCATGCTCAAGCCATGCACTAATGCGCCCAGGTGACCACCTGCGGGCAAGGCAATCGATCACTACACCCCGAAGCGTTGGGCTTTCATCGAGCTTGCGTAGTTTTGGCCGCACCATCCGACCAGCAGTAGAAACAGCAGCGTTGTGGGCGTTATACCGCAGCTGCTCTGTGCCGTCCTCATCGATAATCTTCCAACCATTACGGGTGATTTCACGGGCGACGACACTGTGGTGCCTATTTATTTTCTGTGCGATAGCACGTGCCGAATCACCGACACGACATCCCGCTTCAATAGCAACACGGTCTTCAACAGTAAGCCTGCGACCACGCCCTACTAAGGCGTGTTTGTCGAATACGCCGCTAGGAAATCCATCAATGGCTTGAGCTTTCTGGGGTTGCCCGCAAATCGTGGACACGTAGTGGAGCTACCTAGTGGTTAGGCAGCTATTTCTTTTCTGCTGTTGATTGCGCCGGTGTGGTTCTCGAAGTCGACGGGGCTGACCATTCCGAGTGCAGAGTGCCGGCGCCGACGGTTGTAGACGACTTCAATCCAGTAGGCAACGGCCTTGCGTGCAGCATCACGGGTAGGCCATCGCTTACGGTCGTAGAATTCAGTCTTTAGCGTCGACCAGAACGACTCAGCCATCGCGTTATCGAAGCACACACCAGTACGCCCCACAGACTGAGCAATGCCCAGTCTGCTGCAGACCTCCCAGAGCTTCTCACTGGTAAATTGCGTTCCGCGGTCAGCGTGAAACACCAGCCCATCAGGAACATCACCGCGCAGTGTATGCGCCATCCGCAGGGCCCGTTCGACCAGGTGTGTGTCTTGCACGCTATCCATAGCCCAGCCCAGCACTCTGCGGGAATGACCATCGCGGACCGCGCACAAGTACAACCAGCCCTCACCGGTGCGAAGGTAGGTAATATCTGACATCCACACTCGGTTGAGCTCACCAGTATCAAACATGCGCTTGACCAGGTCAGGAAGACTCGACTTACGCTTGGCTTGGATTGTAGTCACCGGGACAAAGGCACGCGGTGAAATCCCTTCAATGCCCATCATGCGCATCCGCTTCGCCACAGTCTTACGGTTAAGCGAAATGTGGTAGCGCTCGGCAAGCTCTGCGGTGATCCGCGGAGCACCATAAACCTCATCGGAGTCTTTCCAAATCTGATGAATCTTACGGTCAACATCATCGTAAAATGCTGCCCGATCATCCTTTCCGGATAGTCGTTTCTGCTGCACATGGGCCCATTTGTAGTATCCAGACCGAGATACTTTTAATAGTCGTGCCATGCGCTTGATGCTGTAGTTCGCCTTCTCCTGCTGCATTAGTTCGAACTTTTCTGCTCGCGTTGCCTCAAAGCGAAGAAGGCTGTCGCTTTTGACAAAAACTCGTTATCCATCTTGGCTTCCGCCAACTCACGGCGCAGACGAGCATTCTCAGCACGAAGATCAGCCTCACTCATCCCATCCGAGGCTCCTCGGCGTTCACGCTCGAGTTTGACCCACCGGCCTAAAAGCCCGGCGGAAACACCGATTTCCTTAGCCACATGGGCAATTGGGCGCTCTGACTCGATTACCAGGTTCGCGGCCTCACGCCGGTACTCCGGCGTGTACTTCTTGCGCTGTTGACTCACAATGAACATCCTCTCTTACGGACACAAGATCCGTACAAATAGGGTGTCCACTAAACGAGGGTAACCTCATTTCATCGGTGCTGGCATAACAGTATCTTTACCCAGCTTCTTGCCGGTATCTGGCATAGACACCACCGCCTCATCAGGCGTTCGACGGTGTCGCTGCCGGCGTAATTCCGCATACCGTTGCTTCCTTATCCACTGATACACCGTGGAAGGATGCACACCGACCGCATCAGCCACCGTCTGACAGCTCTCACCAGCAAGCACTCGCTCCACGGCCTGGACACGTTCATCAGGTGACAAGCGGGCGCGTCTAGGCCGTACTTCGATTACACCAGCTTTCTTTAACCTACTGTGAAGCACGCCAGTCGATAATCCAACAGTCTGTGCTGCTTGATTGATCGACATACCTGCACACACCAACCCAACGGCCTCACGGACAAACGGATCACGCAGACGACTCGCACGCCTGCCAGGAGGTTCGACACCTCTTACCCTCAACCATCCGTAAACAGTTTCAGGGCCCACACCGACATCACGCGCGACCAGGCTAACTGCCTCGCCCGCAGCCACTCGCTCAACAGCAGCATCCTTAACATCCTTCGGAGTCCAACGCGTCACAACTACCTCCCGGTCGAAGTGGCGCATTCACCCCTTGACAGCACGCAGGTGGGCGTCGTGAAGAGCCAACGCACTGCTTGTCGACGACCAGCAGGTCTGCACTTCCAGGTCTGTACTTTTGCCAACACTGAGACCAACTACATCGCTAGCGGGCCGTGCCTACGAGAAAATCGAAACGGTTAGGCCTTCGCCTCCGGCGTCGCATAGGGGCTGCGAGAGGAGTCCACCACCTGTCCGGCGTGTGCGGAGTGGGCGGTGGTGGTTTGGTCGAAGACTAAGGCGGCTGGCTTCACACGCACGTCGGGCTTCTCGCCTTTGTTGACCATGACGTACTGCCCCATCATTCCCTCATCCTCATGCAACAGCATGTGGCAGTGGTACATGTACGGGATGGTCTTATCCGGGAAGTGGCCGAACTCCACCAGCAGGCGTGCGGTCACCTTCGGCGGAAGGTTGACAATGTCTTTCCACCCAGAATTGAAGACATCCATCTTCTCATCGCCGTCCCAATCCAGAACCTTGAAGCGGGCGTTGTGGATGTGGAAGTTGTGCGGCCAGTCGGAGTTCTCATTGGTCACGGCCCAGATCTCGGGGGCGTCGTGGTCAATGACGGTATCCACCCGGGCCATGTCCATCTGCTCACCGTTAATCATGAAGGTGTTGAGCACGAACTCACGCTCTTCAAGGCCCTGCGTGGACGGGGTCTTCGCCGCAGCGGGGTCAAGCGTTGCCGGCAGGGCGGGGGCGTCGGGCGCGGACTCTTCCGGCCCGGAAATGGTGAGCAGGTCGAAGGAATCTTGGAAGCCGAAGTCGGCCGCATCCTTGTCTTTGGGCACCCCGAAGTTATCCTTGCGCGGCACCGAGCGCAGCTGCACTTCTTTGCTGGGCTCCAGGTCCACGATAATTTCGGCGCGCTCGCCGGGGCCGAGGAAGAGGGAGTCGACTTCCACGGGGGCGTCGAGAAGCCCCGTGTCCGTGGCGATGACGTGGAAGGGGCCGTTTGTAAGCTCCAGTGTGTAGAAGCGCATCGAAGCGCCGTTGAGCAGGCGCAGGCGGACCCGGCGCGTGGTGGCGTCGAAGCGCGCATTGGTGATGCCGTTGACCAGAGGCGTGGTGCCCAGAAGGCCCAGGGTGTTATCGCTCTTTTCATCAATCTGGCCGTCATCGGTGAACTTGGCATCCATGATGACTACCGGGATGTCATCGACACCGTAGTCCTGTGGAATGTCGAGGTCATCGGCAACATCATCGTCGATAAGGAACATGCCCGCCAACCCGCGGTAGGCATGCGTGGCCGTGGCCATGTGCGGGTGCGGGTGGTACCACAGCGTGGCCGCGGGTTGGATGATCTCCCACTCGGGCTTCCAGGTCTTGCCCACCTCAATCGGCGAGTGCGGGCCGCCATCCGAGTAGGCCGGCAGCTTCATGCCATGCCAGTGCACCGTGGTCATTTCAATAAGGTCGTTGGTGATCTCCGCGCGGACTTTTTCACCGCGGCGGGCGCGCAGCGTGGGCCCCAGGAAGGCGCCGTTGAAGCCCCACGTCCGCGTGCGGTCGTTGCCGGGGAGGATCTCCGAGTAGCCGTCTTGGGCGGTGAGCTTGAATACGCGTGTGCCGTCGACAACCTCTCCTTCCTCCACGGGTGGGATGGGCAGAGCGCGCGGCTCGCCGTCGTAGCCCAGCGGCTCCGGCTGATTCTTCGATCCCGAGGCGGAACAGGCGCTCAGCCCCATCACGGCGGCACCGGCGACAGTGAGCACGGAACCCTGGACGAACATACGGCGGGATACTGTAGGGCGAGCGGAGATAGACATGCCTCCCAGGATAGAGATCAGGTGAACCTTAGGGCCCAGATAAGGCCGAGCCGGGCTTAAGATCACAGTCATGGCTTCGCGTTCTGCATCTCCCCACGGCTCCTCACCCTCCAACGAGTCCGCCAATGCCCGCCGCTTCGTCTGGTCGAACGGCCTGCAGGGCGTGGGCGATCAATTGCTCTCTGGAAAGACAGTCCTGCCCTGGCTGTTCAGTGTGGCCGGGGTCCCAGGCTTCTTCACCGGCCTGCTGGTGCCCTTGCGCGAGTCCGGTTCCATGCTCCCCCAAGCCGCCTTGACTCCGTGGGTGCTCACCCACCCAGCTCGCAAACGCCTGTGGGTGCTGGGCTCGGTGGGCCAGGGTCTGTGCGCGGCGATCATCGCGGCGGCTGCCGTGCTTGTCGAAGGCCCCCTCCTCGGCCTCATCGTCTGCCTCGCCCTTGCGGCGCTTGCCGTACTCCGCGCGCTGTGTTCGCTGACCGGCAAGGACGTGCAAGGCCGCACCATCTCCAAGGGGCACCGCGGAGTGGTGACCGGTCGCGCTACACAGCTCGGCGGCGCAGTCACCCTTATTACTGGCGTCATCCTCGCTGTACTAGGTGAGCTCCCGCGCTGGGGTTTGGCGGCGTTGCTGGCCATCGGCGCAGCCACGTGGTTCCTGGCGGCAGCGGTCTTTCGCGGCATCGAGGAGCCGGTGCCAGAAAACTCCGGCCGGGAAGGTATGAACCGCAGCTGGTGGAAGGATACCTGGCAGCTATACACCCAGGATGCGCGCTTCCGCAGCTTCGTCAACGTTCGCGCCCTGCTGCTGGTGTCTGCCCTATCCACCTCCTTCATCGTGGTGCTTTCACAGAGCATCGGCTCGCAGGCTTTGAGTGGGCTCGGTGGCTTCGTCTTGGCCTCGGGCTTGGCCAGCCTCGTGGGCGGCCGTGTATCCGGTGTGCTCTCTGATAAGTCGTCGCGCTTGGTCATGTCCTGGGCCGCAGGTGCCGCGGCGATCATCTTGCTGGCCATCGTGGCCTGTGCGGCGTGGGCACCGACAGCGGTAAGCATGTGGGCGCTTCCCCTCGGATTCTTCCTGGTCAACCTGGCGCACGCTGCCATTCGCGTGGCGCGCAAGACCTATGTGGTGGATATGGCGGGCGAGGATAAACGCACCCGCTACGTCGGAGCCGCGAACACCATGATGGGCGTCATCCTCCTCGTGATCGGCGGTATCTCCGCCGTGATCGCTTTGGCTGGCCCCTCGGCGGCCATTTTGTTCCTGGCCTGCATCGGGCTACTTGGAGCATGGCGTGCCCGCGCACTTCCGGAGGTATCACGCGGAAAATAGAACGTACGCGTTATGATGAAAAAAGTAAGTCCTGACATCCCCAATCACAGGAGAAGCACACACTCGTGGCTGAAGTAACTAACTGCGCCGCCATCGTCCTTGCAGCAGGTGCAGGTACCCGCATGAAATCCTCAACCCAGAAGACGTTGTATGAGATTGGCGGGAGGTCACTTCTCGGCCACGCCCTCCACGCAGCCGCTGGCCTGCACCCAGAGCACCTCGTGGTCGTCGTGGGCCACCAGCGCGACCAGGTCTCCCCTGCCGTCGATGCCATCTCCGAGGAGCTGGACTGCGCGGTCTCCCAGGCCATCCAGGAAGAGCAGAACGGTACCGGCCACGCCGTGCAGTGCGGCCTGAGTGCATTGCCTGATTTCGATGGCACCGTCATCGTGACTAACGGTGACGTTCCCCTGCTACGCCCGGAGACCCTGCGTCAGCTGCATGAGGCCCACACCGGCGAAGCTAACGCCGTGACCGTGCTGTCCATGACTCTGGAGGATCCCACCGGTTACGGCCGCGTGCTGCGCGCCGAGGATGGTTCTGTCACCGCCATCGTGGAGCAGAAGGATGCCTCCGAAGAGCAGCGCGCGGTGCGCGAGGTCAACTCCGGCGTCTTCGCATTCGATGGGGCCGTGCTTCGCGACGCCCTGACGAAGCTCAACTCCGATAACGCCCAGGGTGAGCTCTACATCACCGATGTGCTGGAGATTGCCCGCGAGGCCGGCCACCGAGTCGGTGCGCACGTTGCTGCTGATCCGGAGGAGCTCTCCGGTGTCAACGACCGCGTGCAGTTGGCCGCGGCCGGCCGCCTTCTCAACCGCCGTGTGGTCGAGGAAGCCATGCGTGGCGGCGCCACCATCGTTGATCCCGATACCACTTGGATCGGCGTCAACGTGACCATTGGCCAGGACGTTGTCATTCACCCCAATACCCAGTTGTGGGGTGCGACGACCATCGCCGATGGCGCCGAGATTGGCCCCGACACCACCCTGACCAATATGCAGGTCGGAGCAGGCGCCAGCGTGGTGCGCACGCACGGCTTCGACTCCGTCATTGGCAGCAATGCGCAGATTGGCCCGTTCACCTACATCCGCCCCGGCGTCATCGTGGGTGAAGAAGGTAAGCTGGGCGGCTTCGTCGAGGCGAAGAAGGCCCAGATTGGCCGCGGTACCAAGGTTCCCCACCTGACCTATATCGGCGATGCCACCGTGGGTGACTACTCCAACATTGGCGCCTCCTCCGTCTTCGTCAACTACGACGGCGTCAACAAGCACCACACCACCATCGGCAGCCACGTGCGCACTGGTTCGGACACCATGTTCATTGCTCCCGTTACCGTCGGTGATGGCGCCTACTCCGGTGCGGGTACAGTGATTAAGGACGACGTTCCCCCGGGAGCGCTCGCGGTCTCCGGCGGCAAGCAGCGCAACATCGAAGGTTGGGTGCAAAAGAAGCGCCCGGGCACGCCGGCAGCGGAAGCAGCCGACAAGGCACAGGACGCCAAGGCTGACGACCAGACCACTAAATAACGACAAGTAAAGGGATATCTACTGATGACTGGCAAGGTTACCGGCAGCAGCAAGAACATGATGCTCTTCACCGGGCGCGCTCACCCGGCGTTGGCTGAGGCTGTGGCCAAGGAGCTCAAAACCGATCTGGTTCCGACCACCGCCCGCGATTTCGCCAACGGTGAGATCTTCATTCGCTTCGAGGAGTCCGTCCGTGGTGCAGACTGCTTCGTGATGCAGTCCCACACCCAGCCGCTCAACAAGTGGCTGGTAGAGCAGCTCATCATGATTGACGCGCTCAAGCGCGGCTCCGCCAAGCGCATCACCGCCATCCTGCCCTTCTACCCGTACGCACGCCAGGACAAGAAGCACCTGGGCCGCGAGCCTATCTCCGCCCGCCTAGTGGCAGACTTGCTGGCCGCTGCCGGTGCCGACCGCATCGTGTCCGTGGACCTGCACACCGACCAGATTCAGGGTTTCTTCGATGGCCCGGTTGATCACATGCACGCGATGCCGATCCTGACCGACTACATCAAGTCCAAGTACCCCATGGACAACCTGGCCGTGGTCTCCCCCGACGCCGGCCGCGTGAAGGTGGCGGAGAAGTGGGCACACGAGCTTGGTGACGCTCCACTCTCCTTCGTTCACAAGACCCGCTCTACCACCGAAGCCAACAAGACTGTGTCTAACCGCGTCGTCGGTGACGTGGAGGGCAAGGACTGCATCCTGCTCGATGACATGATTGATACCGGCGGCACCATCGCGGGCGCAGTCCGCGTGCTCAAGGAAGCCGGCGCCAAGTCCGTGGTTATTGCCTGTACCCACGGTGTCTTCTCCGACCCGGCTCGCGAGCGCCTGTCCGAGTGCGGCGCTGTCGAGGTCATCACCACCGATACCCTGCCGCAGTCCACCGAGGGCTGGGACAACCTTACGGTGCTGTCCATCGCCCCGCTGCTGGCTCGCACCATCCACGAGATTTTCGAGAACGGTTCTGTGACCACGCTGTTTGAGACTCACTAGATTTGGTTCTGCGACAACGCTGCTGCTAAAATCTTGTGCGTCTCGGCGAGGGAGAAATCCGTTATCGACGCGATAGCACAAGTTAAGCAGTGAATCTTGTATTTAAGCCTGCGATGACTCGTCCAAGACGTCCATCGGCAGGCTTTTGTCGTATCTACACGGTCCTTCAACAGCCCTTGCCGCACAACGATACTTTTAAGGAGATTTACTTATGGCTTCTGAGCGCCCCGTAGTGAAGGCTGAAGTCCGTTCTGAGTTTGGCAAGGGCTTCGCTCGCCGTCTGCGCGCTGCCGGCAAGGTCCCGGGCGTTGTCTACGGCCACGCCGTCGACGTTCTGCACTTCGCCGTTGACCGTCTGGAAATGACCGCAGTCGTCCGTAACCAAGGTGTTAACGCCGTGTTCGAGCTGGAGCTCGAGGGCGAGCAGCACCTCGTCATGGTCAAGCACATCGACCAAAACGTCCTGACCTTCGACATCGACCACATCGACCTGCTCTCCATTAAGCGTGGCGAGAAGGTTGAGGTTGAGGTTCCGCTCGCCATCGAGGGCGAGCCGGCTCCGGGCCTCATGTTCATCCAGGATGCCGACGTGCTGCTGGTCGAGTCCGACGTACTCAACATTCCGGAAGAGATCGCCGTGTCCATCGCGGGTCTCGAGGATGGCACCGTGGTCACCGCTGGCGACATCACCCTGCCGGAGGGCACCACCCTCGTGGCCGAGGAAGACACCGTCATCGTCTCCATCTCCGAGCCGGAGGTTGATGAGGACGTCGAGGCTGCTGCTGAGGCTGCCGAGGAAGGCGGCGCTGAGGCTGGCGCCGAGTCCACCGATGAGGGAGCTTCCGAGGAGAAGAAGGACGAGGAGTAAATCCTCCCCCCTCACCTATTTAGCGCACCGCGCCTGGCCCCTGCTTTCCTGGGGGCGGGCGCGGTTCGCCGTTTTAGCCCTCGCGCTGTTTAGAATGGGCAGCGTGACTTCTTCTCCCTTTCTCGTCGTTGGTCTAGGAAACCCCGGACCGAAGTACGCCGGTACCCGCCACAACATTGGCTTTGACGTGGCTGATGAACTAGCCCACGAGCTGCTGACTTCCTTTTCCGTTCATAAGAAGACAAACACGGATGTCGCCGAAGCACGGCGTGGGGACACCAAGGTGATCGTCGCCAAGCCGCGCAGCTTTATGAACTTGTCCGGCGGCCCCATCAAGGCCCTTGCCCAGTACTTCAACGTTCCGCATGATCACATCATCGTTGTCCACGATGAGCTGGAGCTTGACTTCGCCGCCATCAAGCGACGCCTCGGCGGCGGGGACCACGGCCACAATGGCCTGCGCTCCACCACGAAGTCTTTGGGCACTAAGGACTATCAGCGACTTTCAGTGGGCATCGGCCGACCACCTGGCCGAATGGACCCAGCCGCGTTTGTTCTCAAGCCGTGGAGCAAACAGGAAGCCCAAGAGATTCCCATCGTCTGTGCTGATGCGGTGGATGAGATTCTTCGCGCGTTAGACTAGCCGGCATGAAGCTCGCTACTCTCCGCACCAGTTTTGGCACCTGCGCTATCCGTATTGACGGCCCCAACGTGGGCACCGAACTGGATTTTGAGGATGTCGGCGAATTGCTGGCCAGTCCAGACTGGCGTAAAGCCGCGCAGCTCTCCGGCGAGCCGGTGGTTTTTGACAACGCCGACCTCGCCCCCGTCCTCCCGAACCCGGGCAAGATTATCTGCGTTGGCGTCAACTACGCCAAGCATGCGCGGGAGATGGGGAGAGAACTTCCCACACAGCCCACGCTCTTCATCAAGTTCCCGGAGGCTCTGACCGGCCCCTTCGACGATGTCTATATTCCGGACTATGCCACGAAGAAACTGGACTATGAAGGAGAGCTCGCCGTAGTCATGGGCCGCCGCGCGCACCAGGTGAGCGTGAAAGATGCGCTGGATTACGTGGCCGGCTATGCCATTATGAACGACTACACTCTGCGCGATTATCAGCGCGCAACCACGCAGTTCCACGCCGGCAAATCCTTCTACCGCACCGCTGGATTTGGACCATGGTTGACCACGGCTGATGAATGGGCCCCGGGCAAAGCCGCACGGCTTAGGACGAGCGTCGACGGCGACGTGCGCCAAGATGACAACACTGATGATCTCATCTTCTCCGTGGCCGAGCTCATCGCCTTCTGTTCCTCCCTCTACCCTCTTAATCCGGGCGATGTCATTGCCACCGGCACCCCGGAAGGCGTGGGCTTCGTGCGCGGTGAACAGGCGCTGCTGGGCGACGGCTCCCGCACCCGCATCAGCATCGAAGGTCTTGGGGAAATCGAAAACATCACGCGCTTCGGTGAGCCACCCGCTGCTGGTGGCTGCGGCGAAGGCTGTATCTGTCACGGCCGTTAACATTCATCTATATCCAGGATCTTCAGCGAAAACTGACAGGCTTCGTTAGGGTGGGGCACCACACTTGCCCGACCGACCAAGAAGGATGAGCCCTAATGACTCTTCGTTCCCGCTTCACCGCCGCCGGCCTTGCTCTCTGCACCAGCACCGCGCTGGTTGCCTGTTCTTCGGATAAAGAGGCCGATCCCGCCCCGACGCCGACTCCCGCGCCTGTGGAAACCGTGACGGAAACAGCCGCAGCGACAGACACGGATGCGGACGACGATGACCGTGATGACGATCGCGACGATGCCGATGCTCAGCAACCTGCGGACACGGCTGGCGCTGGGGCCACTGGAAACACAGAAAACTCCGGGATGCTCAGCGGCGACGAAGCATTCGAGAAAGCCTTAGCCCACGCCGGCGTTGATGCCCAGGCCGTCACGGAAAAGGAAGTCGACTACGACGATGGCGACGACGGCAAGGGCCCGCACTGGGAGATTGAATTCAAGGCCAACGGCCAGGAACACGAGCTGGATGTCGACGCCGCCAGCGGAGCGGTAACGCAACACGAGGTTGACTGATCACAAGCTCCATCAGACTCACATTTCTAACCCCCGCGGTTAGTCATTTTCCCAGCTAAGGGGTAAATTTAAAGGTATGAGTTCACAGTCTAAGAAGTCTGCCACCAAGCCGCCGAAGCTTGACAAGCAAGCCTATGAGGACGAGCTTAAGCGCCTCCAAGCCGAGCTCGTCGAGATGCAGCAGTGGGTCGTTGAGACCGGTGCCCGCGTGGTCATCATCATGGAAGGCCGCGACGCCGCCGGCAAGGGTTCGGCCATCAAGCGCATTACGCAATACTTGAACCCGCGTACGTGCCGCATCGAAGCGCTACCCAAGCCCACCGACCGCGAGGCGGGCCAGTGGTACTTCCAGCGCTACGTTGAGAAGCTGCCCACCGCTGGTGAGATCGTCATCTTCGACCGTTCCTGGTACAACCGCGCCGGCGTGGAACGCGTCATGGGCTTTTGCTCCCAGCAGGAGTACGTGCGCTTCCTCCACCAGGCCCCGCAGCTAGAGCACATGCTCATCGAAGATGGCATCATTCTGCTTAAGTACTGGTTCTCCGTCTCTGACGAGGAGCAGCTCGCGCGCTTTAAATCCCGCCGCAACGATCCGCTGCGCCGCTGGAAGCTCTCCCCCATGGACCTGCAGTCCATCACCCGCTGGGAAGACTACTCGCGTGCCAAGGACGAAATGTTCGTCCACACGGACACCCCCTCCGCCCCCTGGTACACGGTCGAATCCGAGGATAAGAAGCGCTCACGCATCAACGTGATCAACCACATCCTCAAGATGGTTCCCTACCAGCACGTGGAGCAAGACGTACCGGAAATTCCGAGCCGCCCCGAGCTCGAGGCCGAATACGTCCGCCCGCCGCGCAACGACTTTGCCTACGTCCCGGATGTCGCAGCCGACTTGGAGCGTGCCAAGGTCAATGGCAACGGCAAGAAGCAGGGCAAGAAAAAGAAGGCCAAGAAGGACAAAAAGAAGAAGTAGTCCTCCCCTCAAGCTTCAGGCTTGAATCCCCCCACTGGGTGCGCCACTGGCCCACTCACATACTGCCCGAGCTGACGAAAGATGGCCGGATTTTTCAATCTGCGCCGCTACTTTTGGCAGAACGGGCAGTTCCGTATCTAAGAAGGGGATGAGCCGGAAGCCGAGCAGAACCCTAAAACAGCGAAACACCGCCCACGCCATGCAGCGCGGGCGGTGTCTGCGTTTTAGTGCTTAGAGCTCAGAGACGTCAACGCGCTTCGGGTAGACCACCGGGCGGGCACCGGCGATGTCCTCGACGATGCGGATGACCTGGTTGGAGTAGCCGAACTCATTGTCGTACCACACGTAGAGCACAAGGTGCTTGCCGGAGGAGATGGTGGCGAGACCATCGACCACACCGGCGTGGGTAGAGCCCACGAAGTCAGAGGACACAACTTCCGGAGAAGCGATGTAGGAGATCTGCTGGCGCAAGTCAGAGTGCAGGGACACGTTGCGCAGGAAGTCATTGACCTCGTCGCGGTCAGCTTCCTTCTCCAGCTCGAGGTTGAGCACAGCCATGGACACATCCGGGGTGGGAACGCGGATAGCGTTACCGGTGAGCTTGCCCTCGAACTCCGGCAGAGCCTTGGACACGGCCTTGGCTGCACCGGTTTCTGTGAGCACCATGTTCAGGCCAGCTGCGCGACCGCGGCGGTCACCCTTGTGGAAGTTATCGATGAGGTTCTGGTCGTTGGTGAAGGAGTGTGCGGTCTCCACATGGCCATGAACCACGCCGTAGCGGTCGTTGATGACCTTGAGCACTGGGGTGATGCCGTTGGTGGTGCAGGATGCGGCGGAGAGGATCTGGTCGGAGTCCTCGATGTCGCCGTGGTTGATGCCGTAGACAATGTTCTTCAGATCGCCCTTGCCCGGAGCGGTGAGCAGCACGCGAGCCACACCCTTGGACTGCAGGTGCTGGGACAGTCCCTCACGGTCGCGCCACACACCGGTGTTGTCGACGACGATGGCGTTGTCGATGCCGTACTTGGTGTAGTCAATGTCCGCCGGGTCATTGGCATAAATCATCTGAATCTTGGTGCCGTTGGCCCAGATGACCTCGTTCTCCTCGTCAACAGCGATGGTGCCGTTGAAGGCACCGTGGACGGAGTCACGGCGCAGGAGGGAGGCGCGCTTGAAGATGTCAATGTCGCCCTTCTTGCGCACGACGATAGCGCGCAGGCGCACGCCGCCGTAGGCAGCCTCGCGGGCGATGAGGATGCGAGCCAGCAGGCGGCCGATGCGACCGAAGCCGTAGAGAACGACGTCGGTGGATTCCTTATCCACACCGGCACCGACGAGATCGACGAGGGTCTCCTCGAGGTAGTTGCGCAGGTTATCGGAGCCGGATTCCTCGAAGCCAGTGGCCAGGCGGCCCAGGTCAATGGAAGCGGTGCCCAGGTTCATCGAGCACAGTTCCTTGAGAATAGGCAGGGTCTCTGCGGTGGAAAGCTCGCGCTCAGCGATGCGGCGGGCGTAGCGGTGCGCCTTGATGATGTCGATGTCGGTCACGCCGATGAGCAGGCGGCCGTAGATAGAGGTGACAACGTTGTTGTTGCGGTGCAGCTGGTGGATGAGCGGGATCATCTCTTGGGCCAGCTCCAGGCGCTCGTTCCAATCCTCGTGCCCAATGTGCGCGTTCGAAGTCACGTGCTTTGTATCCTTTACTCGTCAAAAAGGGTGTAAAACTCTGTCCATCCGTAAATATTAACCCTTATTCATGCCCGTTTGGGTGTAGTTGCGCGAGGATCTCCGCCACACTACCCCCGCCGATTTTCTCCAAGTCGACGCCCACGAGGCAATAGTCCACGTCGGCGTCGAGCTGCGCACGACGCGGTTTCAGTAGCGCGTTGAGATAGGGGTAGACCAAAGGCAGGTCCGGGTGTGCCCGTGTGTAGGCGGTCTCCAGCCCGCGGGCATAGCGTCCGGAGAACGCGCGGGTGGAAACCGTTTGGCCACCGCGGCGCAGAAGTCCCCGGTTGTGCTCACTCGTCCCGGCCTCCTCGGAGAGCAGGAAGGCGGAACCACAGCTGACTGCTTTTACCCCCGGCCAGGCCAGGGCCGTGGCAACATCCTCTGCGGTGCGCAGACCACCCGCGGCAATGAGTGGAAGGTCCGTGACCTGGTGGACCGCCGCGACAAGTTCTTTAAGTGGGCGCTGATCCGGTTCCGCACCCGGGTCCCACACGCCGCGGTGCCCGCCCGCTTCAGGCCCCTGCACGCACACAACATCGACGCCGCGGGCACCCGCGGCTTGCGCCTCCTCGGGGGTGGTGACCGTGGTCCACGCCTCTGCCCCAGCGGCATGGATGCGTGCGATCTCTTCCTCACTAAAGACGCCGAACATCGACCACAGCACCGCTGCCCCGCCCTCCAGCGCGGCCTCGAACTTGTCCTGCCAGCCGAAGTTTAGGGAGACGTCGCCAAGCACGGCGCCCCCTTCCGCAGCGAGGGACTGCGCAGCCGCGAATTCCGTTTCGGTCAGTGCGCGCTGCGGGTGAAAGATATTGACCCCGAAACGCGTGCCAGCACATGCAGCGATGGCCTCCCGCGCGGCGTCGACGGAACAAGTTCCCAGCCCCAACGCGCTGAAGGAACCGGCGGCGTCGGCGGCGGCCACCAGTTCAGGCGTGGTGGGCCCGCCCGCCATCGGGGCAGGTAGGACGGGGCAAGTGATAGTCTCAAGAAGTTGACTCATGGTTACCCAGCCTAAAGAAAACCATCAAGGGAGTAGTTGTGTCTGCCATCCGTGACTTTTTCACCCGCCTCTTTGGCCGCGCCGGCGAAGCACCGAATAAGAAAACACAGAAGGCCGCCACCTCCGGATTAAACCCAGCGGATTTAAGCGCCGAGTGGCTCATCGTCGGCTTAGGCAATCCCGGCGCGAAATATGCCGCAACCCGCCACAACGTGGGGTACATGGCGGTGGATGATCTCCTCGCCGAATCTGGTGACATGCTTGAGCCTGTCACAGGGCACCAACTCAGCGCTGCACAGCTTGAGCTCGGTGGCACGAAGGTCGTGGCGCTACGCTCACACACGTATATGAATCTCTCTGGCGATCCGATCGCCCCGCTGGCCACGCAGCTGGGGGTTGCGGCCGAGAACATCATCGTCATCCACGATGAGCTCGACCTGCCCGTCGGCAAGGTGCGCATTAAAAAGGGCGGTAACGAGAACGGCCACAACGGTCTGAAGTCGCTGAGCGAGCGCCTGGGCACGCGCGATTACCTGCGCGTGCGCATCGGTATCGGGCGCCCGCCGAAGGGTGGTTCCATCCCGGACTGGGTGCTCGCGCCTGTCGATGCCAGCGCTGAGCTCGATTCCACCATCGCCACTGCCGCTGAGGCCGCACGCCTCATCGTGACTGAGGGCCTCACCAAGGCCCAGCAGGAAATCCACTCCCGGGCGAAATAAACCCCGGCGCGACCACGCTCAACGTCCTACACTGTCCAAGTATGAGCCGCACGAGCCACAGCCTGCCATCGCATAACGACCCTCGAACTATCGTCATCACCGGCGCCTCGGACGGCGTGGGCGCGGCCGCTGCCCGTATCCTTCACCAGCGCCGCCCGCAGGATTCGCTGGTTCTAGTAGGCCGCAATCCGGAGAAGACGCAGGCTGTGGCCGAGGAGATCGGCGCTGACTTTCATGTGGCCGATTATGAGTCTTTGGGCCAGGTGCGCCGGCTCTCCGAGGAGCTGAGCCAATACCCGCAGATCGATGCCTTGGGCAATAACGCCGGCGGCATGTTCGACGGCCCTTTTGCCACCGCCGATGGCTTCGAGCGCACGTGGCAGATCAACGTCGTGGCCCCGTTTCTGCTGACCTCCTTGCTGCGCGATACGCTGCGTGCCAGCAACGCCACCGTGGTGCAGACCGCCTCGTTGGCCAACATGCTGTATTCCTCTTTCGACCCCGGTGACCCGAATACCTTTGAAAAGTTCAGCGCCGAGCGCGCCTATGGCAACGCCAAGTTAGGCGATATTCTGTTGACCCGTTACCTCGACTCCCACGGGCTTACCTCCGTGGCCTTCCACCCGGGCATTTTGAATACTGGCTTCGGGCATAACTCAACGAGCAGGACGAGCAAGCTGTATTCGACCACTGCGGCGAAATACGTCTTGGGCAAGGCGGACAAGGGTGGGGAGAACTTGGCCTACTTCCTCAGCGGCACACCAGGCATCCATTTCAACTCCGGCGAGTACTACAACCAGAAGCGCAAGCCAGGCCTGCAGCGGCCGATTGCGAAGAAGCTCTCCGTGGCCCGGCGCATCTTTGATGATCTGGGCCGCCAGCTCAATGTGGAGTGGTAGCAGCCAGCGGCTAAACTAGCCCGCATGAGTATTGCCTCCGAAGCTTCCCGCCGCCGCACATTCGCCGTCATCGCCCACCCGGATGCTGGTAAGTCCACGCTAACGGAGGCGCTGGCGCTGCACGCGCACGTCATCAACGAGGCCGGCGCGGTGCACGGCAAGGGCAACCGCAAGTCCACGGTCTCTGACTGGATGGAGATGGAGAAGGAACGCGGTATTTCCGTGGCCTCCTCCGCGCTGCAGTTCGAGTACGCGCCCGAGGGTCATGAGGGCGAGCCCTACATGATCAACCTGGTGGATACCCCGGGCCACGCGGACTTCTCGGAGGATACCTACCGCGTGCTCACGGCGGTGGATGCTGCTGTCATGCTTATCGACGCCGCCAAGGGCCTCGAGCCCCAGACCCTCAAGCTCTTCCGCGTGTGTAAGGCCCGCGGCCTACCAATCATCACGGTGATCAACAAGTGGGACCGCGTGGGACGGGAACCGCTGGAGCTTGTCGACGAAATCCTCAACGAAATCCAGCTGCAGCCCACCCCGCTGTACTGGCCGGTGGGTATCGCCGGCGACTTCCGCGGTCTAGCCCACATTAATGATGATGGTGAGGCTGACGAGTACGTGCACTTCCTGCGCACCGCTGGTGGTTCCACCATCGCCCCGGAGGAGCACTACGAGCCTGCGGAAGCCGCCGCGAAGGAAGAGGATGCTTGGGAGACCGCTGTGGAGGAAGCGGAGCTACTGGCCGCGGACGGCGCCCTGCATGACCAGGAGCTCTTTGAGCAGTGTGTGACCTCCCCGCTCATCTTCGCTTCCGCGATGCTGAACTTTGGCGTGCACCAGATTCTGGATACGCTGTGCGCGATTGCCCCGGCTCCGCGCTCCCGCGATTCGGATCCGCAGGCCATCGAGGCCGCTACCTCCGCCATCGATGAGGTCCGTGAGGTCACCGATGAGTTCTCGGGCGTCATCTTCAAGGTGCAGGCAGGCATGGACCGCAAGCACCGCGATAACTTGGCCTTCATGCGCGTGGTTTCCGGTGAGTTTGAGCGCGGTATGCAGGTCAACCACGCCCAATCCGGCCGCAGCTTCTCCACCAAGTATGCGCTGACGGTCTTTGGCCGCACGCGTGACACCGTGGATACGGCCTACCCGGGTGACATCGTAGGCTTGGTCAACGCCGGTTCCTTGGCACCAGGTGACACGATTTACACCGGCAAGAAGGTGCAGTTCAAGCCCATGCCGCAGTTCGCTCCAGAGGCTTTCCAGATTTTGCGTGCAAAATCCTTGGGCGATTACAAGGCCTTCCGCAAGGGTTTGGACCAGCTGGCGGCAGAAGGCGTGGTGCAGATTCTGCGCAACGATACGCGCGGCGATGCCGCCCCAGTCATGGCCGCGGTGGGCCCCATGCAGTTCGAGGTCATGCAGGCCCGCATGGAGATCGAATACAACGTGGAGACCATCACCGAGCCCATCCCCTACTCGGTGGCGCGCCGCACCGATGCCGAGTCCGCGCCCGAGCTGGGCCGTCAGCGCGGCGTGGAGATCTTCACCCGCAGCGACGGCGAGCTCATCGCACTCTTTGGTGATAAGTGGAAGCTGGCCTTCATTGAGAAGGAGCACCCAGAGCTCACCATCGAAACACTCGTGGCGGATTAACTTTCACGCCCTTGTTGGGTGACCCACCCGACGGTACGATTGGATAGAAATTCGTACACCAATAGGTAGGTCACCATGAGCTCTCCACTCACCGGACTATCCGTCCTCTTCCTCGGCGGCATCGGCCCCGGCCCATTTGCCGCGATGATGCTTGCGGATATGGGCGCTAGCGTTACCCGCGTGGTCCGCCCAGGAAATCCTCCCGCTGTGGTCCCGCACAGCGTCCTCTACCGCGGGCAAGAAGTTCTAGAGGCAGACCTCAAGGATCCAGCAGACGTCGACAAGCTGCGTGAGCGCCTAGCCACGACCGATATCCTCATCGAAGGTTTCCGCCCCGGTGTCACTGAGCGCCTTGGTCTAGGCCCAGAGGAGGTGCAGGCGATCAACCCGGCGCTGGTCTACGGGCGTATCACCGGCTGGGGCCAATCCGGCCCGCTCGCCCACACTGCCGGCCACGACATCAACTACATCGCGGTCTCCGGTGCGCTGCACCCCATCGCGGCAAGCGACGGTACTCCTGTTCCACCGGTCAACTTCCTTGGGGATTTCGGCGGCGGAGCGATGTACCTGGTAACAGGCCTTCTGGCGGGCGTGCTGCAGGCAAAGAATACCGGCCGGGGCTGCGTGGTGGATGCCGCTATTGTCGATGGTGCCGCCAACCTCACCGCCATGCTGCATGCCTTCCGCGCCGAAGACCAGTGGCAGGAACGCGGGACAAACCTTCTAGACGGAGGCGCTCCGTTTTATAGCGTGTACCGCACGGCTGATGATCAGTGGATGGCCGCCGGTGCCATTGAGCCGCAGTTTTATGCGCTCATGGTGAAAGGACTCGGCCTTGAAGAGGAACTAGACCGCTACGAGCAGAACGACCGCGACGCGTGGCCAGCCATGAAGGAGATCATCGCGCGGCGTTTTGCGAAAAAGACCCAAGCGGAATGGATCGAAATCTTCCGCGGTAGCGATGCCTGTGTCACCGAGGTTGTCTCCCCCGAGCACGTTCTGGAACACCCGCACCTTGCCGCGCGCGACACTTATGTGGACGCCAAGGGCTACACGGAGCCGGCCGCGGCGCCACGCTTTCTCTAGCTCAGTTTTCTAACTAAGGCCCGGGATGAGCGCGTTGATGCCGAGCATCAACGCCAGCGTTGCCAGCGGGATAACGATGGTCACCACGGCAACATCCTTATAGGACAGACGGTGCGTCATACCGCACACAATCAACATGGTGAGTACCGCACCATTGTGTGGCATGGAATCGAAGGACACCGAGGCCATCGCAGTCACGCGGTGCATCAGCTCGAGGCTGATCCCCTGTTCCGTCGCTAGCTGGGCGAGCTGATCACCCAGGGTCTGCATCGTGATGGATAGACCACCCGAGGAGGAGCCGGTAATACCGGAAATGACGGCGGTAGACACCGTGGAGACCACCAAGGCATTATCGGAGATCCCCATCATGTTGCTTTTAACCACGCTAAAGACCGCCAGGGCTGCAATCACCGCGCCATAGCCCACCTCCGAGGCCGTGGTCAGGCACGGCAGAATAGCGTTCTTGGCGCCATCGGAGAATTCCTTAACGGACTCGGCCGCCCGCTTCGGGAACATCGCCACGATGACAAACACCGCGCAGGCCAGAGCTACCGTCGGCGACCAAATACCCAACAACGAATCGAGGTCGGTCTCACCGTATTTCTCTTCGCCAAGATAAGACGTATCCAGAACCTTGGACACGCCGTAGACCATGGCGAAGTTCACCGCGATGACAACGGCGATGGGAACCAGGCCCAACAATCCCTGCACGTGGACGGAGGGTTCAGTTTCTGCCCGAGCATGAGTAGATACTCGGCCACCGGAGTTGGTGTCAAAGGATTCTCCGCCGATTTCTACGCTGGCTTCTTCCCCGCTGTCGCCGATTCCCTCAGGTGTTTCGATGACCTTGCCGTCAGCATCGAGCGGCTCAAATGTTTCCCCACCCGCGCGCAGGGTGCGCACGCGGTACTCCAGCCACGCGGTTCCCACCGCCAGCATGATCGCAGAAGAGATGAGACCGAAGCGGGGTGCCGCGTAGACGTTGGTACCGAAGTAACTGGTGGGGATTGCGTTATGGATCTGCGGCGAACCGGGAAGCCCGGCCAGCGCGAAGGTGATGGTTCCCAGCGCAATCGCTCCGGGCATGAGCCGTTTGGAAATCCCAGATTCCTTAAACAGGGCGGTCGCGATGGGCACGATGGTAAAAGCCACAACCCACGCAGATACACCGCCATAGGTGAGCAAGGCTGTGGCGACGACCGTCGAGAACATCGCGCGCTTTGGCCCGAATAACGCGGTAATCCCGCGAGCTAGGTACCGGGCAAGCCCCGTGGAAGTCATGAGGAAGCCGAAAATCGCGCCGAAGAGGAAGAGCGGGAAATACTTGGTCACGAAGTTTCCGGCTGCCGGCATAAAGATCTGGGTATAGGTAGCCAGGATCGGCTCCCCAGAGAAAACCACCGCGATCAAGGCCGCGAAGGGGGCGACGACCACCACGGAGTGCCCGCGGTAGGCCATCACGACGAGGAAAATCAGGGAAAGAACCACCCCGATGAATGAGATAACCATAATTTCTACCTCACTGTCTTGGTCATCTGAGGCAAGAGGGCGAATCACCCTTCCTGCGCATGCGTCGCCGGTACCATGTCCTCTATGGAGGAGAAAACAGCTTCGACGCGGGAGAGAATTCTCGAATGTTCACGCGAGCTTTTCAGTGAGCGGAGCTTCTCACAGGTCTCAATGAAAGACATCGCGGAGGAAGCGAATGTTTCTGTCGCGCTGATTGTGAAGCACTTCCACAACAAGGAAGGGCTCTTTGAGGCCACGGTGGATTTCACTGCTTCCTCGGCAGCGCTCTTTGCCGGTCCCTTCAGCGAATTAGGCCGCACCGCGGTGGTTGAAACCCTTACTGCTCCACACAACGCGCCCTACTCCATGGCCCGGACTATTTCCGTGGCGAGCGGTGACTATCAGACGCTCGGCGCCATTGGTAAGAGAATTAAATCCGACTTGCTGGAGGTCTTGGCTTCTCGGATTCGTGAAGAGTCCGGGAAGCACTCGCCTTCGCCGGAGCTGCGGGCCCAATCCGCGCTGGCCCTTCTCATGGGACTGTCGTTCATGCGGCGTTTTGGTGATACCGAGTTTGCGGCCTTTCCTACCGAGGAACTCATCGAGTACTATGCCCCGCTGCTCCAGGGCATCCTCGACGGTGGCCAAGCGCCCTAGCGCTCTCAGCAGGCTAGAGCGCCTAGGAGGCCTTAGAAGCACTTAGGAGCGCTTAGGCTGTTCCTTTGGAACGAACTTCGGAAATGATGGCGGAGAAGTCGAGGCCGCCGTGGCCTTCGTCCACAAAGGAGGAGTACTGCTCCTCCGCAATCCGGCCCAGGACAGTGTCGGTCTTGGTGTCTTCCGCCGCGGCCATGGCCAGTTTGAGGTCCTTGAGCATGAGAGCGGCGGCGAAACCTGGCTTGAAATCGTTGTTCGCCGGTGAGCTCGGCACGATATCCGGAACCGGGGCGTTGACAGACAGCGACCACGAATTGCCGGTGGCGTTGGAGACGACGTCGTAGAAGGCTTGGTGATCCAACCCCAAGCGCTCGCCGAGGACCAGGGCTTCAGCTAGGACAATTTGTTGGACCGCGAGGATCATGTTGTTGCATGCCTTGACCGCTTGGCCGTTGCCGATGTCACCGCAGTGGGTGACTGACTTGCCCATGATGTCGAGCAGCGGTTTGACCTTCGCAAAGTCTTCGGCTGTGCCGCCGACCATGAAGGCGAGCGTTCCCGCTGCCGCCCCGGCGATGCCGCCGGAGACTGGTGCATCAAGAAAGGCGGAGCCAGCCTTGCCCACCGTCTCCGAAAGCTCACGTGCCTCCGCGACCGCGATGGTGGAGACATCAACGTAGGTCTTTGCATCCTCGTTGGCTGCGAGGACCGACTCGATGACCTGCTTGACCAGCCCACCATTAGGCAAACTGGTAAAGACTACCTCGGCGCCCTGCGCGGCTTCCTCCGCGGTCTCGATGATGGTGACGCCCTGCTCGGCGGCGCGCTCCCGAGCCTCTTCCACGACGTCGAATCCGCGGACCTCATGCCCGGCCTCCGCCAAGTTGACGGCCATAGGGCCGCCCATGTTGCCCAATCCGATAAACGCGATAGTCGTCATTGTGTTCTCTCCTTACATGACCGGCATGGTGAACTGAGGACCTGCGGACTCATCATTAGGCCAGCGCGAGGTGATGGTCTTAGTCTTGGTGTAGAAGCGGAAGGAATCCGGTCCGTGCTGGTTGAGGTCGCCGAAACCGGAGGCCTTCCAGCCACCAAAGGTGTGGTAGGCAATCGGCACCGGAATCGGAACGTTGACGCCCACCATGCCGACCTGGACGTTCTTGCAGAAGTCGCGGGCCGCGCCGCCGTTCTGGGTAAAGATGGCGACACCGTTGCCGTAGACGTGGTCGTTGGGGTAAGACACGGCCTCTTCCAGGGTTTCGGCGCGGACCATGACCAGCACCGGGCCGAAGATTTCCTCGCTGTAGACGGACATGTCGGCGGTAACGTTGTCGAAGAAGCTCGGGCCGGAGTAGAAGCCGTCCGCGAGGGAATCCTCGTTATAGGTCTTGTCAGACATGTCCAACTCGCGGCCGTCGGCAAGCAACGTGGCTCCTGCCTCCACGCCCTCGGCGATGAGCCGGTGTACGCGATCGCGTGCCTCTGCCGTGACCAAGGGGCCATAGTCGGCCTCAGGATCGAGGCAGTGGCCTACCTTAAGTTCTGGAATCTTGGCCAGGATGGCATCGCGCAAACGGTCTGCCGTGTCCTGTCCCACGGGGACTACCACGGACAGGGCCATGCAGCGCTCACCCGCGGAGCCGAAGGCAGCGCCCACGATGGCGTCGGCGGTGGCGTCAATGTCGGCGTCGGGAAGCACGATGGCGTGGTTCTTCGCACCGCCGAAGCACTGAGCGCGCTTGCCTGTGGCCGCGCAGCGCTCGTAGATGTACTGCGCAATCGGGGTGGAGCCGACAAAGCCCACGGCCTTGATGGTGTCGGAGTCGAGGATGGCATCGACTGCCTCCTTGCCTCCGTGCACCACGTTGAGAACACCGGCCGGGCCGCCTGCCTCAATGAAAAGCTCCGCTAGGCGTACCGGTACGGAGGGGTCGCGCTCAGAAGGCTTGAGTACGAAGGCGTTGCCCGCTGCCAGTGCCGGGCCGGCCTTCCACAGCGGAATCATGGCCGGGAAATTGAACGGGGTAATACCGGCGACCACACCAAGTGGCTGGCGCATCGAGTAGGTATCGATACCGGTGCCAACCTCCGAAGAATACTCACCCTTGAGCTGGTGCGGGGCGCCAAGCGCGAACTCCAGCACGTCGACGCCGCGCAGGACGTCTCCCTTAGCATCCGGGAAAGTCTTACCGTGCTCCAAGGAGAGCTGCGTGGCCAGTTCATCCATGTTCTCGTGGATGAGACGGATCCATTCCATGATGATGCGGATACGCTTCTGTGGGTTTAGTGCTGCCCAGCCTGGCTGAGCCTTCGCGGATTCCGCGATGACGCTGTCCACATCGGCCTTGTTCGCCAGAGCGACGGCGGCCTGCTCCTTGCCGGTCGAAGGGTTCAGGACGGGCTGGGTGTTGCCCGACGTCCCCTCGAACGTTTCTCCATTGACATAGTGATACACAGTGCGCATGGCGCGTCTCCTTCCTGGAACCTCCGGCTCCTTCTATGGCTTGGGTCACACACTAACCGCAGTCCACAGCCGCACGCCATGGATAATGAGACATAACACACTATTCACCCCCTAGAGTGAGTTGACATACACGCTTTGTCCTGCACTTTCCCCATACGCCTCCCCTCGAAGTAGTGGGGTGAATGCCATTCACCTGGCCTGTGCCCGAGAAAGCGCGGGCTAAGGTGATGACATGGACCACACGGAGCAGCCTGCGACCACCACCCCCGACGGGCCCGGACTAACGAGCTGGGAAGCCGATGTCATCCTCAACGATGGCGATATCGCTACCTTGCGTCCCATCACGCCGGGCGACCGCGATGCCATTCGCGTTTTCTATGATCGCGTCTCGGATCAGTCGAAGTATCTGCGCTTCTTCGGCACGCACCCCACGCTGACCGACGATGATCTTGACCGCTGGCTCCATACAGACGGCTATGACAAGGTCACGCTCGTCATGGTGGAGCGCGGCAGTATCGTGGCGGTGGCCGGATACTCCATTGTCGAACAGTTCTTGCCGGCGCGCGTGGGCGATGTCTCCTTCCTAGTCCAGGATTCCCACCACGGCAAAGGCGTAGCCAACATCCTTCTTGAACACCTGGCGGAGATCGGACGCGAAGGAAAAGTGGAGCGCTTTTTCGCAGAGATGCTCACCCAAAACCGCAGGATGGTGCAGGTCTTCGTGCGTGCAGGCTACTCCGCGAAGCCGGAGCTTGAGGATGGATTCATTCGAGTGGATTTCCACATCGCTCCGAATGAGAATTCCCGCGATGTTATGGAACGCCGCGAGCTGCGCGCCGAAGCCAACTCAATTCACCGTTTGCTCACCCCAAGCTCCGTGGCGGTGGTTGGCACGCTCTCCAGCCAGCAACTGGGCAGCGCCGGCTTCACTGGTTCACTGCATCACCTGCACAGCGTCGATGAACTCCATGACCTTGCTGAACCGGTAGACCTCGTTGTCATCGAATTTCAAGGGCGTGGCGGCGCCAACGTCATGGAGGCGGCTGCCGCCGCAGGCGCTAAAGGGGTCATCGTCATCTCTCGCAGCCAGAACCCTAACCTTTCGCGCGAGGAGGCCCGCGACATCGTACTCGCGGCTAGGGACTACGGTCTGCGCGCCCTCGGCCCCGCTGCATTGGGCCTCATCAACACCGATGACTCGGTTCGCCTCAACGCAAGCCCCGCGCCCATGCCACGGGCCGGCCAAGTAGGACTCTTTACCCAATCGGCTGGCGTGGCGACACTGGCTCTATCCCATGCGCTGCAACTTGGCTGCGGTTTAAGTAACTTCATCGCCGCTGGTTCCTTCGCCGATGTCACCGGCAATGACGTTATGCAGTTCTGGAGCCAAGATGAAAACACACGCATCTGTCTGTTGTCCCTCGACTCGATAGGTAACCCACGTAAGTTCTTCCGCGTTCTGCGTCGCCTAGCGCTGGACAAGCACGTCGTGGTGTTTCTGCCTTCGCGCGCGCTGAAATCCGCCCGGCACTACGCAGTCGATGGATTGTCTGCGGCCAGTCCGGCCGCACTGGATGAGATCATCCGCTACACCGGAGCCATGGTGGTCACCAGCCGCGATGCCATGCTTGACATCGCCCAGCTCCTCGCGCGCCAACCCGTGCCGCAGGGCCGTCGAATTGCCGTGATGTCGAATTCCTCTGGACTCACCGCGCAGATGGAGCAAGCAGCCTGGCGCTTCGGGCTACGCCCGCGCGCTACCACCGTCGTCGACGATCCCGCTCCCGCCATCACTGAGGAGGCACGGCGGGCTTTGGCGGACCCGAATATTGACGCAGTGCTGTGTGCCGTCGTAGAAGTCGGCGAGTTTATCCTCAAGGATGCTTATTCAAGTTTGTCGCAGCTGGCATCCACGACGACGGATACCCCGCTTATCGCCAGCTTTGTTGGCTTCGACGTCCCCGATTTCCGCACCGCTCCGGGCCCAGAGAAACCCGGCCAGCTGCCGGTGTTTGACACCTATGCCGACGCCATCGAAGCATTAGCGACCATCATCGATAACGAACGCCGACGCGCCCTCGCCCGCCCCAACCCTGCCGATGAATTCGCCACCAGCGAGGGTCTGGCTGAAGCACGCGGGGTCGTTGCGGAGGTGCTTCTGGATTCGCCCACCGGGAGGTGGACAACCGATGAGGAGTGCGCGCGAATTCTGAGCGCCTATGGCATCGACATTGTTCCTTGGAATCCGGTCAGCACCCTTGAGGAGGCCATTGCGGCTGGGCACGAGTATGGATGGAATGTGGTCCTCAAGTGCACCTCGCAGATAGTGCGGGGCCGCTCGGAACTTCCCACTGTCGTGCGCAACATCCATGACGAGGAGTCCATGAAGCGCGCGTGGAGCACCATCACTCAACTCACGCGTGATCTCCACTTAGGCGAGGATCCTGCCATCTTGATACCGGTGGTACAGCGCATGGTCACGGCGGGCGCCTCCCTTACTCTGCGGGCCATCGAAGATCCCGTTGTGGGCCCGATGGTTTCTGCAGGTTTCTCCGGACTGCCCTCGGATCTGTTGGGGGACGTCGAGTGGCGCGTGCCTCCGCTACGCCGAACGGATGCCCTGGACATGCTCAGCTGCTTGAAGGCCTCTCCCCTGTTGACCGGCTATCGCGGTACCAAGGCCGCCAAGCTACATCGCGTCGAAGAGGTCATGATGCAGCTGGCACAGCTCAAAGACGACATTGCCGCACTCGTTGACATCGAGCTCTCCCCTGTCATCGCCGGGGTGACACAGACTGATGTGGTGGGGGCCCGCATGCGCATCGCCCCGCTGGGTGATGTCCGCGATCCCCTCGCGAGGTCCTTGTCATGAGTCAGTCAAAACCGCTGCTTTTCGCTTCGGAGGAAATGTACCGCTACTCGCTTGGTCCAGAGCATCCGATGGGGCCGGACCGGGTCGCCGCGGCGATGTCACTGGCTCAGCACTTCGGCGTGCTCGAGGAATTCGATATCGAGTGCCCCGACCCGCTGAACACCTCACACTTGCAGCTCGTGCATAGCCCCGACTACATCGCCGCCACCCGCGCCGAGGTGCCCACTAAACGTTTCGGTCTGGGCACCGAAGACAACCCGATTAGTCATGGCTTGTCGACGGTCGCCGCGCGCATCGCCGGCGGTACCCTAGCGGCCGCACGGGCTGTGTGGGAAGGCCGCGCACCACGCGCAGTCAACCTATCCGGCGGGCTGCACCATGCTTTTGCCGATTCCATGTCGGGGTTCTGTATGTACAACGATGCCGCGATTGCCATCCGGTGGCTGCTGGCTCACGGTGCCCAGCGCGTGGTCTACCTGGATTTAGACGCTCACCACGGCGACGGCGTGGAGAAGATCTTTTGGGACGATCCCAACGTGCTCACGATTTCAGTGCATGAATCGGGACTATATCTCTTCCCCGGCACGGGCTATGCGCACGAGATTGGCGGGCAGGGCGCGGAAGGTACCGCCGTCAACGTGGCCCTGCCCCGTGGGGTTACGGATGAGGAATGGCTGCAGGTGGTCCACGCCATCGTCCCTCCACTGCTCAAGAAGTTCCGCCCCGATTTCATCATTTCCCAACACGGCGCGGATCCGCACCGTTCGGATCCCCTTGCTGACCTAGAGCTCACCATCGATGCGATGGCCCAGGCTTACCGCTCGGTGGCGGTGTGGGCGCAGCAGTTTGCGGCTGGGCGGTGGGTCGCCCTCGGTGGCGGTGGCTATCGAATCGATGCCGTCGCACGCGCGTGGACGCATGTACTCGCCGCGGCCGCCAATGTGGAGCTCACTGCCTCCTCCCGGATGCCAGGCGGCTGGGAGGGCTCCCCTATTTTGGGCGATGAGGGCGCGAGCGCCACCATCGAGGACTTCGACCCCACCAAGGTCATGGCAGAGAGGCCGCACGCAGCGCTGGTGCAGACCACGCGCGCCATCTTCCCCTACTGGGGTTTACCTGCTTATGGTTAGACCCCGCGTGAGGCCTTAGCACTGAATACGCGGCATTCGCCTTAACGCGGCGGCATACGCAGCGCACCATCCAAGCGAATCGTCTCACCATTGATATAGGGGTTTTCAGCAATCGACAGGACCAGGGCAGCGAATTCCTCCGGCTTAGCTAGCCTGGCGGGGAATGGCACGGTGGCTTCCAACTGCTCACGGAACTCCGGAGTGATCTGCTCCATCATCGGGGTGGATACCACCCCCGGAGCGATGGCATTGACGCGAATGCCCAGCGATGCCAAATCTCGAGCCCCCGTAATCGACAGGGCGGCCACCGCACCTTTCGACGCCGCGTAGGCGGCCTGCCCAACCTGCCCTTCAAAGGCTGCGACGGAGGCCGTGTTGATGATGACGCCGCGCTGGCCGTCCTCATCGAATGGTTCTGCCTGAGCCATTGCCTCAGCGGCAGCAGTCATGACGTGGAAGGTACCCATGAGGTTGACGTTGATGGTCTTGGAAAACAGCTCCGGATCATGTGGTCCTTTGCGTCCAAAGATGCGTGCCGAGGGGCAGATTCCCGCGCAGTTCACGGCCACGCGCATGGGTGCTTCCGTTGCTGCACTGAGGACCGCCTCCCGTACCGCGGCGGCATCGGTGACGTCGACGGCTGTGTAGTTGATGTCGCTGTGCTGTTCCTCTGGGACGGACAAGTCGAGCACAGTGACCGTGGCTCCGTGTTCCGCGAGTGCTGCGGCCGTTGCCGCTCCAAGGCCGGATGCCCCGCCGGTCACGACGGCTGATACTTCGTGTAGGTTCATGGTTTTCTCCTTTTGAGAAGAGCGAGGGGTGGGTTCCCTGGTGCTGTGAATCTGTGGCGGTGAGTACGAGGACAGAGCTACTTAAACGAAGGCAGATACGCCAGTCACAGCACGGCCGACGATGAGCGAGTTGATGTCGTAGGTGCCCTCATAAGTGAAGAGAATCTCGGCATCATCCATCATCTTCGACAGGTCATACTCCGTGAGGATGCCGTTTCCACCGCCAATGTTGCGGCCCGCTGCGGCGGATTCGCGCGCTAAGCGTGTGGTGGTTGCCTTCGCCAGGGCGGCAAACGGCATTTCCAGCTTGCCCTGTTCCTGGACCTCCGCCAGCTGGGCCATCATGGCAAGCGACGCAGTAGCGTTGCCCAGGATACGGGAGAGCTGCTCCTGGACGAGCTGGAATTTAGCAATGGGCCGGCCGAACTGCTCGCGCTTAACCGCGTACTCGCGGGCCTTGTCGAAAATGCCCAGCTGCAACCCAGCGCCCTGCCAGCCCACCCAAGCACGGGAATAGCACAAGAAGTCGTTGACGTTGGCGAAGGATTCGGCACCAGGGATCAGGTTCTCATGGGGAATGAGAACGTCGTCGAAGTGCAGATCTGCATTCTGCATGATGCGCAAACCCATTTTGCGCGAGATCTTGTTACGCGTCACGCCGTCGCGGTCGAGCTCAACGATGAAGGCTTTAATCTCATTATCCGCCGTATCGCGGGCGAAGGTGATGGCGAAATCAGCAAAAGTACCGGCGCCGATCCAACGCTTCGATCCATTGATAACCCAGCCCTCGGCGGTGCGCTCCGCCGTTGTGGCTAGTCCGCCAGCGATGTCGGATCCGTGGTCCGGCTCGGTCAGCGCGAAGCACCCCACTTTGGTGAACTGGCGCAAGCCTGCCAACCAGGTGTCTTTTTGTTCCGGGGAACCAAGCTTGTCGATGAGTCCGAGAACAAGCTCATTGTGAATACCCACCAACGCCGATAGTGACACATCTGCGCGGGTAACCTCCGCGTACACCAACCCGCGGTAGAGGCGTGAGGTATCCGTGAGCTCGACTTCCCCTAAACCCATCTCCGCCATGCGAGGAAGAAGGTCGAAAGGCAGCTCTTCACGGTCCCAGTATTCCCCCACGACCGGGCGAATCTCCGTCTGCAGAAACTCGTGGATCTCTGCCAGGCGCGCTTGCTCCTCGGGAACTAGGCGGTCAGCGACTGCGAAGATATCAGCGTGAGGGTACTTAATCTTCTCCAAGTGTTTCCCACTGGGATGTTGCGGTCCAAGGATTGGGGGCATAGTTTTCTACCTTTCTAGCTGAGAGTTTGTGGTGGCCACATGGATTTTCTTAAAGCAATGCGGCGATCTGTGGGACGGGAAATCAATGGGAACTACGCATTGAGTGGGTACGATAATACACCGTTTCGTACCGCACACGGCGTGTTCTATGATCGATTGGCACACCGCCATACGTCAAGCCCCACGAGAAATGGGTGCCCGAAGGCCGGAATCAACACAGACGGAGCGACACATGACCAAACCACTCACACCGCGGCAGCGAGAGCTCTTTAACGCCCTTTTGCAGGACTTTCTAGTCGAGGGTTTCGAGTCCTTCACCATCGACGGTGCAACCAAGCGCTACCAATGCTCCAAATCCACCATTTACGCACTAGGGCCATCGAGAGATGCCATCATTCGGCGCGTACTGGTCAGCTTCTTTAAAGAAATTGCACGCCGTACCGCCGTGAGCAAGACACCCACCTACACGCAGGCGCTTGAGAACTACTTTTCCTCCATGACCACCGCCCTAGAACCTGCCAGCCCGGAGTTTATGCGCGATCTCGCCTCCGAACCCGCTGCCCAGGAGGTTTTTAGCCTCAACACGCGCAGGGCTACCGAAACTATCCACGAGCTACTCAAGCAGGGCGTCGCAGCGGGAGAATTCACTGCGGAATACACAGATTTTGTCTCTCACCTGATTCAGCGCTCCATGACCGACATCCAGCAGGGCTTTTACTCGGATACTTTAGCTCCAGCCGAGGCCTATCACACCCTTGGACAGCTCATCCTTCACGGAATTTCATTGCGCTAGCCTGCGACTTCGGTACGCGTTACCCAAAATCTCTAGCAATTACTTCGAACTCGAAGTAAAGTAGTGTGCGACCCACGTCACATAGACGCACGGTTTGGGATACGGGCCATAGACATTGCAGCGTCCTTTCCCCCATGAGCACAAGCTAGAGGAGAACCAATGACCACGGTGACCGAACAATTCCAAGCAGCACGCGACCTGCTGGTTTCTTTTCAGACTGACTATGAAGAGGCCCGAAGCAACTTCGAGTGGCCGCGCTTCGAACACTTCAATTTCGCACTCGATTGGTTCGATCACCTTGCCACTGCAGAAGACTCTAAAGACCGCGAGGCACT
Source organism: Corynebacterium aurimucosum (assembly GCF_030408555.1). Classification (NCBI taxonomy): domain Bacteria; kingdom Bacillati; phylum Actinomycetota; class Actinomycetes; order Mycobacteriales; family Corynebacteriaceae; genus Corynebacterium; species Corynebacterium aurimucosum. Next base: position 953,747 of record NZ_CP047048.1, on the reverse strand, counting down.
CGTCATTTGTGAGACCGATGGCAGCAGCACCCGCCGTACCTTCGCTGAAATGTCGGCTCGCTCTGCGCAGTTGGCTAATTGGCTCGAGGGTCAAGGCGTCCAGCGCGGTGATCGCGTCATGCTCATGCTCAACAACCAAGTAGAGCTGTGGGAGTGCATGCTGGCCTGCATCAAAGCAGGCTTCGTCCTTAATCCAGCAACCGCCATGCTCGGTGCAGCGGATTTGCAGGACCGCACCGACCGCGCCAACATTTCCTGGGTTGTGGCTAACGCTGAGGATGCCGAGAAGTTCCAAGACGTCACCGGTGATTTCACCATTATTCAGGTGGGTGATGAACCAAATGCACAGTCGGCACACCCCACCCTGCGCTACTCGGATTCTTTCACCGGCCCAGAGGTCTACACGCCAAAGCAAGACACCAAGGCTGACGAAACTCTCCTGCTCTACTTCACTTCCGGAACCACATCGAAGGCGAAGCTCGTCGAACACACCCATACCTCTTATCCGGTCGGCCACCTGACCACGATGTACTGGATTGGCTTAGCGCCTGGCGATGTCCACCTCAACGTCGCTGCCCCTGGCTGGGCTAAGCATGCATGGTCGAACTTCTTCGCCCCCTGGATCGCCGGGGCCACCATCTTCCTGTACAACTATGCCCGCTTCGATGCCGCAGCCCTCATGGACAAGATGGAAGAAGAAGGAGTAACCAGCTTCTGTGCTCCACCGACCGTCTGGCGCATGCTTGTCCAAGCAGACTTGGGACGTATGAAGACCCCACCGAAGAAGCTAGTCGCTGCGGGTGAGCCACTAAACCCCGAGCTCATCAGCACCATCAGCGAGGCCTGGAACACCGATGTTCGCGATGGCTTCGGACAGACGGAAACTACCCTGCAGATTGCCAACACCCCAGAACAAAAGGTCAAGCCAGGCTCAATGGGTCGCCCACTGCCGGGGTGGGAAGTCGTGCTCAAGGATCCCGCTACGGATGAGATTGGAGATACCGGCGAAATCTGTTTGAAGATTGATCCCCGCCCGGTCGGTCTAACGGTGGGCTACTTCAACGACCCCGACAAGAACGCGGAAGTCTTTCGCGATGGTTACTACCACACGGGCGATACAGCGGAGCGCGATGAAGATGGCTACATCTTCTACATTGGTCGTGCCGATGATGTCTTCAAAGCCTCCGACTACCGCCTGTCCCCCTTCGAGCTCGAGTCCGTCGTCATCGAGCACCCAGCTGTCGCCGAAGTAGCGGTAGTTCCCTCCCCCGACCCCATCCGCCTCGCTGTGCCGAAGGCTTATGTGGCGCTGGCCAACGGCTACGAGCCGAATGCCGAAACGGCCGAAGCCATCCTCAAACACTGCCGTGATGGCTTGGCACCCTATAAGCGTATCCGCCGCCTCGAGTTCTACGAGCTACCAAAGACGGTCTCCGGCAAGATTCGCCGCGTCGATCTGCGCAAGCGCGAAACCGAGATTCACTCAGCTGATGGCGGTGAGACCACTGCGTCGACAGAGTTCGCTGATTCCGACTTTCCGTCACTGAAGGGCTAGCCCCACTAATCTTTCGACGATACAGGCCCCAGTTTCCAACTGGGGCCTTTGCTTCTCCTATCCCGGTTCTCAGAACAATGAGGCGGTCATTTATAGTTGTCTCGCGCTCTGAGCGCGCTACAAGGAGGTCTCTTTCCCGCTCATGGACATCATTGCCGAAGCACGCCGCCAGTGGGCCAAGCGCTATTCCACGCACTCCGCGCGTGGCCTGGCCACGGTCTCCTCCTTCGAGCGCGCCGCCCACATTTTAAGAAACGGTGCCGAAGAGGTTCTCACTCCCTTCGGGGTGAGCTATAGCCAGTTTGAAGTCCTCGCTGTGCTTATGTGGTCGCGCGCGGGAAGCATGCCCATGTCGAAGATCAGTTCCCGCCTTCAAGTCCCGCCGGCATCTCTTACCCACACGGTACGCAAACTGGAGAAGGACGGGCTCATCACGCGGGTGAGCGACCCTAAAGATAAGCGCTCGACCTTGGTGATGGTTACCGACCAAGGAATCGTGTTGGCCTCTGCGGCGGGGCCTGCCCTCGACCGCTATTTCGAGTCCATTGCGCTACCCGCCCGCGAACAGGATCGCGTCATCGCTGCTGCGAACCGCGTTCGCCGCGCCGCCGGTGAGGACGTCGAGGGGCCCGAAGCCCAGTAGAGCGGCGAAGCTTAAGCATGCTTGAAGTCTGGATCACGCTTCTCCACGAAGGCCGTCATTCCTTCCTTCTGGTCGTGAGATGAGAAGAGTGCGTGAAAGGTACGGCGCTCAAACTGGATGCCCTGGGACAGGGAGAGCTCGTCCACGGCATTGACCTGTTCCTTGATCTGGGACGTTGCTACGAAGGACTTCGAGGCAATGAGCTCTGCGGTTTCCAGTGCAGAATCGAGGAGCTCATCGGCGGGGACCACACGGGCCACGAGGCCGGAGCGCTCCGCTTCTTCTGCTGCCATCATGCGGCCGGTCAGGCACATCTCCATGGCCTTTGCCTTCCCAATAGCGCGGGTCAGGCGTTGGGAGCCTCCCATACCCGGGGTAACGCCGAGGTTGACCTCCGGTTGACCGAACTTGGCCTTGTCGCCGGCGATAATGAAGTCACACATCATAGCTAGCTCACAGCCGCCACCTAAGGCATATCCGTTGACCGCGGCGATGATCGGCGTGCGGGCGCGGGTAAGTACGTCCCAGCCTGCAAACCAATCCGCGTTGTACATTTCTGTCGCGGTCTTCGACGACATCTCCTTAATATCCGCGCCCGCAGCAAAGGCTTTATCGGAGCCAGTGATAACGATTGCTCCTACCTCGGCATCGGCATCGAATTTCTGCACCGCTTGGGTGACTTCAAGCATGGTGTCGTTGTTCAGCGCGTTGAGCGCCTCTGGGCGGTTGAGAGTAATGAAGGCGACGCGGCCGCGCTTTTCAGTAAGAATTGCCATGGATCTAGTGTCCTTTCTGTGCTTTCGGATAGTGCTGTAATAACTCGTGATGAGTGGTGAGCGTGTTTAATCTTCGGAGGCATCAAATGCGGGGGCTTCCACGCTGCCTTCGCCGGGTTCGAGGATAGACGCCACCACGTCTGCTGGGACGGCACCGATGGACTCGTACTCCCAGGAAGGGTTGCGGTCCTTATCGATGATCTGCGCGCGTATTCCTTCCACGAATTCCTTGTGCTTTTGCATGTTCACGGACATCCAGAATTCTTGCGTCAAGGTTTCTGCGAAGCTCATCGACGCAGTGCGGTTAAGGGATTCCTCGGTAACGCGGATTCCCAGTGGGGAGTTGAGACTCATCCGCTTGGCGGCCTTCGCGGCCCAGTGCCCGTCACCGCGCGTGGCGGCGAGTTCCTGCAGCCGGGTCAAGGTTTCCTCAGCAGTCTCTGCAGCGTAGACCTCTACCATTTCGGCGCGCTCCTCCCCGAAGCCGCGCCCCACCTCCTCGGTGAATTTCTCGATGTCTGCGGGGTCACCCGACTCCACCAGCCGTTCAACCAACGCGTCGAGCTTGTCCTTGGGCACAAAATAGTCCGCAAAACCGGTGTCGATCGCTTCGGCAGCACCCACGTGGATCGCGGTATATGCCAAGTGGCGGCCAAGACGATCTGCGGCCCGGGAAAGCAGGTAGGAGCCGCCGGCATCGGGCGAATACCCAATTCCTACTTCCGGCATTCCGATGCGGGAATCTTCGCTCACAATACGGTGCGAGGCGTGCGCTGAAACGCCGATTCCGCCGCCCAGCACGATGCCTTCCATGAGGGCCACATAAGGCTTGGAATAGGTGGAGATCAGATAGTTCAGCTCGTACTCCGTCTTCCAGAAATGGGCACCGGCGGTTCCGCCTTCCAGGGCATCGTGATACAAAGCCGCGACGTCACCGCCCGCGCACAGTCCTCGATCCCCAGCACCGCGGAGGATGACGAGCTTGACGCGGTCATCATCCTGCCACTGCCTGAGCACCGCCGTCATCTCGTCGATCATCGTCTGGTTGAGCGCATTAATGGACTTGGGGCGGTTGAGTGTAAGCACGCCGGCATGTCCACGAATTTCGCTAAGTATTTCGTTCGTCATGGTCTTCTCCTTATCTCTCCTACTAGCTACTGAGCTGGAGTTAGTTCACAGCCTCAAGCAACAGGGCTTCGCCTTGACCGCCGCCCCCGCACAAAGTGACCCCGGCGCGGCGAGCATGGGATTGCGCCAATTGGTGCGCCGCATGCACCACGAGCCGTGCGCCGGAAGCCCCGATGGGGTGGCCTAGGGCGATGGCTCCGCCTTGCGGATTAACATCATCGGGGTTGATCCCTAGGATCTTCGCGGAGTGCACCACCACCGCGGCGAAAGCCTCGTTGATCTCGATGTGGTCGAGGTCGTCCACGCCCCAACCTTCGCGTTCTAAGGCTTTAAGAAGAGCACGGGCAGGCTGTTCCTGCAGCGAAGAATCCGGACCGGCTACTTGTCCGGGCGCCCGAAGGACTGCCATGACGGGCAGTCCTTCCCTCTCCGCATGCTCGCGGGTGGTGAGGACGACGGAGGCTGCTCCATCCGTGATAGGTGAGGAATTTCCGGCCGTAATGCTGCCCGTGCTCTCGAAGGCCGGACGCAGTGCAGTCAAAGTTTCTTCCGTGACTCCTTCCCGGATGCCTTCATCGTGCGAGACGGTGACCTCATCGCGCCGGCGGTTCACCGTGATGGGAGCGATTTCCTTGTCGAAGGTTCCCTCCTCACTCGCCTGAAGCGCGCGCTGGTGGGACAGTGCCGCACAGCGGTCTTGTTCCTGACGGGTGGCCGGATAGCGTTCGGCATATTTCTCCGACAGCGAGCCCATGGAAATTCCGAGGTCAGCTGCGCGCAGGCCATCGTGCTCCACGTGATCGAGAAGTTCAACAGGACCAAATTTCTTCCCCCTGCGTGATTGCGGAAGCAGGTGGGGAGCCTGTGACATCGACTCCATTCCCCCAGCCACCACGACAGTAGCCTCACCGGAGCGCAGGAGCCGAGAGGCGTCGATAATCGCGGTCAGACCTGACAGACAAACCTTGTTGACCGTGGCGGTATGTGCCCTCGCAGATATCCCTGCCCCCAGCGCCGCCTGTTTTGTAGGATTCTGCCCCACACCCGCCTGCAAGACCTGTCCACAGATGACGGCATCAACATCATCCGGCTTAATCCGTGCTTGTGTGAGTGCGGCGGCGATGGCGTGAGAACCGAGCTCCGTCGCTGTCACGGTGGAAAGGGAACCAAGTAATTTGCCGAAGGGCGTTCGGGCGGCACCCACAATGACGATGTCCATATATCGCTCTCCAAACTGTACGAAGTTAACTCAAATCGTACCGCTGGATTGTGTGCTGCGCCACCCTTTTGAGGCAATCTATGCTCGCATGATTCTGGAGCAGCGCCATACGAAACAGTTTGAAGAGCAATTAAGGCTCACTAGAACCAGCCACATGAGAGAGCCGTCGAGGCTCTACCCAGCTGCATTCCTGAAAGATTAGAACGTGAGCATCAACGGAATGACCACGATCTTGACTATCTGCGCCACCACAATGGTGGCCGCGTAGCCGGTCATGATGCGGGAATCCGTGCTCATACCCGTGGCGTAGTTGACCACGGCAGGCTGACCGAAGATGCCGGAGATACCGCCGGCGGTGCGGGTCTCCGACTGGCCGAGGAACCTATTGACAACAGCGAAGATGGCGACGGCAACCACGGTAATGATGGCGGCCAGAACCATGGACTTCAAGCCCATCCAGGAGAAGGCCGTGGACTGGAAAGCCTCACTCGAAGCGAGGCCCACCGACGCCAAGAAGATGACTAGACCCCACTGTTGAAGAGCCATATTGATAGAGGCCGGGACCTTCCACGGCACGCGACGCGTGCGGTGGAGAGCGCCAAGAACAAGGCCGGTAATCAGCGGCCCCAACGCGAAGCCCAGCTCAAAGGACGTGCCACCCGGCAAGGGCACCACGATGAGCGCAATGAGGTAGCCCAAGAACAGGCCACCTCCCACGGCGATCCAGTTCAGCTGCGAGTAGCCCTGAACCGAGTCACCGAAATAATCGCGAATATCACCCATACGATCCTGATCCACGATCACCGTCACGCGGTCACCGGCATCAAGGTGCGTATCGAAGCTGGCGAGGAACTCCTCATCGCCGCGCTCCACGTGGACGATGCGGCCACCATAGCGCCGGAAAAGATTGAGCTCCTCCACGGTTCGTCCCGCAATATCGGTGTTCGAGACCACCACGTTTTCAATGACCAAGCGCTTGTCCACGAAGGGTACTTGGGGCTGACGTTTACCCAAGGCGGCGGTAAGCTCGCGCCTTTTCGCCTTCGTCACGAGCACGCGCAGGATATCGCCCTTGCGAATCTCTGGATGGTCCCCCGCCACAGTGCGGGTATTGCCGCGGCGAATCGTGGCGATGACAAATTGATCCTCGAAGCGGTCCACGAGCTCCTCATAGGTGATGTCCTTGGTCACCCGAATGGTGCGGGAGCGGAAAACCTCCTCCGCAGAATTGTCTTTGTCTTTAGAACCCGGCCAGGACTGCTTGAGCAGGAATGCCACGAGCAGAATGGCAACGGCTACGCCCACCGGGTAGCCCAAGGAATAGCCCACGGCGGGCAGCTCCTCGCCGGTCTGTTGTTGGGCAACAGCAAGCGACGCCGTCGAGGTCGTCGCACCGGAGAAAACACCCACGGAGAGCAAGGGCGACAGGCCCAACCATCCGCCCGCGAGAAGCGCCACGGCAGCAGCACCCACCACCGCGATGACAGCAGTGATCATGTGTTTCAGCTGCTCAGAGAACCCCTTGAAGAAGCGTTCGCCGGCAGACAAGCCCTGCATATAGATAAAGAGGCCAAGCCCCATCTCTTGCAGGCTGCTTAAAATCGTTCCATCGAGTTCGATAAAGGCGCCGATGGCCAGTCCCACGAACAAGGTGCCGGCTGCGCCGAAGCGCAGCGGGCCGAAGGGGATCATGCCAAACAACGTGCCGAGCAAGGCAACAAAGAATATGCTCAGCCAAATATTTCCATCAAATAGAGCCAACACGAAAGGCCATTGTAGGAAAACGAGAGCAAAAGACCACGTTCAAAGACGCTTTTCTGCGCTAAGGGTGCTCCGTCTCACGTCTGAAGCAGAAAGAAGATCTAAAAATGGCGCCTCAGCTTGGCCAGTTAGCTGCCGAGGAATTCCTTCCACGCCGGCCACTCCGCATAGGTCTGAGCGCGCCCGGCTTCATAGTTCGCACGCAGCTTAGTCACCGAGCGCTCGGTCGAAGCCACCTGCATATCCTCCGGAAAGAAAAGCTGAGCGCGCCCCTTTTTCTCCAGTTCCAGGAGTAGCTCCTTGGAGGCGTTATAGCGTGGTGGGCGCGCAATCATCGCCTCCGCCACAGCCGGGTACTTCCGGAAGACCCGCCGCAGCGCCGCCGGCCGCCCCACTTCCGGGCGCACGTACCCACGCGGTTTCGAACCGAGGAAAAGAAACTTCTCGAACCCGGCCTTCTCCGCTTGCTCGATGAGGATGCCACCGGACTCGCCCATCGCACCGTCGACATAAGGCACGCCATCGATGACGCGCATCGGCATGATCAGCGGCAACGTTGAAGAGGCGCGAACACGCACCATCAGGTCGTCTTGGGTCTTTATGTCTTCGCGCCCCCAGTACACGCTCTCCCCGGTATCGGCACGGGCGGCGGAAATGCACATCTGTGACGGGTGGGCCTGAAATGTTTCCCAGTCAAAAGGCATGTCTTGGTCCGCGGCTTTCTCGTAGATGAACTCCGCGTTGAAGTAGCCGCTACCGCGCAGCAGCGAACCTAGGCCACCGAAGCTGGGGTTCTTGGCAAAGTCTACGAAGGATTCCTCCGAGCGACTCACATCGCGGGAGAGGAAGTTCACGGTGTGCGAGGAGCCCGCGGAAACGCCTCCAACCCAGCCGAATTCCACCTCCTCCTGCAGAAGCTTGACGATGCACGCGGCGGTATAGGAATTGCGCATGCCGCCGCCTTCAATGACGAGTGCTGTATCTTTCGCGTCAATCACAGTGCTCGATGGTACCCCCACGCTAGGATCGCGCCATGGGTTTGTTTTCTGCGGTTAAGGATGTCATCGACAAACTCGGCGGCTCCAGCACTGTCCGTTTGGCTTCCCCGGATCCCCACGCCGTCGAGGTCTCTTTAGATCACCTGTCCGTGCACACGGCGAGCGGTCTCATCATCCTGGCTACCTCCCCCGCCGGCGCGCAGGTGCTCAGTGAGGTGGCCCATTCCGGCGAGCCCGCACAGTTGCGCGGACCGCAATCCACGGTGCACCTCTCCCCCACGGCGAAGACACAGCGCCCTGTCCACGATCCCAAGCGGGGCTGGGCCATCCCGCTATCCCCTGCGGAACGGGACGTACTTGCCAGCCTCGACACCACGCCCGGCGATTATGAAGTCTCCGAGTCCCTCGCGGTCTCCATCGAAACCACCCCTGAAGAAAGCTAACCAACCATGCTTATTCTCCCCTTCCAAGGGCAGACTCCCCGCATCCACCGCAGCGCCTGGATTGCCCCGAATGCCACCATCATCGGTGACGTCACCATCGGGCCAGATTCTTCTGTGTTCTATGGAAGCGTGCTGCGCGGGGACGTCGGTTCCATCCACCTTGGGGCGCGCGTCAATATCCAGGACAACTGCGTCATCCACGTTGAATCCAGTAAGCCTTGTGTGCTGGAGGATGACGTCACCGTAGGACACATGACCATGCTCCATGGCACGCACGTGGGCGCGGGCACGCTCGTTGGCATGAAGGCCTCCCTACTCTCCGGCTCTACCGTGGGCCCAGGTTCTCTCATCGCTGCCGGCGCTGTGGTGCTCGAAGGCCAGGATATTCCCGCCGGCACCCTAGCTGCTGGGGTGCCCGCCAAGGTGCGCCGCGAGTTGAGCCCTGAGGAATCCGCCGCCTTCATCCCGCACGCCGCGCGCTACGTCGACATTGCTCAGAAGCAGGCGCTGCTTGGCGAAGCCCTCCCCCTCGACGAAGTCCTCTACGACTAGCGCCACGACTCTTTCAAACTGCCGTTGTTGCCAAAACTCTTGAGCTCGCCGCAGGATCTGACCAGTTCTTTGGCAACTAGGGCAGTTCTGCTCCGCAAGCTAAGGCCACGAGCTAAGCCACCCATCGATTGCTCTCAGTGCTGAAGCCCTAGAGCAGGGAAACAAGCCCCATGATCACTAGGAAGGCAGCCACGCCATAGCCACTCCACAGCGCAACTGTGGCGGAGTTCTCCCGCGCCCACGCGAAGGCGCGACCGGCCCAGGAATGTGGTTTCGCCCGAACCATAGCGATGAAAAGCCCGCACACCGTGGGCAGTGAGAGCGCGAAAGTGGCATAGAAGAAAAGGCCGCCGTATTTAACGGTGTTGCTAAAGTCCCCTGCCGCAAGGTGCATCAGCCCATAGAAGAAAGGCACGGAGGTCAAGGACTGGATAACCCCCATGGCATAGCCCACCGCGACAGTCTTGGCTGAAGGCGTGCGCAGCGGGCCGAGGAGTTTCTGCACCATGTCATTAGGTTCGCCCTTGGAGCGCCAGGCCAGAAGGCCCAGTCCCAGGCCGATGACCACCAGTCCCCAGCCAAGCAGCGGTGATTCGAGTGCGGCAGCCACCTTGTCCTGGATACCGACGAACACAAACATCACCACGGCGGCTGCGGTGAGCACACCGAACCAATCACCGACGATGACTAGGGCCGCGATCTTGCGGTAGCTGCCCCGCGGAAGCATGATGCCGATAGCTACCAGGATTCCGATCAGTAGAGCATTGACGGAATCGGCAAAGGCATTGAGCACGGCTTCGAGCATGCGGGCCAGTGTACAGGGCGTCGTGTCGGAGCTAATACGGACTCCGAGCCTTCAGCTCCTGCACCGAGCCTCACCCTAGCGGTACAGCCTGAGGAAACATTCACTCACTGTTTACCGTTAAGGGCCCTCATGTGAGGGCTGTCAACGGTAAGGTATTGAAAAGTGCTTGCCGCCGCGACGGGTTTCTCCCCCATCGTCGGCGGCGCCCTAACTCATGCCCCCGACAGTGATGTGGAGAGATAACAAATGAAGGTAGCGATTCTCGGCGGAGACGGCTTCTGCGGTTGGCCTGCTTCCCTCTATCTCTCCGACCAAGGCCACGATGTCATCATCGTGGATAACCTCTCCCGGCGCGCCATCGATAAGGAGTTGGGCGCGGAATCCTTAACACCCATCGCCTCCATTGAGGAGCGCCTGGCTGCGTGGACCGAGGTCTCCGGCAAGACCATCGGCTTCCGCAACCTCGACGTGGCCCAGGACTACGACGGCTTGTTGGATTTCCTGAATACCGAGCGCCCAGATGCTGTGGTGCACTTTGCTGAGCAACGTGCCGCCCCCTATTCCATGAAGAACTCGCGCACCAAGCGCTACACGGTGGATAACAACATCAACGCCACCCACAACTTGCTCGCCGCCATTGTCGAGTCTGAGCAGGATATCCACGTCGCCCACTTGGGCACCATGGGTGTCTACGGTTACGGCACCGCCGGCATGAAGATCCCGGAGGGCTACCTGGATGTACAGGTGGATGCGGGGGAGAATGGCGTCGTCAAGCAGCAAATCCTCTACCCCTCCAACCCGGGCTCGGTCTACCACATGACGAAGGTGCTGGACCAGCACCTGTTTGCCTACTACGCCAAGAACGATGAGCTGCGCATCACCGACCTACACCAGGGCATCATCTGGGGCACGCACACTGAGCAGACCCAGAAAGATGAGCGCCTGATCAACCGCTTTGATTATGACGGTGACTACGGCACGGTGCTCAACCGCTTCCTCATTCAGGCCGGTATTGGTTATCCGCTGACCGTGCACGGTACCGGCGGACAAACCCGCGCCTTTATTCACATCCGTGACATGGTGCGCTGCATCGAGCTAGCGCTGGAGAACCCTCCGGCACGCGGCGAGCGCGTCAAGATCATCAACCAGATGACCGAAACCCACCGTGTGCGTGACCTGGCAGAGTTGCTGGCGAAGATTTCTGGTGCGGAAGTGGCTTATGTGCCGAACCCGCGCAAGGAATCCGCGGAGAATGAACTCCACGTCACCAACGACACCTTCCTCGAACTAGGACTGGAGCCGACCACCTTGTCGGAGGGGTTGCTCCATGAGGTCGAGGAGGTTGCGCGTAAGTACGCCGACCGCGCGGACCGCTCCAAGATTCCGGCGCAGTCGCTGTGGACGCGCCAGCAGCACGCCGGCGTTCCTTCCACGGAGGCTTAAACCTTCGTGCGCATCGCTATCGTTACTGAGGTCTTCCTGCCCAAGATCGACGGCGTGGTCACGCGCCTGACGCGCACGCTGGACCAGTTGGCCGCGATAGGCCACGAGGTCCGGATTTTTGCCACGGGCAAGGCTCCTGACTCCTATGCCGGCTTCGAGGTCACCCGCATCCCCAGTCTGTCGCTGTGGGTCTACCCGGAGATCAAGTTTGGCCTGCCTTCGTGGAAATTCTTCAAGGAGATCCGAGATTTCGATCCCGATGTCATCCACGCGGTCAACCCCATTTGGACTGCAGCCCTCGGCGTCTTCGCCGCGCAGCGCGATGCCGTGCCGCTGGTGGCGAGCTTCCACACCAACGTGCCTGAATACGTCGATGCGCTGGGCATCGGATGGACCCGCCCGCTGACTGAGGCCGCTCTGAAGTACCTGCACAACCAGGCGGCGGTGAACCTGTGTACTTCTGGCCCCATGGTGGATAAGGCTCGGACGATGGGGATCCGCAACGTGCAGTTGTGGCCCAAGGCGGTGGACACGCAGACCTATCACCCTGACCGCGCCACAGCACAGATGCGCGAGCGCCTCACCGGTGGTAACCCGGATACCCCGCTGGTGACCTATATCGGCCGAGTGTCCAAAGAGAAGGACTTGGAGCGCCTCGACCACGTGATGCAGTTAGTGCGGGCACAGCTTAGCGACGCCCGCCTGGCCATCAATGGCGATGGTCCCGCTTTGGAGGAGCTCAAGGCTAGCTTCGATCCTGCACACACAGTGTTCACCGGCTACCTGTCTGGCGAGGAGCTCGCCGCTGCATTCGCCGTGGGGGATGTCTTCCTCTTCCCCTCCGCCACGGAGACCCTGGGGCTGGTAGCACTCGAGTCCTTCGCCTCGGGCGTGCCGGTCGTCGGCACGAATGCCGGTGGTATCCCCTTCGTCATTGAGGAAGGCGTGACCGGTCACCTCATCGCGCCGGACGCCGATGATGAGGCGTGGGCGCGCGCCACGGTCGGACTCCTCGAAGACCCTGCCCGCAGGGAGACGATGGGCGCTGCCGCCCGCCGCGAGGCTGAAAAGTATTCCTGGGTAGAATCCACCCAAGCCCTCCTCCACGCCTACGAGGAGGCTATCGAGCACCCTTTCCGCAGGGATGAGAAACGAGTCAAGGAGCACTAATGGATTCCGCCCAGAACCTGTACTCCGCAGGCGCTTTTATCCAAGCCGGCATCGACGCCACGTTTACGTCCCGCTTGGGCGACGTGCGCGACGTCGAAGTGAACTTCACGCCCGCTGCCCCCGCCCCCGAAGCCCGACAAGCAGCGCAGCCAGACCAAGACCAGCGCGCGGTGGTGCGCTTTAGTACTGATTCAGGGAGCTATGACTTCGATGGGCTGCGTCTAGCCACCATCCAGGATGGACAACTGCACTGGGCCACGGGTTTGACGGAACAAGCGTCCCAACCTCAGTTCCACGGACCACAGCCCGATTCCGCCCTGCTTCGCGGCTTAGCACGGCGGTTGGTGGGTGACCGGCCCGTTCTCCGCGTCCCACAGGGTGAGGGCGAAGCACTCGTCGCCGTCGATTTCACGGAGCTCCCCCCGGATCCCCGTGTTAGCATCCTGGCCGGGCTCGAACGCTCGGGGGATGTCGAAGGGGGCGTCGACGAGCGCCTTGCTACCTCTGAGCTCGCCTCCTATCTAGGCGTGGCACCGGTGGCAGCAGAAGGCCTCGCGCGCTTCCACGGCACTCGGATCGCGGCCCTTCCCCACCCCTCAGGCCAGGCCGGGCTTAGCGCACGCGATGTATTGGCTGACGCCCACTTTCTTGCCACCGAGCATAATTTCTTCTTGGAGGCCCGCTTCCCCAACCTGTCTGCGGACCTCGACCCTGGCACGTCTCGCACCGTGGTCAACTCTGATTATGGTTCGCTCACGGTTCCCGCCCACCTCATTGCTACTCTCGACGCATCCACGGACACGTTCACCTGGGCATGGGCGGACGAGCTATCTAGTTCCATGTCCGCCCAAGCAGCGGCGAACCTGCGCCGCTTCGGCTATGACAATGCTCTCCCCGAGCTGATTCGCGCCCGTGTGTCGATCCCCGAAGCGCGCTCGGTGCGCCTGCCGCAGTTAGCCATGCCGGTCTTGGGGCTGTGGACCCTATTGCCTGTGCAGCTGCCCGATGGTCGCCAGGGGCTGGCGCTTAGCGACGCCCCCGCGTTCCACCTGCCTGCGCCGACTCCAGCCGCCACGCAGGCCACCCTTAACGTTGCCGTTCCTGAAGGAGTGGATGAACACCGGGCGCGCGCCGCCTATCAGCAGGCCCGCGGCCTATAAGCCCTAACTAGGAGTTCAACACTGCGCGGAATTCTTCGGCGTCAACCTCCTCGGTGGTCGCTGGGTTAAAAGCAGCATCCTGGGTCTTGTCCACGAGCACCGCGCGCACGCCTTCGGAAAAATCGGGGCGGCGGTACATGTGCATGCCCAGCTTGAGCTCCAGCAAGAGGGCCTCGCGGATATCGTCGACTGCAGCCTCCGCCTCATAAAGCTCATTGGCCGCAACGATGGCGGCTGGGCAGGCGGCGGCCATGAGGCGGCGTACTTCGCCGGCAATGTTCGGGTGCTTGTCGAGCTCTGCAGAAATCTCCTCCCACGTCGGCAGCGCGAAGGTCTCCTCCAAGTCTTTGGCTACCTGCTCCAACGGCGCCGGCTGTTGTGGTGCCGGCAAAGCTAGATCCTCCAGTGCGGCGTCGATGCCCCGCTCGATAGCTGCCTCAATCAACTCAGCGGCATCCTTAACCACGTGGGTTGCGACACCCGTCCACAGCATGTCCGCAGCATACATGCGGTAGCCGCTGAGCCCCCAGAATTTTGCCAAGCCCGGCGAAGCTACTCCGCGTGTGCCCACCATGCGCTGCGCTGCATAGGCCACTCCCACGTCCGTGACGTAGCCGATATTCATCTCCGGCATCGACGCGAAGGCCTTCTCAGTTACCACGCGGTGCGAACCATGCATGGAGATACCCAATCCACCACCCATCACAACCCCGTCGATGACGGCAATATAGGGCTTCGGGAACTCGGCGATATCACCGTTAGTGAGGTACTCGCTGGCGAAGAAGGCATCGACTTCCTCCAACTGTCCTTCCGCGATTCCCTCCCGTGCGTGGCGCACATCGCCACCGGCGCAAAAAGCTTTGGGGCTGTTGGAATGAATCAGGACTTGCTCAATCTCGTCATCCTGCGCCCACGCTTCGAGGGAGCGGCGGATGATGTCAATCATCTCCGGGTTCAAAGAGTTCAGAGCTTTCGGCCGATTGAGTTCAAGGACTCCGGTACGGTTGCGGACGGAAACGAGTACTGGATCAGTCATAGTCATGAGCACCAGTGTTCCATATCACAAATGTTTCAGCCACCTATTTTTGGCGCTACCTTGGACATGGTTTCTGCTTTTAGCCCAACCCATTTAGATTGGTGTGACTTTCTTGCTCCCACAACTTGTTGCTCTTGACATGGACGGCACGCTGCTCGATGCAAACGGCCAACTACCTGCGGACTTCGCGGAGCTGCAGGAGCTTGCCGCTCACCGTGGCTGCGAGCTAGTTCCGGCTTCAGGGCGCCAACTGGCAACACTCAAGCAGATGTTCCCGCAAGGCGAAACCTTCATCGCTGAAAATGGCTCGGTGGTCATGCGTGGTGGTGAGATCATTGCGACCTTCCCGCTCTCGGAAGCGACCGTACACTCAGCACGCGAGGCCTCAGCGGCCATGGATGTGGAGCACACCGTGGTGCTGTGCTCACCTGAAACCGCCTATGTCGCGCGGGATGCTTCCGATGCAGCCCGCGCAGAGATCTCCAAGTACTACAAGGCGGTCACGTGGGTCGAAGACCTAGACGCCGTCCCCGATAGCAACATCATCAAGATCGCCATCTTCTGCGAATCCGGTTCAGAGGCACACATCTACGCCCCCATCGTCGATGCTGTCCCGGAGGACAACGTGGCGGTATCGGGCAAGGTCTGGCTCGATGTCATGGCTCGCGGCGTGGATAAAGGTGCAGCCTTGGTCAAGCTCGCTGAACTCGCCAACGTACCCATCACCGCCACCGTGGCCTTCGGTGACTACCTCAATGATCTCGAAATGCTGCGCGCTGCCGGGACAGCCGTCGCGATGGAGAACGCACATCCGCAGCTGAAAGACCTAGCGGACATCATTGCCCCTCCCAATACTGACAACGGCGTCAGCACCGTGCTTCGCCAGCTTTTGCGCACCTAACACGCTCCCCTGACTCCTTGACCGACTAGCCACGCGCACAGAGTAGGATTACTCGGGTTACTAAGCCTCAGTATCCGAACCACGGTGTCTACCTGCGGAGTGTGAAGTGAAGAAGTTTTTGCGGTCGATGGTGTCACGCTTGGCAAAAGGCGAATCATCCACATCGAGTTCCACTCCGGACTCCCCTTCCGCTTCACAGAAGCCTTCTTCAACGTCGACTACTGCATCTAAAGTCTCAGCCGCGTCTACTAAGTCCACTACGGCTGTCAAGCCCTCATCGGCTTCTCCTTCCACCGCACCTACTGACACCACGAAGCCTGGAAAGTCGACCTCACCCGCCAAGCCCACCACCTCGGATAAAAGCGCTACGCCCAGAGCTCAGCGGCCCAGCACTCAGCGCCCAGCCGCGCGGCCTGGCCGCGTGCGCCCACGGCCAGCGGAAGACTTCACCCTGGACTTGTCGCCGAGCGCCCTTCCCAAAGCTGCGGCGGTGAAGAAGGCCAAACTCGTCAAAGCCCGCGAGGAGGCTGACGTAGTCTCGACTGGCCGCCGCGGCCCACGACGCACCGTCCCTCGCCGTCCGATCACGCAGAGCCCTGCCCCGCAGAAAACAGGTTCTGAGCAGCAGAACAAGACTTCTGTTCCGGGAAACAAGGTCTCGGAGACCAGCCGTGCCAGCAAGACTCCGGCCGCCACACCAGGTTCCCAGCCCGCTGCGGCAAAGTCCCCTACAGCTGCCACAACACAGAAGCCGGCCTCGACTCCGGCACCGGCTGCACACAAAGAAAAGACTCCCAAGCCTACTAAGAATCCTGCACAGGGCGAAGAGCGCCAAAAAGCCCAGCACACTGAGGCCATCAAGGCCGAGGCACCTGAACAGACCAAAGAACCGGGAAAGGGAAAGGGAAAAAAGAAAAAAGAAACAGCCGGGCCCGAGAATGAGATTTCGCGGGCTCTGGCTCGTCGCTCACAGTCCGTCGGAGTACTGAGCACAAAACAAGAAAAGCGCCGTTCAGCAAAGCGGCC
Organism: Corynebacterium aurimucosum; assembly: GCF_030408555.1. Classification (NCBI taxonomy): domain Bacteria; kingdom Bacillati; phylum Actinomycetota; class Actinomycetes; order Mycobacteriales; family Corynebacteriaceae; genus Corynebacterium; species Corynebacterium aurimucosum. Next base: position 937,131 of record NZ_CP047048.1, on the reverse strand, counting down.
GGTAGCGAAGGAATCCACTGCTGCTGCCGCGGCTCCGGCAGCTGCAACCGCGGCAGCGGTAGGCGCCGCAACGGCAAGCGCGACGTCCGCCACTGCGGCTACGGCCCCCGCCACGGCTCCTGCCGCTGCCAGTGCATCCGCCCGCAGCACAGCCGCCCCGTCTACAACTGCACCTGCAACCAAACCACGCCGTCGACGCGCCCGGCTGCGTCAAGTACCGGGCTTGGATGGTCTGCGTGGTCTCGCGGTGCTCGCCGTAGTGATCTATCACTTCTTCGGGGATATCCTCCCCGGCGGTTACCTCGGCGTGGACATGTTCTTTGTCCTTTCCGGCTTCCTCATTACCTCGCTGCTGGTCCGTGAATTCAACGCGACTGGGCGCATCAGCCTCAAGGATTTTTGGATCCGCCGTTTCCGGCGCATTCTCCCCGCCGCCCTCGTGGTCCTCTCGATATGTACTGCGATTGTGGCCCTCATCGGCGGCGACCTAGCAGTAGGCATCCGCCAGCAATTCTTGGGCACCTTCTTCTTTGTCAACAACTGGACCCAAATCGCCACCAGCCAAACCTACTTTGCGCCAAATGAAGTGCAGGTCTTCGCGCACTATTGGTCCTTGGCCGTCGAGGAACAGTTCTATCTGATTTGGCCCCTGCTGATGTTTGGCATCTTTGCCATTTCCCGCCGCAAGCCCAAGCGTCTGCCCATCGCGGTATCGCTTGTCCTCGCGATTGCTTCGGCCGTCGCGATGGCGCTCATCTTCACCCCGGGCGAGGATCCCACCCGTGTGTACTACGGAACCGATACCCATGCCTTCGGTCTCCTCATTGGCGCAATGTTGTCCCTGCTTTTGACCTCCACCGACAAGGACGTCGACGCCGACTCTTGGCCGGCAGCAAACAAGGGCACTCTTGCCGGTGCCGTTGGTGCTCTCGCACTAGTTGCTTACCTTGCCCAACTGGTATGGATGGGCGCGGACCGCGAATTCACCTACCGCGGTGGTTTGGTCCTCACCAGTGTGCTCGGCGCGGCGATGATTTGGGGAGTGGTGCGGGAAACCGGCCCCCTCACCTGGATTTTCCGCACTCGCGTGATGCGCTGGCTGGGACAGCGTTCCTTCTCTTTGTACCTCTGGCACTGGCCGGTGGTCATGATTGTCCACGCGCTGTCCGATGCCCCTTCGTGGCTCCTGGGTCTCCTTTGCCTTCCGCTGAGCTGCTTGCTGGCAGAGGTGACCTACCAGTTTGTAGAAAACCCCTTCCGCCGCGCCGGATTCCGCCCCACGTGGCATGCCTATTGGTCGGCACGCCCCAGCATGGAGGAGATTAAGGATGGCTTTGGCAAGGCACTGTGGCCTGCAGTCCCCGTCATCGTCGTGCTATCTCTGCTCGGTGTGGGCTATGCCCTGGTGACCTCGGAGGATAAGAGCGAACTAGAGCGCGAGCTTGAGCGCATGGCACAGTCCAACGAGCAGACTGCTAGCTCCGCTCCGGCACAGCCCTCGGAGACTGCAAAGCCGAAGGAGAAGCGCGCGATACCCACTGGCAACGAAATCAGTGCGATCGGTGATTCTGTCATGCTTGCTGCTTCCGAAGCACTTAGTGAGCGTTTCCCGGGTATCAGTATCGACGCTGCTATCTCCCGCCACTATTCGGCAGCCCTGCCCGTGGTTCAGGGGCTGAAGGATTCCGGGCAGTTGCGCTCCACCGTATTTATGGGCTTGGGCACCAACGGAGCTACGTTTGAGAGCCAAATGGACGAGCTCATCGACATCGTTGGCTCCGAGCGCACACTGGTCCTCGTGTTGCCTTACGGTGAGCGCGATTGGATGGGGCCGGCGCGCGCCGAAATCATCGAGGCCGCAACGACGCACGACAACGTCTATATCGCAGACTGGTGCGGAGTAGCGCAGGAGAATCCTGCCATGCTTTACGACGACGGTGTCCACCCGCTACCCGAAGGCGCGCACCTGTACGCGGATGCTCTGTACGCTGCCCTCGAGCAGTACGCAGACGAGGAGAAGAACCTCACTACAGTGTGCTCCAGCTAAGCGACAAAGACCTAAGAATCACGAAAAGCCGCCCAGCTTCACAGCTGGGCGGCTTTTGTTTAAGCATGTGGTTTAGACCGAGAATTCAGCCATCTTATCCCACTCCGTCTTACCTGGAATGGAAGTATTGATGATGTCCGGGGTCTCCACCAGGTACTTCGGGAACTCCTCGCAGGAGCGCTTGAAGTGCTCGGTGTTGACGTGGTCGACGTCAGTGCCATCCTTGTAGGACTCAAGCAGCAGGAAGCGCTGCTTGTCTTCCGGATCGCGGAACCACTTGAAGTCGATGCAGCCGGGCTCTGCCTGGCATGCTTTGGTGTACCAGTCAATCTCGTCCAGGAAGGTATCCGCGTACTCGGGCTTAACGTGGAACTGTACGTTGATCAAAATCATGTGCCCTACTGTAACGCTCTCCACGAAAACGTGCAGAAGGCCCTGCCTGAGGCGGCAGGGCCTTCTGCTAGGGCGGCTTTCATAAACCGCGCGGCGGCTTAGTTGAAGAAGTACTCCGCTACGTAGACGTGGGTGCCATCAAAGGCCTGGGCTACGCCGAAACCGGTGCCATCGGTCTTGGTCACGGGCACGTCGCGGTTGAGCCAGTTCACGCGGTCCTTCGCTTCCGACTCAGTGAGCTTGTAGATGTTGCCGCTGCCCTCTTCCAGGTGGGTCAGGCCATCGCCAACATTGTCTTGGAAGGTGACCTTGCCAGCCGCGGCCTGGTTTGCCCACTCCTGGGCAATGTTCTTGGCGTTGGCATCCTCGTGGTGGCCCTGCTTCAGCAGGTGGGCGTGGGTTGCACCAACGAGCTCATTTGCCACGGCCGGGGTCGGCTTCTTGATGAAGCCTGGCAGCTCGACGTTGTACTGCTTGGCCAGGTCATAAGCCTGCGCAGGCAGCTCGATCTCTAAAGAGTTGACCTGCTCAACGGCCTGGGAGGACAGCTGGTTCAGTTCCTGCGGCTGTGCGGAGGAAAAGTTGACCGGGGCGGCCTGGGCCGCGGAGACCGACAAAGCGGCGCTAAGGGATGCTGCCACGGCGGCAGTAGCGGACAGGCGGGAAACACGACGGAAGGAATTCATGCCTTCTACCGTGCCATACAACTGCGAGCGCAGTGAAGGTCTGATCGGCTCTAGGGGATTTTCGATACCACTTTGTTATCCCCTGCCGGCGTCAGCGCCACGACGTGAAAAAATGACCGAAGGCTAGCTTTCACAATTATTCGAAAGGTTGATCACTGTTGCTGGACGTCTTAACCGGCTTCGCCATCATTTTTGTGGTTATCGGGGTGGGCTTCTTCTTGGCTCACCGAGGCGTTATTGGCGAGGGCGAGGCGCGCCTGCAGTTCAACCGCACAGCGTTCTGGGCAGCCACCCCGGCGCTGATTTTTTCCAGCGTGGCCACCTCAGATACCTCTGCCTTCACCTCTCCCGTTGTCGCTGTCATTGCGATTGCTTCAGTCACCACGATGGCACTGTATGGGTTGCTCAGCTCTCTGTTCTTCCGGCGAAGCGGAGCAGAAACGATGGCCGGTGCGGCAGCGGCGAGCTATTACAACTCCGTCAACATTGGACTGCCCATCGCGACCTATGTCATCGGTGATGCCACCTTTGTGGTGCCAGCACTCGTACTCCAGATGGTGGTACTCTCCCCCTTCATTATCGCCGGCCTCAACGCTCAGGGGACAAGCCTGCGTTCGATCACCAGCTCCGTGGTTTCCGGGCTTACGGCACCTGTCGTCATCGCGGCCATCGCTGGCTTCATCGTTTCTGCGGCTGGCTGGCAGGTCCCCGATGTCATCATGGCGCCCCTCGAGATCCTCGGTGGTGCTTCCATTCCGATGATCCTCATGAGTTTCGGAGCCTCCCTTACAGGTAAAGGGTTGCTGACCAACGACCGCCTGCCGACGATTACCGCCACGGTTCTTAAGCTCATTGCCATGCCAGCCATCGCCTTAGCGGCAGGCCTAGCCTTGGGGCTGAGCGGCAACGAGCTTTACGCAGCGCTCATCTTGGCCGCGCTTCCGACCGCGCAGAACGTCTACAACTATGCCGCGACCTACCAATCGGGAGAAACGGTGGCGCGCGATACGGTCTTCCTCACCACCTTCCTCTCCCTGCCGGCCATGCTGGCTATCGCCGGGTTCTTTGGGTAGGGCTAGGCCAAACCGTCAAGCACTAGCCTTCGAGCTTCTCCCCCAGCTCCAGCCACTCCATCTCGAGTTCTTCGCGCTCGGCGGCAACGGCTTTGAGCTCGGTGTCGAGCTTCGCTAGCTCACCACTGTCCCCCTCGCCAGAAGACATCTTCTCCGCGGCCTGAGCCATCTTTTCATTCAGCTTCGCCGTCTTTTCATCGAGCTTGCCCATCTTGCGCTCCAGCGCATTCATCTTCTTGGTTAGCTCGCGCTCCTCCTGGGAACTCAAACGCTTTGTAGGGGTAGCTTCCGTCTTGTGCTCGTCGGTGTTCTTCGAAGCTTCTCCCAAATCAAGCACACCCCGGGCGGTGGCGGCCTCTATCTCCTGGCGGCGGCGCAGGTATTCCTCGATTCCGCCCGGCAGGTTGGTGAGTTTGCCATCCCCAAACAGCGCATAGGTGTTGTCCGCGATGCGCTCGATGAGGTAGCGGTCGTGAGAAATGACCACCAAGGTTCCCGGCCACGAGTCCAGCAAGGATTCAAGCTCTTGGAGGGTATCGATATCAAGGTCGTTCGTGGGCTCGTCGAGAAGCAGCACGTTTGGCTCCGCCATGAGCACACGGGTCAGCTGCAAGCGGCGGCGCTCACCGCCCGAGAGGTCACCGAGGGGTGTGCGCTGGCGCTTGGCGGAAAAGCCCAGGCGCTCGGCCAGCTGGGAGGCAGAAAGCTCTTTCTTGCCCAGATGGACGTAGGTGGCGACGTCTTCGACGGCGTCGAGAAGCCGGCGCTGCGGATCGAGGTCATCGAGTTCCTGGCGCAGCCAGCCCAGGCGCACGGTCTTGCCCTCGATGCGCTTGCCCGCGGCAAGCTCTACTTCCCCAGCAAGGGCGCGCAGCAGCGTGGTCTTGCCCGAACCGTTAACGCCGACGAGACCGATACGCTCGCCCGGCGCCAACCGCCAGGTGAGGTGATCCACCAGTGTGCGACCATCCGGAGTGGTGACCTTTGCATCCTCAAGCTCAATGACAACTCGTCCCTGGCGCTGCTTAGAAAAGGCCATGAGCTCAACCTTGTCGCGCGGCGCAGGAACATCCGCGATGAGCGCCTCGGCCGCCTCAATGCGGTAGCGCGGCTTCGAGGTACGTGCCGGTGCCCCGCGGCGCAGCCACGCCAACTCCTTGCGGGCCAGGTTCTGCCGGCGCTGCTCGATAGCATCGGCCTGGCGGGCACGCTCGGCGCGGGCAAAGGTCCAGTCGTTATAGCCACCCTCGTAGGCATCGACGACGCCATCGTGCACCTCCCAGGTCGTGGTGGCGACGGTGTCGAGGAACCAGCGGTCGTGCGTGACAACGACCACCGCCAGTTTGCGCGAAAGCAGGTGGCTGGCCAGCCACTGCACACCTTCGACGTCAAGGTGGTTTGTCGGCTCATCGAGCACCACGATGTCGAGGTCTTGGACGAGCGCAGCAGCAAGGTTGACGCGGCGGCGCTCACCACCGGAAAGTGACCCCACGGGAGTGTCCAGCCCTAGGTCAACGATGCCGAGGCCACCGAGAACATCGCGCACCTTCGCGTTGGATGCCCACTCGAAGGTTTCCAAGCCCAGTGGTTCGATGATGGCCTGGGCGATGGTAAGGGACTCCTCCAGCTCGAAGCGTTGGGTCACCACCGCCATGCGCAGGTCAGAGTTATGGGATACACGTCCCGAATCTGGCGGCTCAATACCGGTGAGGACCTCCAGCAGCGTGGTTTTGCCGCCGCCGTTGATGCCGACGATGCCGATGCGATCACCGGTTTGAACGCCGAGGGAGACCCCGTCCAGCAGGGTCTTCAGACCAAAGGACTTGGTTACATTTTCCAGGTTAATGAGGTTCGCCATATCGAGAGTCCATCTTAGTACCTCGGCGCGGTTACCCCCGCACCATTACCTTTATTGCTATTGATTTTCATTTCCAATACTCTTCACGCCATGAAAAAAGAACACCTCATCCTGTGCACCGCACTATCCGCAAGCATCCTCACCCTGTCCTCCTGCTCCTCCTCCGAGAGCAACGAAGCTTCATCTCCCTCCAGCGTTGAAGCCTCCCACGCGCATGACGAACACGGTGAAGGCCACAACGATGAGCACAGTCATGAAGGCTTCGAAGCCTCTGATGGTGAGACTGAGGTGGCCGAACTGCCTCCCCGCATCCTCATCTCCCACAAGGACGGTCTCACCACGCTAGATGGAGAGACTGGTGAGGTCATCGACAACGAAGAACTGAAGGCATTTCTCCGGCTTAGCGATTCCGGCGATAACCGCCACATCATGGTGACCAAAGGCGATAGCTTCCTCACCTTCGACACCGGGCGCATCACGAAGCCGCACGGAGACCACAAGCACTATTACGCGGCGCAGCCACAGCTTAACGACGCTTCCATTGACGCACCTCACGCTGGCCATGTGGTGCACCACGACGGTTTTACCGCACTCTTCTCCGACGGCGACGGTGTAGCAAAGATCTACAAAACCGAGGACATCGGCAAGGAAGACGCTACGCCCGTCACCACCATCGAGACAGGTGCCGCCCACCACGGAGTAGCCGTCCCACTGAAAGACGGCTCCGTAGTCACCACCAAGGGCACGGAAGACGAGCGCCACACCATTCAGCACTTAGACAAGTCTGGCAAGGTCCTTGCGGAAACCACCGAGTGCCCCGGCGTCCACGGTGAAGCCGCCGCCGGCAACGGCACTCTCTTCTTCGGCTGCGAAGACGGGCCCGTCGTCTTCGACGGCACCGACTTCCACAAGATTGACGTCTCCGCTTATGCGGGCAAGGACGGCTACCAGCGCTCCGGCAACTCCGCAGGCTCGGAGGAATCCAACATCATTCTGGCGGATAACAAAACCGACAAAGATGCCGAATTTGAGCGCCCGACCTCGGTGACCCTTATCAATACGGAGGACTACTCCGCCAAGAAGGTCGAGCTGGGCGAATCCTACTGGTTCCGCTCCTTGGCCCGCGGCCCCTTGGGCGAGGCACTGGTGCTCACGACCGACGGCAAGCTCAACGTCATCGACCCGGATTCCGGCGAGGTAGCTAAGAAAATTGACGCCATCTCCCCGTGGAAGGAAAACGAGGAGTGGCAACAGCCGGGACCAATTCTGAAGGCAGCAAACGGCTATGCCTATGTCACCGATGCCAACAAGCAGGAACTGGTGATCCTTGATCTCCTCGGTGACCAGGAGCCGCAGCGCTACAAGCTCGACTTCAAGCCCGTGGAGATGGCCGTCCTTTAAGTCCCCCTGCCTAGTGCAACGCGGTTGCTAGACCGGCGTTTGGCGCTAGACCAGTGTTGCCCCGGTTGCGGGGCCGGTGGTCACCAGGCCACGGGTTCCACGGTTATCGGCGCAGACCTGGGCCACAACCTCCTGGGCGGTCTCCTCGTCTTCACAGAGGAAAGCGCAGGTGGGCCCGGAGCCGGAGACGATTCCCTTGAGGGCACCGGCAGCCTCACCAGTATCCAGAATCTTGCGAAGGTCCGGGCGCAGCGAGAGTGCTGCTGGCTGGAGGTCGTTGTGCATCACTGCGGCGAGCTCGCGGGGGTTGCCGCCTACGAGCGCTTGCCCCACGGCTTCCGTGTCCAAGTGCGGTGTGCTTCCACGGCCGGCAGCGCGCAGCTCATCCAGCTTGCGGAATACCGACGGCGTCGACAAGCCCTCAGCATTGGTGATGATCGCCCAGATATAGCGCCCACGCGCAAGCATCGGAGTCAGAAGCTCACCGCGCCCGCGCCCCAACGCTGTGCCGCCCATCAGCGTAAAAGGCACGTCGGAGCCTAGCTCTGCGGCGAGCTCATAGAGCTTTTCTGTACTGAGAGGCTCACGACCAAACTCAGCGCTCAGCGCGTGATTGGCCAAAAGCAGGGCCGCGGCGGCATCGGCGGAGCCACCGGCCATACCTCCGGCGGCCGGGATGTTTTTCTCCATCGTGAGCGTGCCAGCGGCCGGCAGCATGAGGTTCTGCGCCACAAAGTCCACCGCGCGCCATGCCAGGTTCTCGGTTGATGCCGGCACGCCCTTCGCATGGTTGCCAGTGACCTCCACGGCGCAGCCTTCGCCCCAGCGATAGCTCACGCGATCGTGCACGTCGAGGGACTGGAAGACGGTGGCCAGCTCGTGGAAACCATCCGCGCGGGCTTCGCCCACGCCCAGGTGTAGGTTGACCTTGGCGTGGGCGCGCGCCTGCCAGAGCTGCGGGGACTCGTTTACTGGTTTGCTCATGAGACTTCCGCCAATCGGACGAAGTCCTCCACGCCTAGCTTCTCGCCGCGCAGGCGCGGATCGATTTCCGCCGCGCGCAGCGCTTCCTCGGCTGCCGCAGCGGAACCAAAAAAGCCCGCTAAGGCGGCGCGCAGCGTCTTGCGACGTTGGGCAAAGGCGGCGTCGATCAGCACAAAGAGCCGTGGTCGCAGCGTCTCGTCGAAGGGGCGGGTGCAATCAATGCGCACCAGACCCGACTCAATTTTCGGCGCCGGCCAGAATACGTTCTTCCCAATCGTCCCGGCCTGGCGGACGGGGCCGTAGAAGGACGCTTTGAGGCTCGGAATGCCATAAACCTTGCTGCCCGGCGCGGCGGCGAGGCGCTCAGCCACCTCCAGCTGCACCATGACTAGGACACGACGAATGGATGGGTAGATCTCCAATAGGTGTAGCAAAACCGGTACCGCGACGTTATAGGGCAGGTTGGCCACCAAAGCCGTCGGTTCCCCCAACTCACCCGCCTCAACGGTGAGTGCATCCTTCTCCACGACCGTGAGACGCTCAGCAAAGTCGGCTGCCCGCGCGGCCACGGTATCTGGGAGTTTGCGGGCGAGCCGCGGGTCAATCTCCACGGCTGTGACGTGCTCGACCTCTCCCAGCAACCCCAAGGTCAGCGAGCCCAGCCCAGGGCCGACTTCCACCACGCGGTCCTCCGAATGGAGATCCGCCGCGGCAACGATGCGCCGGATGGTGTTAGGGTCATGCAAAAAGTTCTGGCCCAGCTTTTTCGTCGGCGTCACGTCGAGCTCAGCGGCGAGCTCGCGGATCTCCACTGGACCCAGCAGGAGAGGTTGTGTCATGACATCCAGACTAATACGCGCAGCGCTGAAGCTTTAGCGCAGGCCAAGCTTCGAGGTGCAGGCAGGCCATGCGCCCCAACCCTGTGCGGCCTGAACCTTCTGCGCCACGGCAATTTGCTGCTCGCGGGAGGCCTGCCAAGCCTGCGGGGCGTATTCGGTACCACCGAAGGCCGCCCACGTCGACGGGGTGAACTGCAGACCACCGGAGAAACCATTACCGGTGTTGATGGACCAGTTGCCAGTGGCCTCACACTGTGCGAGAGCATCCCACACGGAACCCTCAGCGACGGCTGGGGCGGTGGACTTGGGCTTGGTACCGCGCGCGATCACTGCGGCGACAGCTTCAGTGCGGACGTCTTCCTTGATAATCTCGTTGGACTCTTCCTTACCGTTGACCTTCACAATCTTGCGAGTCACGGTGCGCGAACCCGGAGTGCCTTCCTCGCGAACTTCCTCGGTGCCCTCTTCCAACTCAGGATCATCGACAAAATTAGCGGGTGCGTCGAAGTCCTCCGTCTTTTCTTCCTCGGAGATCTCCACGCGGTCCACGGTGATGGCCGTACCGGCCTTGACCGGGGTATCCAAGGCTGGGGATACTCGGTCATCCTTACCCACAGTGATCCCACGGGCTTCCAATACATCTTCCACGGTTTTAGCTGCAACGCTGGCGTAGGAGACGGAACCGCCGTCAGAAAGCTTGATGATCTTCGGGGACGTAACCTCAAGGTTCATGCCCTCAGTCACCGTTTCATCCTCCTTCACGGTCTTGGATCCGGAAGTGATAGCAGCACCGGGGGCGATACCATCGAGGCCGCCCAACAGGTCAGAGACCGTAAGATCGGTAGAGGAGAGCTGCTTCTCAACACCATCGATGGTCACCGCAACCGGCTTAGCAGTACGAACAGTAATCGAGTCTCCGTCGGACACCTGCTCCGAGAGCGCAGGGTAGACAACGTCTTCTCCCCCGACGTTGACGCCTGCAGCCTCCAGTGCGGCGTTGACATCGCCGGCGAAGGTAGCCAGCTCGGTGGTCTCACCGTTAACGTCGAGCGTGATGTCCTTCTGGGCGCCAACAGCTACTACACCGCCCACGGCAAGGGTGCCAAGCACACCGCCGGTGGCCATGCGCAGCGGCAAGGAGCGGGAGTTATTGATTCGCTTGATCTGCTTCTTCGGGGACATAAACCTTTACTCGTCTCTGCGATGCTTCGTATCCGAAAGGCGGTCCCCCGCCTTTCGGCACCTGTCATGGCGCGCCCTGGGCGCGCCGGCCGGCAACATCAAGGCCGGACTAACTTTGAATAACGATACGGTAACAGAACTCAACGATCGAAACGTATTTACACGCCAGGACCACTAGCAACACACTCGCCACAACAAACACGCGCGCCACCTATGAGCAGCTGCTTTATACTTAGTGAAGATCATCACACCCCGAAGACCTGCGCGAAGGTATCAGCGACCTCGGCAGCCAAATCCTCTACTTCCTGGCCACGCGCCTGGGCCACGCAGCGATACGTGTGCCCGATCAGGGAAGGTTCGTTGCGTGCACCGCGGAAAGGCTCCGGTGTCATGTACGGTGCATCCGTCTCAATGAGCAGTTGTCCGGCCGGGGCAAGCGCTGCGGCCTGGCGCATCTCCTCATTACGCTTAAACGTCACGTTGCCGGCAAAGGACAGAATATATCCGCGCTCAAGAGCCTCCTTGGCTACCTCCAGCGGTGACGAGAAACAGTGCAGCATCACCTTCGGGACTTCCGAGCACTCCCCCAACACACGCATGAGATCCTCATCGGCCTCACGGTTGTGAATCATGAGTGTCTTCCCCACCTTCGCCGCCAACTCAGCGTGCCAACGAAGAGCCTCTTCCTGTACCTCGAGGGGCGCGGTGGTTTCCGGCTCGTGGTGAATCCAATAGGTATCAAGGCCCGTCTCCCCGATGGCCACGCAGCGCGCGTCCGCAGCCATCTCGCTCAAGCGCGAACGAGCAGCCTCATCTAGCTCATTCGCTTTCGTCGGATGAATCGCGCACGCGGCATAGACGTTGTCGAAATCCTGCGCCGCGGCCAAAGCCTTCTCCGCCTCCGCTAGGCCATCACCCACGGTAACGATGCGCTCAACACCAGCAGCACGAGCGCGCTCAACGAGGTCGGCATCAGCATCACGGCAGGAGGCGAGGTGCGTGTGGGCGTCGATAAGCTGGCTCAAACCTTCGGCGGGAACGGGCGTGGGGCGTGGCTTCTTCTTAGACATGGCTGCGAGTGTAGTCTTGCGCGCATGATTATCCGTGAAGCGACGGACGCCGACGTCCCCGCGATGACCGCCACGCTGAATTGGGCCATCCGGGAGACCCATTTCATCTTTCGCAGCGAACCCGCCACCGTGGAGGAACGCACCGAGTACCTGCATCAACTACGTCGCGACAAGTGTCCCTGTTTCGTGGCTTTCGAGGATGACGGCACGTATTTAGGCTGGGCACTCTACCGCCCCTACCGCGATCCGAAAGTGTGGCAGGGATGCTACGAGACGACGATCTACGTTGATCCCACCGCCCACGGCCGCGGGGTAGGGACTCGTTTACTTGATGCAGTGGTTCAGCATGCCCGCCAGGCGGAGCAGGTCCATACGCTGCTAGCACTCATCGTGGCGGACAACGCCGCATCCATCAAGTTGCATGAAAAGTTCGGCTTTGCCACTGTAGGAACGTTAAAAGAAGTCAGCCGCAAAGCTGGGCGCTGGATAGACCTCACCCACTTGCAACTCATGGTTTAAGGAACATCATGCACGTCCGTCCCGCAGAGCTTGCCGACGCCCCCGCAATCTCCGCCATCTACAACTCCGCCTCCGCCGCGAAACCGGCGACCAACCTCGTCACCTGGCAAGAGTCCGTGGAAGACCGCGAAGAGTGGCTGGCACAGATGGACAAGGAAGGTTATCCAGTCTATGTCGCGGTCGATGACGATGAGATCGTTGGCTGGGCCGCCTACTTCCAGTTTGTCACCCCAGCTATCTACTACGGTACTGCGGAGGATTCCATTTACATCGCGGAGTCTGCGCGCGGCAAGGGTGTAGGCAGCGAGCTCATGGACACGCTCATGGACCACGCGAAGGAAAATGACTACGTGGAGACGATAATCACCTACATCGTGGACACCAACGAGTCCTCCATCGCCCTGCACAAGAAGTTCGGCTTCGTGGAGACCGGCCGCATGCCCAATATCCACACCAAGGACGGCGTGCGGCTAGGGCTGGTGCACCTGCAGCGCGACTTCGACCGCTCCTAAAGCGGCTTGACGGCCACTACCTCAGGGAGGCGCGTGCCAGCCGCCCCACCACCAGTGACGGCACTGCCATTGTTGCCAAAGATCTGGCCAGATCCTGAGACGAAGCGGGAAACTTTGGCAACAACGGCAGTTTCAACCCAAGAGACTCACACTGTGTTGCTCAGTCACTCCCAGCGCACAAGTTAAGCCGACGCCGCCTGAAGCGGCACAATATCGTCCAACTCAGCAAGAATTTTGTCTTCCGCGACATCCAAGTCGTAGTGAGTCTGCAGCCCCAGCCAGAACTGTGGGGATATTCCAAAATATTTAGCCAATCGGAGAGCCGTATCGGCGGTAATAGCCCGTTTTCCGTGGACGATTTCGTTAATACGTCGAGGCGGGACCCCTATCGAAACAGCGAGTTTGTGTTGGGTAATCCCCATGTCCTTGAGAAAGTCCTCCATAAGGATTTCACCTGGGTGCACTGGGGGGAGCTTGTTAGTGGTAGTCAACGATCTCAACCTCCTCTGGCCCTAAAGCGGTCCACCGGAAGCAGATCCGCCACTGGTCATTGATACGAATGCTATATTGACCCCGCCGATCGCCCTTCAAAGCTTCGAGCCTATTTCCCGGAGGAATCCGAAGATCATCAAGCCTCTGAGCGTAGCCCAACTGCCTCAGTTTGCGAAGAGCTACCGAGTGAATACGTGAATCTATCGAGGGCACCCTCTCTCGATTCCATAAGCGCTCCGTATCCCTATCCGCGAACGACTGAATCATAAACGCACCATACCCCCCGTAACGCGACACGTCAATAACGTGAGGCGTTAACTCTAACTAACGCTGTAATACAAAAGCTACCGTAACTGTTAATGCCCCGCTAGGCGGCGAGCTCGTCGTCAATGTAGACCCGCGTGGTCGCGCGCAAACCCGCCACCAGCATGCAGAGGCTGAGCACCATAAGACCAATGAGCACAGCGGTCCAATTGCCGGTGGCGCCGCGCACCACTCCCACGGACAGCGGCACGAGGCCCGCCAGGACGTAGCCGCCAGGCTGCACGAAACCGGAGAGACGCGCGGTAGTCAGCGCGCTTCGTGTGCGTGCGGTGAGCAATGCCAGCGCCAGCGGGAAACACATACCACCGATCCCCATGAGGCAAGCCCAAGCCAGCGGGGCGGCGTCGGCGGCCACGAGGACCCCACCCCACCCGGCGCAGGTGCATAGCGCCAGCACCACGGGCACGGGGGCAAGACGGTCCAGTCGCGAGATAAGCCACGGCATGACCACGCCGCCGAGAATGTTAAAGACTCCAATGACGGCGAGCGACACACTGGCGGTGTTCTCACTCACCCCCTTCTCCACCAGCATGCGCGGCAGCCACCCCATCTGGACATAGGCCATGGTGGACTGCAGTCCAAAGAAGAAAAGCATGGCTACCGCCGTGGGCGAGGCGAACATGGGGCGCTGCGCGCCCGCCGCGTCAATCGTGCCGTGAGCGACATCCTTGCCAGCCTGCGGAAGGACCACTATCCAGGCCACCAGCTGTGCGACGGCCGGCAGACACCAGATCCACAGAGCACCTTGCCACGTACTTTGGGTCACCGCGGACAGCGGGCCGAGAGCGCTGGAAACACCCAGCATCGTGGTGTAGGTGGTCATCAATGCCACCAGTGCGCGGCCTGAACCATGCTGCTTGATCCATGCGGGAAGCAGCACGTTCGCCAGCGCGATTCCGGCAACGACGCATAGAGTAAGCGCTACGAAGAGCGGAAAGCTACTTACCCACGGTCGGAGAGCGAGCCCCGCAACCAAGGCCACCGTGCCGCCGGCCAAGGTGCGGCTTAGCCCCGCGCGGCGCGCGATGGGAACCGCCGCCAATCCCATGGCAGCAAAACACAGGCCAGGAAGCGCGGTCAACAAACCTGCCTGCCCAGAACTAATCCCAAAGAAACTCTGGATCTGCCCCAGCACCGGTGCCACCGAAGCGATACCGGATCGCAGGTTCAGCGCGGTGAGGCAAACAACGGAAAAGAGCAGGAAGGGCGCAAGCGAGCGCCGAAACGCCGAGCCCACGCCTTTACTTCTGAACCGGGGCCCACTCCGGGCCGGTCTCACCGAGCTCCGGGTCAAGCTTAGCCACCAGTGGCTTCGGCTTCTGCAGCGCGGTGCCCGGCGTAATGTCGAAACGCTTCCACACAGCCTGCTGCGCGGAGTAGTCACCGGTGATGATCGGGTACGGGTGGTTCTCCGGCGGGAGGTCTACACCAACGAGCTCGACCGGCATATCATCCACCACCTCTTCGACTCGCGGCTGTGCGGCCCACACGCCCTCACGTCCCAGAGTTTCGTGTACCTTCTGCGCAGTAAAGGGCAGGAACGGCGTGAGCATCACGTTGCAATCGGAGACTACCTGCAGTGCGGTCCACAGCACGGTGGCCAGACGCTCCCGCTGGGTCTCGTCCTTGGCCAGCTTCCACGGCTCCATCGCCGCGACATAAGCATTGGCCTCGCCGACGACGTGCATGATGGCCGTCATGGCCTGCTTGAACTTGGACTGTTCGAGGAATTCCGCGGCAGTAGCGAAGGTTTCCTCTGCGAGGGAAAGAATATCCTTATCCGCCTGCTCCAACGCCGCAGGGGCCGGTACCTCGCCGAAGTTCTTGTGCGCCATCGATACAGTGCGGTTGACCAGGTTGCCCCAGCCGTTAGCGAGCTCGTTGTTGATGCGGCGCACGAACTCGTCCCAGGTGAAGTCGGTGTCGTTGTTCTCTGGGCCAGCCACGGCGATGAAGTAACGCAGTGCGTCCGGGCCAAACTCCGCAAGGAAGTCCTTGACGTAGATAACAACGCCCTTGGAGGAGGAGAACTTGGAACCGGACATGGTCAGGTACTCCGAGGACACGATTTCCGTCGGCAGGTTGAGATCACCATAGGTGTGCAGCTCACCGCCCTTGGAGCCCTTGCCCGCGTAACCCAAAAGCTCAGCCGGCCAGATCTGGGAGTGGAAGGTGATGTTGTCCTTGCCCTGGAAGTAGTAGTGGCGTGCCTGCGGGTTCTGCCAGTAGTCCTTCCAAGCCTCCGGGTTGCCGGTGCGGTGGGCCCACTCGATGGAGGAAGACAGGTAACCAATCACCGCGTCGAACCACACGTAGAGCTTCTTCGCACCGTTATCCTCCCAGCCTTCGACCGGAATGGGAATGCCCCAGTCGATGTCACGGGTCATGGTGCGCGGGCGCATATCCTCCAACAGGTTGAGGGAGAATTTGAGGACGTTCGGGCGCCAATCCTCGCGGCTCTTCAGCCACTCTTCGAGGACGTCCTTAACCGCAGGCAGGTCCAGCAGGAAGTGCTCGGTATCGATGAACTCCGGGGTTTCACCGTTGATCTTGGACACCGGGTTGATGAGATCTACCGGATCGAGTTGGTTGCCGCAGTTATCGCACTGGTCACCGCGCGCGCCATCGGCACCACACAGCGGACAGGTTCCCTCGATATAGCGGTCAGGCAAGGTACGGCCCGTGGACGGCGAAATGGCGCCCTGGGTGGTCTCCTTAATCATGTAGCCGTTCTCGTACAAGCCCTTGAACAGCTCCTGCACCACCGCGTAGTGGTTGCGGGTGGTGGTGCGGGTAAAGAGATCATAAGACAGGCCGAGGCCAGCCAGGTCGGTGACAATCTGGCGGTTGTAGCGATCCGCCAATTCACGAACCGTCACGCCTTCCTTATCCGCCTGTACCAGCAGCGGGGTGCCGTGCTCGTCGGTACCGGAAACCATGAGGACGTCGTTGCCGCGCATTCGCTGGAAGCGGGCGAACACGTCGGAAGGAACGCCGAAACCCGCCACGTGTCCGATGTGGCGGGGTCCGTTGGCATAAGGCCAAGCAACATTAACGACAACTGTCTCAGTCATGGCCCCTACTCTATCGAACACCCCCTCACCGGCAATGCAGTGAGGGGGTGTAAGGAAGAAATGCTCGCGCCAGAACTAGTGCTTGTGGCTGTGCTGGCGACGGCGGGCCTTGTAGGCCTGCTCGCGCTGGAACTCGCGGTGCAGGCGACGCTCACGCGCTAGCTTGCGCTGGAAGGCCTGGGACTCGCGGTACTCGCGGTAAATCACATCGTTGCTCAAGTCCTTGAAAATAGCGAACATGAGGCCAACGAGGATGAAGAGGAATGGCAGCGCTGCCACGATGGTGACGTTCTGCAGGTTGGACAGGGCATCTTCGCTCGACAGCAGCAAGGTCAGGCCGACGGCAGCGGTAAGCACACCCCACGCCGCGGATAGCCACGGCTTAGCGGTAGTGGCACCAGACTGGGACATCGAACCCATGACTGTCGACGCCGAGTCGGCCGACGTAATGAAGAACGTAGCCAGCAGCAGTGCCGCAACGATGCCCGCAATGAAGCCGCCGGGAAGGCTCTGCAGAAGGTTGAACAGCTCCTGCTCAGCAGACTCGCCAGAGATGGAGTTACCCTTCTGCTCCATGTGGATAGCGGTACCGCCGAAGATGGCGAACCACACGGTGGAGACACCAGCCGGGACGAGGAGCACGCCAACGCAGAACTCGCGGACGGAACGGCCGCGGGAAATGCGAGCAAGGAACATGCCCACGAACGGTGACCAGGAAACCCACCATGCCCAGTAGAAGATGGTCCATGTCGACAGCCACTCACCGGCAGTTCCATTATCGGACTCGGCGGTGCGAGCGATCATCTCGGTGAAGTTCGCCAGGTAGTTACCGATGGAACCCGGAATCTGGTTCAGGATCGACACCGTCGGACCAAAGATGAACACGAAGATGGCCAGCAGAGCTGCCAGAACCATGTTGGTATTAGAAAGGTACTGAATGCCCTTGCCCACACCCGACATGGCCGACAGAATAAAGGCCAAGGTCAGTACGAGAACAATGCCGATGACGACGTTCTGCGTGGGGTTCTCAATGATTCCGGAGGCCTGCAGGCCTGCCTGAATCTGCATGGCACCCAGACCCAACGAACAAGCCGTGCCAAAAACAGTGGCAAAGATGGCCAAGATGTCAATGATCTTGCCCACGGCACCGTCCGCAGCGCGCTGGCCAATGAGCGGCACGAAAGCCTGGCTCAGCAGCTGCTTGCGACCAATACGGAAGGTGGAATAAGCGATGGCGAGGCCCACGATGGCGTACACGGCCCACGGGTGCAGGGTCCAGTGGAACATGGCCGTGGCCATTGAGGTTCCTACCTCATTCTCACCATGGCCCGGAACGCCATTCTTAAAGTAGTTGAGCGGCTCGGAAGCGCCGTAGAACATCAGGCCGATGCCCATGCCGGCAGCGAACATCATCGCAATCCAAGAGACCGTGGAGAATTCCGGTTCTTCGTTGATCTTGCCCAAGCGGATGGTACCGAACTTAGAGGCAGCAATGCAGATGACAAAAATAACGAAGATTGTTCCGAAGAGGACATAGGCCCAACCAAAGTTATTCACCACGAAGCTCAGAGCATTGCTGGAGAAGGACGCAAAGCTCTCTGGAGCGGCCAAGCCCCATGCCACAAAGGCGGCAACGAGCAGGCCGGCGATTCCCACGATGGTCCAGTCGATCGGCGAATCGATGCCACCGGGCCCGTACTCGTCGTTTTCTTGTTCTTCAACTGGTGCAGGTTCAGCCGCAGGATCGAACGCCTTGTTGGTGAGCATGTCCTGGAGCTGGCTCGTGGCTGAAGATGCCTCGAGGCGCTCGTCGACAGTGCGGTATTCCTCCACCGCAGCCGGCGAGCTCTGCCCTTGGGAAGCAGCCGAAGACACCTCCGTGTCCTTCACATTGTCTGAATTTGTCGAGTCTGTCATACCTACCGACCTTGGTGCTGTCCCATCAACTAGTCAAACCCTAATGGAAACAAAAAGGCTGCACAGCGCCCCAGTTGCAGAGATTCGGCATCAGCAAAGTTGGTGGGGTTGCCCTCTAATCCCACTGCAACGAGCACCCCTTTTTGCACCGCCCTGTGCAGCAACTATGCAGCGTGCCCACACAATCCAACGTTTTCCCAACCGCTCCACAGCCATGCCATTTTTCAAGGCACATAACGATGCCATAACGATTACCCCAAAAGAGACCTCTATCACCAGACGCTAGTGATAGTGCTCAGTCGCGGGCAGCGAGGTAGGCATCATAAAGCTCACGATTGGACCACGCCGTTCCAGCTGCCGCCTTCTTGCATGCATCTTTCGCCCGCACACCGCGTTCCACCTCGGCACGGACCTGCTCCACGAGGACCTCTATCGAGACGGGTGCGGCAGCACCGCCCTCGATGACCACGGTGATTTCACCTCGCGCATTCTCTTGTGCCCATTCGGCAAGCTCGCCCAGGCAGCCACGTTTGATCTCTTCATAAGTTTTTGTCAGCTCGCGGCACACGGCCGCGCGACGGTCGGCGCCAAGGATCGCGGAGGCGTCGCCAAGCGTCTGCGCCAAGCGGTGTGGGGACTCGAAGAAGGCAATAGCACGCTGCTCCCCCACCAAGGACTCGAGCCACGCCTTACGCGGGCCGGGCTTGCGCGGTGGGAAGGCATCGAAGAGGAAATGCCCCACTCCCAACCCCGAAAGCGCGAGGGCGGTCGGTACCGCCGAAGGACCCGGGAAACACGTCACGGGCACACCCGCCTCCACAGCGGCGGTCACGATGGAATGCCCCGGATCAGAAACCAGCGGCATGCCGGCGTCCGACACGACAAGCACGGTTCCCGTCCGGGCAGCGGCGACTAACGTGCGCGAGCGTTCCTCTTCGTTGTGGTCGAAGTTGGAGACCACCTTGCCGCGGATCTCTACTCCTAGCGTTTGGGCAAGATTGCGAACACGGCGGGTATCTTCCGCCGCAATCACGTTTGCGTGGCCCAAAGCCTGCATTAGTCGGGCGGAAGCATCACCGGGATTTCCCAGCGGCGTAGCGGCAAGGATGACACCGCGGGGCAAGGGATCAAGCTGAAGACTCATACTCACCAGCATGGCACACGCAAGCTAGACTGTTCCGGGTGAGTATCGCAACCCCTACACAACGATTTGGCCGCACCAAGCGCACGCGCCCTTCCGCCGCGCGTGGCGCCCATACCCGGCCAGCTCCCCCCGCTCCCCGGACCTACACCTGGTCGCGGGCCGACACCATCAGCACCGCGATCATCGCGGTACTAGCTTTCCTCACGCGTTTCATCGGCCTGGCTACGCCGGTCTCTGAAGACACTCCTGTCTTCGATGAGAAACACTACGTGCCGCAGGCCTGGGACATGGTCACTAGCTGGCATAACCTCTTCCTCGGCGGTATTGAGTCCAACCCAGGCTATGGCCTGGTTGTGCACCCGCCGCTGGCCAAACAAATCATCGCGATTTCGGAGGCGATGTTTGGATACACCCCACTAGGATGGCGCTGCATGGCCGCGCTGTTTGGCGTGGGCACAGTACTGTTGACGATGGCGCTTGCCCGCCGCTTGTCAGGCTCATGGCAGGTGGGTTTCCTGGCTGGTCTTCTCGCCGTGTGCGATGGCGTGCTGCTCGTGTCCTCCAAATTCGGAATGCTCGACATCTTCCAAGTCTTCTTTGTCGTCGCCGCCGCGTGGGCTTTGGCGCGCGATCACCAGCAGATGCGTGAGCGTCTCCACTCCGCTTTCGTGTCGGGCACGATGGGTGACTCCGACTTCGGGCCCCGCTTTGGTTTCCGGTGGTGGCGTTTTGCGGCCGGTGTTTTCTTGGGGCTGACGCTTGCTGTGAAGTGGTCCGGCCTGTACTACATCATGTTCTTCGGTCTGATGAGCGTTTTCTCGGATCTCGCGCTGCGCCGTCTCTACGGCGTGCGCCGCTACATTGTCGGCACGCTGGTACGCGATACACCAGCGGCCCTCGCCTCCATCGTCGCGGTTCCCGTTGCCCTGTACACCTGGTCCTGGCGTGCGTGGTTCGCTGACGAAACAGCCGTTTACCGCCACGCCAAAGTGGACGGAACCATTGAGGAGGGCTCTTGGTTGCTTCACCTCCCCGAGCCACTCGCCGGCTGGTTCTACTACCACTCTTCAGTGCTGGAGTTTCATGCTTCTTTGACCACCTCCGGTGGGCACAGCCACCCCTGGGATTCCAAGCCGTGGGCCTGGCTGGTGGCCGCACGCCCTATCCTCTACTACTCCTCCACGGACATCTCCTGCGGGGACGGCGGCTCCTGCCGCAAGATGCTGTACCTCTTCGGTACTCCCGCCATTTGGTGGCTGGTCGTCCCTGCAGTGTTGTGGGGACTGTGGTCCCTGCTTGTTCGCCGAAACCGGGCCTTCCTCATCCCACTCGTGGGTGCTGCCGCAGGATTCCTGCCCTGGCTGGCAGTCTTCGACCGCCAGATGTATTTCTTCTACGCCACGGCGTTCATCCCGTTCATCATCGTGCTGATTTCCTTGGCTTTGGGCCAAATGATCGGCCGCGGACGGCTACTGCAGTGGCGCAGGCTCACAGGACTCTTTGGTTCCGCGATGCCGTTGGGCACCTTCCTTACGGTGTGCTATGCCGCACTAGTTGTGGCAATGTTTGCCTACTTCTCCCCGATTCTTTATGGATACCTCATCCCTGATTCGTGGTACAACTCCATGATGTGGCTGCCGTCCTGGTCCTAGCGTGGGCTAGCGGAAATCGCCCGAAAGGCGTCGTGCAACAGGAATCCCCGGTCCGCTGCCCAAGCCCAGCCCAAGCTGACGGTGGCCAGGCCCGTGCCGATGAGGATATAAACCTGCCCCGCAGCGACGCTGCCTAAGGCAAAGTCGCGCATTGTAAAACCGCACAAGAACGCGAACATCGTACAAGCTACCGGCAGCAATCCAGGGGCCGAGGCTGGGCGCCATGCGGCAAAAGCCAAACCGCTTGCGATACCGAAACGCAGCGCTGCAGCCTCCATCAACAGGTGTGCGCGTCCTGGGTCAGCGCCGTCCGCGAGTGTTCCTTCGCTCGCCAGAGTTGTTAGCCCCGAGGCACTGACGACGACCACGACCGCCCACACCACAAACGCTAGGGACAGCACCCCGAGGGCTACCCGCGCCAAGGTCAGCGATGCCTGTCGCGCGCTGGAAGCTCGCTGCCATTCCGGCTCCACGCCGGCGAGGATGACATCAGATAAGTCGTGCGGCGGAACACCAGCGGGTTCCACAACGCTCAATGAGCGTGATAGGGCTGCGGCCTTGTCCCGGAATGCCGCGCACTCAGAGCACCCAGACACGTGTGCTTCGATGACGTCTGGTGAGAGCTGTGGAGCTTCCCCATCAAGCTGTGCGGAAATCGCCGCCTGCACCTGCTCATGCGTCAGCACGGCTCAGCACTCCATCTACGCTCGCCCGGCCGGAACCGAAGACCACAATCATGAGCAGTGACACGATGAGAACTAGCGGGTACTCGATGCCACCATCGGTAGCGAAGAGGCCGTTGCCCATGTGCACGAAATACAACGCACATGCCATGAGCAGCGCTAAAGCCCCCGCAACAAAGGTCGTGAGCAAACCTACGACCAGGGCCGCCCCGCCCAGCATTTCTGCGAAGGCAGCCAAGTACGCCGATGTTTGTGGCTGTGGGACGCCCATGGCGGAGAACTGCCCGGTTACTTCGTCCATTCCGCTAAAAAACATCTTGTCTACACCGTGCGCCACGAAGATGACTCCCAGCACCGCGCGAAAGATGAGAAGCGCGGCATCGCGTACGGCGGGTCTATTCATGGTTCATAGACTACCCTGGATGGCCACCGCCCTCCGAAAGGACTCCCCTCCCAACATGCACATGTGGACCTCTCTGGACACTCCCCTCGGCCGTCTCACCCTCGTGGGATCTGCACAGGGTTTATCTCACGTATATTTCGACGGCGAATCTCCGGATCTCGGAAGCATGCAACGCCTCACGGATGTCACCGAACCTGGCTCTGCGGGCGCGGTGCTTGTCGACGCCTCTCAACAAATTGCCGAGTACTTTGCCGGTACCCGGAGGGAATTTAAGTTGCTTCTCGCCGTCCCGGCGACTCCTCGTGCCTTCCGCGACCGGGCACAACGCGCGCTTCGCGACATCCCCTTCGGCGAACGTTGGACCTATTCGGCTCTTGCCACCGCCGCCGGTAGCGCTCAAGCTGCCCGTGCCGCGGGTAGCGCCTGTGCCAGCAACCCGCTTCCTATTGTGGTGCCGTGCCATCGCGTCGTGCCAGCCAGCGGCGGCCTAGGCTCCTATCGCGGGGGTGTGGCCGCAAAACGGCTACTGCTGGAGCACGAAGCAGGGAACCAATAACTAGATTTTGCAGTCTAAAAAGGCATGACGACTACACACATGGCAAACGATACGAAACTTGTATATGACTCTGCGGGCCTTGGCCGCCCCGCGTGGGCAATGACTTCTCCACTGCTCAAGGAGTATTACGACACCGAATGGGGCATGCCCGTCCATGAGGAATCCGCTCTGTTGGAACGGCTCTGTCTGGAAGGCTTCCAGGCCGGGCTGAGCTGGGAGCTCGTGTTGCGCAAACGCGAAGCCTTCCGCGCTGCCTTCGTCGGCTTTGATGCTGACCTTCTGGCCAGCTTTGGCGAGGAAGAAGTCGAACGCCTCATGAACAATCCAGAAATTATCCGCAACCGCCTTAAGATCAACGCGGTGCTCGCCAACGCCAAAGCCACGGTGGCCCTGCGCGAGCAAGGCGGGCTGGATGAATTCATTTGGAGCTTCTTGCCGGAAGAGACGATTGCGCCAGAAAGCGAAGAGGACATCCCGAAATACACAAAAGAAGCCTTGGACATGTCCAAGGCTTTGAAGAAGGCTGGGTTCAAATTCGTTGGCCCGGTAACCTGCTTTTCCCTCATGGAGGCCATCGGGATGGTCGACGCCCACCTCGTGGGCTCGCATCGCCGCGGCACGTCGGGAGTCTGGCCGGCCTAGTGCTCAGCCTCAGTGACGCTCGGGCGCATGGCGCTATCGCGCGCCGCTTAGCCTACCCGGCGCGCAGCAAGATCATCACGTCGCTGGCGCGGGGAAGGATGGGGACCGTCGAAACCGCCGTCAGAATCATCTTCCGAGTACACCGGAAGGTAATCAAAGTCCGGGCTTTCATCATCGATTTCCAAGATGAGAGCGCCCGGGCGGCGCAGGTTCGGCGGCAGTGACTCAGCGGGGTTCTCTGCATTGCGCACACCCAAGCGTGCGCGGCGCAGGTGGTAAACGCGGCGACGCAGTAGCTCCTGCTCGCGGCGCACCTGGGCGCGCAGCGCCACCAGGTAAACCGTGGTCATAACGCCTGCGATGGCTGCCGGCCACCACGTCCAACCGCCCACAACGATGCCCAGGCATACCGTTGCCACTACTGCTACGGCGAGACCGATGAGCGTGCGCTGGCGGCGCTGGTACCGCGTGGCGGAAGCCTCTTTCTCCTTTACCGGGTCCCAGCCGCCGCGACCAAGGCGGCGCTGTGCGAATGCCAGCTCTTCCGCAGACAGCTCAGTATCACTGTGGGAGGTTTCGGAGTCTTCAGTGTTCGCCTCTGCGAGATCAGCACTCTCGCTCTCCGAGGTTGTGGATTCTTCTTGCACGCCGTCCTGTTCCGAAGCATCATCCGTGCCTTCTGCGTTCTCTACGCGGGAATCCTCCGGAGTTTCCTCTACAGCATCGATAGCACCCGGATACATCAGGTCGACCGGTGAAGTATAGGTGTCATCGAAGGCATAGGCATCTTCTGCCACGCTAGCGTTGGCTGGGGTTGTGAAAACCTCGGCGGCATCGGCCTCCACCTTCTCGCCTTCACCGTCTAGGTCCTGCTCATCTTCGGTGTCATGCTCGGACTCCGCTACAAGCTCGAAATCTTCTTCCGAGTCCTCAGCCTCGACAACTTCGCCGTCGATAGTCTCCGCAACGTCTGGCTGCTCGGCAGCAGCGGCAGCAGCGGCCTCTGCGCGAGCGGACTGTGAGTCCTCACTGACACCTTCGGCCTCGACCAGTTCATAGTCTGCATCCTCTGCACCGGATTCAGCGCCTGCCGTAGCATGCGGACGGATATCTTCCTTACCCAAGCGCGGCTTCCGACGGCCCGGCACGGAGCCCGAATCTCCTTCGAAGAGCACGCGGGTCTCTTCAAAGGCCTCACCGGTGTGGCTCATCGGACGCTGCGAACGCAAAAGCAACGGGGCGAGGATGAAGAGCCACAACACGATTACGAGAATGATCGGCACGGCAGTCATCATGCGGCTGGGTCCCAACTTTCAGGGGTCGACAAAAGGGGAATATAACTAGGCCCCTACTCTAGCCTCCCAACCCCAGCCCGTGGGCATCAACGAGCCCATAAATTACAAGGTTGTTACTTAAGTGAAAGCAGAGGTAGTTGACCCAAAATATCTGCCCTTGCGTATTGACTACGTGCTGCTGATTCGGTCCGCAGCACGCAGGCGCTCGACCGCCCCAGAGGCAAAATCCTCACGGTTCAGTGCCAAAAAATGGTGGTCCCTCCACGCGCCATCGATATGCAAGTTCCGCCGTAGGAAACCTTCATCCCGAAACCCATTGTGGTGAAGCACCTTGCCCGACGCGGGATTTTCCGGCAGGTAAGTAGCTGTCACACGATGCAACCCCACACGGTAAAAAGCATGGTCCACGCCGAGAGCGCAGGCGGCAGTAGCCACGCCAGCTCCGTGCACCGCGGAATGAACCCAATAGCCAATCCAGCACTCGCTGCCCCCACCATGCTGAATATTCCCCAAGGTCAACTGCCCGCGGAACTGACCATCGACGTCGATAACGAGCGGCACCACAGTTCCAGCGCGGGCCGAATCACGCAGAAACATCAAGTGATTCCACCATGCCGACTGTGAA
Organism: Corynebacterium aurimucosum; assembly: GCF_030408555.1. NCBI lineage: Bacteria > Bacillati > Actinomycetota > Actinomycetes > Mycobacteriales > Corynebacteriaceae > Corynebacterium > Corynebacterium aurimucosum. The sequence goes on along the minus strand of NZ_CP047048.1, from coordinate 911,760 downwards.
TGCGCCGCATCCCACGAGGTCGGCAAAGTCGGCTCCACCGGTTTGAGAAAATCCCTATCCTCCATGCGCTGTCGCCGCCACGCTTCGCCATCGCGGCGCAAGAGCGGGCGCAAACGAACTGTCGCCCCATGTGGGAAGACACTGGACGCCCGCAACCGAACCGCAGGAGTTGCCTCCGGCCAGCCTGGATGGTCGGGATTGGCTTCACCGCTGGCGGGGGTGGCAAAGCGCCCAGCGGCGGTACCGAAAGGATCAAGCATGACCGTGAGTATCTGCCTGCATCTAGCTGCGTTGGGTCAGGAAGAGGACGTCCACCACATCTCCTGGGCGGATCTCGGTGGCTTCCTCCGGGATGCGAATCATCGCGTTGGCCTCAGATAGTCCGGCGAGCAGGTGCGCCGGTGCGCCCGCCGCACCACCCAGGCCTTCCACCAGGTAATCGGATGTTTCGGCATCCCGCATCAGCCGGGCACGAATATAGCCGCGACGGCCCGGGCGGGACTCCATGTGGTTGAGCACGCGTGCGCGCACCACGCGACGCTGACCGCTGCGCTTGCCCAGGGAGAGCCGGATCAGCGGGCGCACAAAGACCTCAAAAATAACCAGCGCGGACACCGGGTTCGAGGGCAGCAAGAAGGTCGGGATGCGTTCCTCACCTAATAGCCCGAAGCCTTGGACCGAACCGGGGTGCATGGCCACGCGGGAGGTGTCCACATCCCCTAGCTCATCGAGGACCTCGCGGATCTCCTCCGAACCCGCACCGCCCACGGCACCGGAAATCACCAGCACCTCACTGCGCGCCAGGTAGGTCTCCAAGGCCTCCCGCACGCGGCGCGGCTCACCGGCAGCAATGCCCACGCGGTGCACGTCCGCCCCGGCCTCCTTTGCGGCCGCCGCGAGCGAATAAGAGTTCACGTCGAAGACCTGGCCCAAGCCAGGCTCGCGGTCGACGTCGACAAGCTCCTTGCCATAGGACACGATGGTCACGCGCGGGCGCGGATAGGCCAGCACCTTCGAGCGTCCGACTGCCGCAAGCAGGCCAATTTGTGCTGGCCCCAAGATAGTTCCGGACGACACTGCCACATCGCCGGGTTGAATATCATCACCCACGCGGCGCACGAAGTCTCCCGAGCGCACCGGGCGGTGCGATGTCACGCGCTTGCGGCCGCGATCGGTCCATTCGAGGGGAAGGACGGCGTCGGCAAGCGTGGGCAAAGGCGCGCCAGTATATACCCGCACCGCCTGCTTAGGCTGCAAGCGCAAAGGCTGGCGCGAGCCTGCAGGAACCTCTCCCACCACCGGAAGCGAGCGCTCAACCTCTGTCTCCGAGGCAGGAGCATCCGCATCCTCAGCGTCGTGGCGAGTGCGCGCCTTGAGGGCCTTCTCTCCCCCGACGTCCACAGCGCGCACGGCATAGCCGTCAATGGCTGCTTGCGGAAAGCCTGGAAGCGGCTGGTTTGCCTGCACCTCCTCCGCGCACTTGAGACCTAGGGCATTCGCGATGGCGATGCGTACCGGCTCAGGAGTCATCGCTGCATCAAGAATGAACGCCATCTGGTCATCGACCGAACGCATGTACCGCCTACCTTTGCTCTGGGGTATGTGGGGCCTAAAGGGATGGAAGTTACTGGAGTAGAGCTTAGCGCGCTGGGCGTGCGAAAACTTAGTCCTTCAGTCCGTTTTCTTCTTCGTAGTCCTCCACGATTTTCTTGATTGCCTTGTAGAGCGCGGGACCGTATTTCTCATCGCGCAGACCAAAGTCCACGTTGGCCGGGATATAGCCGCCCGGGTTACCCAGGTCGTGGCGCTTGCCTTGGTGGACTACGACGTGAACGGGGTGGCCTTCCTTAATGAGGAGCTCGATGGCATCGGTCAACTGCAGCTCCCCACCTTTACCTGGTTTGATGCGGCGAAGGGCGTCAAAAATCTTCCTGTCGAGCAGGTAGCGCCCAGTGGCCACGAGGTTCGAAGGTGCATCAGCTGGATCCGGCTTCTCCACCATGCCCACGACCTTCTTCACGCCCGGCGCGTTGGTGTCCTCGACATCAAACACGCCGTAGTTATAGGTCTCCTCGCGCGAGACTTCAAAAGCACACAGAACGCTGCCACCCAGGGCGGCGCGAACACGGGCCATCTCGCCCATGACGGTGGCGGGCAGGACGATGTCATCCGGCAACATGACGGCGAAGAATTCTTCGTCATCCTCCAGCACGGATTCCGCCAAGCCCACTGCGTGCCCCAGACCCAAGGGCTTTTCCTGCTCTACGGAAATTGGGTGAATCAACTGAGCAGCGCGCTTAACCTTGGCCACCTGCTCGTCTTTGCCGCGGGCGTCAAGGGTTTCAACTAGATCAGGAAACTCCTCGAAGTGCCGCATCACTTCTTGTTTGTTCGGTGCGGTAATCACCGCGAGGCGCTGGGCGCCCACGGAAGCGGCCTCTTCCGCAATAAGCTCAATACCCGGCGTATCAACGACGGGGAGCAGTTCCTTCGGCACGGTCTTGGTGACTGGCAAAAAGCGGGTGCCCATGCCAGCAGCGGGGACAACGACCGTGGCGATCCCAGTATGGGAATCCTCGTGTGCAATAGTCATAAGTTCCACTTTACAATGCGTCCACCATGCTCCCGTGCTGCGCTACGCCGGCCCGCTATGATTAAAGCCCATGACGAGCTCCCCCAAGGACGCCTTAAGATCCTCACTCCTTCACGCCCGGCGCGCGCGAACCGCCGAGCAGCGCGCTGAAGACAACGCCGCATGGTGCGCCGGGGTAAGTGAATTACTCACGCCCGCGATGCGGATTGCCGCCTACCACCCACTGGGTACAGAGCCCGGCGGGCCCAACTTTGTGGATACCGTGGCAGCACTCTGCAAGGAAGTCTACCTACCTATTTCTGGGGAAAAGGGGGAGCTTTCGTGGACGCTCTATGCCGGCCCGGAAGCTATGCGCCCAGGGGCCTTGGGGATTGCAGAACCCGTCGGGCAACGCCACAGTAGCGCTATCTTGGCGCGCCTCGATCTCATCCTTGCGCCTGCAATGGCGGTGAGCGAGTCCGGCATGCGCCTAGGAAAAGGCGCCGGCTACTATGACCGCGCGCTCACACCGCTGCCCACTGGACGCCCGCCCGTCGTCGCCGTGGTTCACTCCAGCGAGGTCCGCGAGGTTCCTTTCGAGGAGCACGACCGCCCAGTCGACGGCGTCCTCACCGAACGTGGAATGCGCTGGCTTTAAGCAACCTCTTTGTCTTGAGCCAACGCTCTGGGCTTGCGCTTTTCTATCGATTCCCGGGAACCCTAAGGCACCACACGCAGTCTAAAGAAGTATGGATTTCCTTCACGTTCTGCGCACCCCGGGGCATCGCCGCAGCGTTATCCTTCGCCGTGCAACAGCGGCAATCTTGCTCCTTGCCGCGGCAGCAAGTGCACTCGCCTCGACCCGCGAGCAGCCCCGCGCCGTGGTCATGACCCGGGACGTGGCCGCCGGGGAGACGCTGGCGCTTGGCGATGTCACCGTGGCCCGCGTCCCTTCCTCCGCCCTGCCCGCCACGGCGTTGGGAAGCAACCCGGAGGATGCAGTAGGGCGTGTTCTGGTGGCAGCGGCCAGCGCCGGCGAAATCCTTACCAGCACCCGTCTGCTCAGCTCGGATCTCATTGCGGATTTCGGGATGGACGACGGCCACCTCATCCCACTTACTTTGGCGGAACCGGAAATTGCCCGCAATCTCCATCATGGCGATACCGTCAATATCGTCAGCACGATCGAAGGCGGTGAGAACCTGTCTGCCCCCGCCCGCGGTTCAACGATTGCCCGTGGCGCACGCGTCGTGTCGGTGGGTGCCGGCGGAGAGGAGGCCCGCACGCACACACTCCTCGTTGCGCTACCAGCCGAAGCAGCCGAAGCTGTAGCAGCCGCGTCACTGACCCAACCGCTCACGGTTGTCATTGTGGGCGACCGCGCCCACAGTTAAGCTAAGTTGTGAAGATCATCGCGTTTGCACTGGTAGGCCTCCACAAGATGTTGCCACGACACGCAAACTCTGCCTAGTATGGGCACATCCACTCAGGCGCTATAGGTACTGCGTCAATTCTGCTTCATAACCTGACGGCAACGCATGCCTTGGGCGCTCAACAGTGGTCTTCTCGTTTCCCGTAATCCCCCCTTGCTTCTTCCTACGTAAGCGCTCCTCAGTTTCAAGCCACTTTTCTCTCTCCATCCGGCCCTTCTGGCTCAATACCAACTAGGCGCCATCCACTTGAACCGCATTAGAGCACTCACCACACGCACTGCAGCGCAGGCGCAAGAGCGAAGAAGCACACACTCTGCAGAAAAGGACATATTCCCATGCTCAAGGGCTTTAAAGATTTCATTATGCGCGGCAACGTCATCGAACTGGCCGTAGCCGTCATCATCGGCGGCGCCTTCACCGCAATTGTCACCTCCGTCACCAATAGTCTTATCCAGCCGCTGATCAACTCCTTCGGCTCCCCGGAGGTTGCTGGCTTGGGCTTCCAGATCACCGACAACCCGGAGACCTTCGTTGACTTCGGCGCCGTGATCACCGCGATCATCAACTTCCTGATCATCGCTGCTGTGGTCTACTTCGGCATCATCGCCCCGATCAACGCCATCACCGAGCGTGCTAAGCGCCGCCAGGGTGTGGACCCGGAGGAGCCGGCTCCGACCACCGAGCAGCTGCTCGCCGAGATCCGCGACCTCCTCGCTGCTGAGAACGGTGGCACCACCACCAACAAGCCGGGCTCCAACTTCTAAGCCAGAAGCCACAGCTTAAAAATTATCCCGCAGAGACGGCTCTTCGCCGAAACTCTGCGGGATTAATTTATGTCTCTACAAACTGCCCTCGTTTTACTGCGTAGTGCCAAAATGCGGCGGCATATTCTCTCGATAAAAGGCCTCACCTGTGGCCTCGTCGTCACTGTCACCGGCGGGGCCGTGCGCATCCCCATCAATGTTCACTGTGCGCAGTTCATCGGCGCCCGCAGCTGCGGAAGCAAACGGTGCCGGGCCGGTGGGGATATCGAAACTGCGGTCGTAGTTCTCGGCGGTCGACGGGCGCTGGGCCCGACGACGGCGCGAGCGTGAGGACCGTGGTGTGGATTCCGACATTAGAAGCTGGATTTCTGCAGCTGATCAACTAGATGATGCACCAAAGGCGTCAAGGTTGCCATGCCATCGCGCACCGCCGCGCGGGACGAAGCCACGTTGACGATGACCGTCGATCCAGACACTCCTGAAATACCGCGGGAGGTGCAGGCATCCACCGCGCCGC